>CAIMHT010000036.1 GCA_903840935.1 uncultured Chlorobiaceae bacterium
GCCTCTTCGAGCAGCCTGTTGATTTTGATGCGGGCAGTGGCTTCCTTGTGTGCCATGAGGGTCAGAGGTTTTTCAACGTTGGATGCACATTACCCTCGCAGCGGGCTCTGGTAGGGGTTACGGAAAAAATACCATTAGCAATATAAGTTACCCGCTTTTGATATTGACAGGTGTTGCAAGGCAACAAATGCTTTTTTTCGTCATAAAATCCCCTTCACTCCTCCTGCTTCTCGGTCAGATATTTCCAGTATTTCATGGGCATGTTAGATTTCTGGAGGCGGGGGTTTTTGCGATCGGGAATAGCGATGGTTTTGAAGAAGGCTTGCCACAGGGCCTGCACCTTTTTTTCATCTTCTGAGAGGGCGGGGGCGGTGAACTGTTCGATGGTACCGAACTGGAGGGCACCCTGGTTCCAGCGGGCGGCAATGCGGCGGCGGACGTCGTAGAGGAACCAGTGCTGCGCCCGGAGCCTGCGACTGAAGTGGTACGCGAGAGGCTGGATGATGTTGTGGTCTGGCTCCATTTTTGCCAGATAGGCTCCATCCCGGAGTTTTTCGAAGCGCAGGAGTCCTTTCATGCGGTGGAGCTCCCTGCCCGCTTTTTTGGCAACGGCTACAATATCGCGCACTGCGGGGTGGGTAAGGTAGCCATTGACCTTGTCGCCATGAGTGAAGGCCAGTGCAATATAATAGAGCAGGCTGTTCTCCATCCCCTCTTTTTCGGCAAGCATAAAGGAGTAAAGGGTGCTGGCCGCATCGGGGGCATGCTTGCGTAACCGGAACAGGAGATCTTCTGCCTGTGTGGCATCGGTTCCAATAAAGAAGCCCTCTTCGAAAAGGGTGTCCTTGCGCTCTGCAAGGGCAACCTGCTCTGGGCAGGGCTCTTCTTCAAGTATCCAGGCAATTGCGGAGAGCAGACCGTCGGCGGTGCCGTCGTAGAGGTATCGGTTCATGGTGTCAGGAAAAAATACCGGGAAGAACCAGTTGCGTTGGAAGAGCCGGTTCGCTGCTGTCGCCAAGGAGCAGTTGCTGGCGAAGAAGGGCTGCTGGCCGGTCGATTTTTTCAAAACTTCTGCCTGAGCAGGTGATGAAATATTTTGCCCGTTTCATGACCACCCCGATCTTTTTCATCCCTTCGGGAGTAATGGCCGAAAAGCGGCGGGCGGCGATGATGCGTTTGGCCGAGGTAACCCCGATGCCCGGTACGCGCAAGAGAGTACCGTAGTCGGCTCGGTTGATTTCGACGGGAAAAAATTCAGGGTGGCGCAGGGCCCAGGCGCTTTTGGGATCGAATGATTCGTCGAGGTTCGGGGCATCATCCGAAAGGATCTCTTCGGCAGAAAAGCCGTAGAAGCGCAAAAGCCAGTCGGCCTGATAGAGACGGTGCTCGCGCAAGAGAGGCGGCGCGGCAAGCACGGGAAGGCGATTGTCGTCGCTGACCGGCATGTAGGCTGAGTAGTAAACCCGCTTGAGCTTCATTTTTTTGTAAAGCCCCTGGGAGAGACGCAAAATCTGGAAGTCGTTTTCAGGGCTGGCACCAATTATCATTTGTGTGCTCTGGCCTGCCGGGGCAAAGCGTGGGGCACGGCGGCTCGTTTTGCGTTCGACAAGGCTGGACGCTATCTCCCGGCCAATCAGAGCCATGGGGGCAAGAATAGCCTCCTTGTGCTTCTGCGGTGCAAGGCGCTGCAGGGAGGCTTGCGAGGGAAGCTCAATATTGACGCTGATGCGGTCGGCATAAAGCCCCGCTTTTCGTACCAGTTCGCTGCTGCTGCCGGGAATAATTTTGAGATGAATATAGCCGCCGAACTGCTCCTCGGTGCGAAGGGTTTCGGCCACTCTGACCATTCGCTCCATCGTCTGGTCGGGGCTCCCCATGACGGCTGAGCTTAAAAATAGCCCTTCGATATAGTTACGGCGATAAAAGTCGAGGGTGAGATCGACCACTTCCCGTGCGGTGAATGAGGCGCGCTCTACGAAATTGGATGAGCGGTTGACACAGTAGGCACAGTCGTATTGGCAATCGTTGGAGAGGAGGATTTTGAGGAGCGAGATGCAGCGTCCGTCATCCGCCCAGGAGTGGCAGATACCGCTGCTTGAGGTGTTGCCGGTACCACAGGCGGGCCCTTCACGCTTGCTCCCGCTGGAAGCGCATGATGCGTCGTAACGGGCTGCACCGGAAAGAATCTGTAATTTCGCAAGGATGTCCATGAGGGAAATATAGTGAAGAAAGAGCGAACGCAAGAGGGCTCTCAAGGGAGAATTGCCTTGCCGGCAAATATATTTCGCACTCCGCTACTGTTGCTGCGGTCCAACTTTTTTAGTCCGCTGCAGAAGAAGTTCGATGGTACGACGTGCGCCGGTCACAACACCGGGAAGGGATTGGCCGGGAAAGATGGAGTCTCCGACAAGAAACAGGTTGTCGAACCGGGTAAGCGGCCCGCGCACCTTGAAAAGCGAGGTTTGAGGATAGCCTCCGACACAACCCTGATTGCGTCCGGTATAGCGTTCCCAGGTAACTGGCGTTGCCGCCGTTATGCTGCGGATTACATTGCGGGCATCGGGAAACTGTTCTGAAAGAACATCAAGTACCCGTTCAGTATAGACATCCTTCAGCTCACTGTACGCAGACTCACCTCTCTTTTTTGCCTCAAACCACGGTTCAGGTCTGGTATGGGTGGAGATAGTGACAGCACAAAGGCCTGCAGGGGCCCGATCGGGTTCGTCCGGAGAAGAAACTGAAACAAAAATTGAGTTGCCTTCAGCAAGGTCACCGTTGCCGCCGATAATCTGCACATGACAGGATGGTAACGCGCTGAAGATGGCTGGCTCCATGCCGAGATAGAGTGTGAATGCGCTCCACAGGGGCCCCTCCTTCTTTTCAGAAGCCGGTTCATCCTCCGCTTCTACAAACTGGGCAAGGGAATCATGCGTAAGGTTGGCAAGCACATAATCAGCAGCAAGAGCGCTGCCGTCAGATGTTTCCACACCAAACACCTGCCGTCGAACCGAGTCAATGCGAATAACCTGATTACGGTAAAGAACCGCTCCGCCGTTCTCTTCAATGGAGCCGGCAAGCATCCTGGAAACGGTTCCGATCCCCCCTTTGACATGATAAGCACCGGTAACCGGAAGATCGAGCGCTATGGCGGCATTGATGGCATTGGCATGATGTGAGGTGGTCTGAACCGAAATCAGAAGCTGGGCGTCTATAAAACGCACAAAATCAGGGTCTGTGTGGAGTCCATGCGAGGCAAGCCATTCATGGGCTGTTTTTCTGGCAAACGGAAGCAGATGCAAGGTTCCAAAAAATCCGGCAATACCTTTACGGGCAAGACGGAGAAGATCGCCTGCTCCCTTGACCGGCCAGGAAAGCCCCCCTTCAGAGAAATGCCAGAGCAGTTTTGCCAATGCATTTTGTTCAGCCCAGAATGGTGCCGAGTGGGGAAAACGCTCAAGAATGTCGAGGCGATTCGGTTGAAGATCGAGAAGACGGGCGCGATGACGGTATTGCCAGGCAACCCTTTCCGGCACAATCGGCCAGGTAATGCCAAGCTCTTTTCCGAGAGTATCCATCGGAGCACCTGCATGAAACCCGCAGCCAATCGTAGCACCAGCATCAAAACAGTAGCCGTTTCGGGAAAAGGTTGCTGCACAGCCACCGGGATAGTCCTGCGCTTCGAGCACAGTAACCATAGCACCTTTACGCGCAAGCAGTGCGCCTGCAGCAAGTCCACCGATTCCGGCTCCGATAACAACAATATTCAAATCCTGCAGTTCCATGGCAATTACTTGGGTTTACCCTTGCAGGTAGAAGTAACCACGGGACACCTTATGAAGTTCTTCAGGAAAAAATGAGCTGACAGAGAGAGTGTAACATCACCCCTCTTTCAGAAGCAGATGCACCTGCGTTTTCAGCATTTCAGGTGAAGTATTGGAGGGATCATTGAGATAAACCTCATAGGCCACCCCATTCAGAATCAAACTGTTGTCGGCACACCACTTCATAAGGAAGTCGTATGCAGGCTCAATCTCTTCGTAGGGTCCGATATAGAGTGTGGTAACGGCTTTCCCCGATGGGGTGACTGATGCCATGATGGAAGCCGATCCATCAAGCAGTTCATCGACAGGAAAACCGAATTCGACCTCAAGGTCATCCATATCCATGTTGTAATAAAGGGCAAAGGGAGGGCCTGCGGGAACCATTCCTCGCTCGTTAAGAAGCAGAGCAATTGAAGCATACCCTTTACCGAAAAGAGCCGAGATATCACTTACCCTTGTGCGGGTTCTTATAGTGAGTGCGGGACGGGAAGCAAGATTCGTCAGTTCAGGAACAAATGCGCATTCGAAATCCATGTGTGTATTCTCCGGTTATCAGTTGCAGCGAAGAGACATGTAATGCGAAAAAGAAAAAATCGATAAGAAAATGCGGGTAAGAGAGTCGGCGTAGCGGGATTTGAACCCACGACCCCTTCCACCCCAAGGAAGTGCGCTACCAGGCTGCGCTATACGCCGATATGATCCGGAAGGAGGCTGTAATTATAAAAAATTCTGCGGATTAAAATAATATTATTTCATGATTTTGTGCTCTTTTTCTCTTTCCGGGAGAGGTTTTCATGCTCCATCCCATTCTTTTGTTATCACTTATCAACAATCCGCGCACCAGTATACAGCAATCTGGCCATTCCGGGAATCAGCCGGGAGGATATGGCAAAATCCCAAAAAAATCATTTAAGATGTTTTATTAAATAAGCTTAACAAGCATAAGCACCTGTTGTATCAAGCCATCGCCAGAGCGTGTGCAGGGGTAAGCTGTCAAGGTATCAACAGGTTGTCAACATTCTGTTAACAATTTGGGGTATCCTGATTCCGGCCAAACCGATGCTTGAGGTACTCAATAACCGGCGGCATGAAGGAGAGTACAATAATGGCCATAATCAAGAGCTTGAAATTTTGCTGAACAACGGGAAGCTGACCAAAAAAGTAGCCGCTGTAACTGAACAGTCCTGCCCAAAGCGCCGCGCCGATAATATTGAAGATGAGAAAGCGACTGTAGTGCATGGCACCAATACCGGCAACAAAGGGAGCAAATGTTCGGATAATGGGAATGAAACGGGCAATAATGATGGTCTTGCCGCCATATTTATGAAAAAAATGGTTGGTCTTGAGAAGATGTTCCGGATTGAAGAAGCGTGACTTTTCGTAATTGAACACTTTGGGACCGATCTTATGGCCGATCTGGTAGTTGAGGGTATCGCCGAGCACTGCCGCTAAAAAAAAGAGGAGAAAGAGCAGGTGGGGGTCAAGCGATGAACCGGGCATGGAGGCAAGAGAACCGGCAGCAAAAAGAAGAGAGTCGCCCGGAAGAAAGGGGGTAACGACAAGTCCGGTTTCACAAAATATGATAACAAAAAGAATGGCATAGAGCCAAAGACCATACTCTGATGCAAGCACCTGCAGATGGGTATCAATATGGAGGATAAAGTCGACAAGAAAAGAGAGAAGAGAGGTAAGGGAATGGTCCATGGCGTCACTCTTTATGGATGAAATATCGCTGCTTTGAGCTAACGCTAATGTACTCATTGGGGCGCAGAGTCACAAAAGCAGGCTTGCAGGAGGGTGAGGGATGAGTGAAGAGAAGATATTTCGGGTTATTGTTATATTACTGTTATGTTTTAAGACAAAAACAACAATACAACTCCCATGAGTTATTTAACGTCCAAGCGTTGCCAACTGTACTACGAAGACAGTGCAGAATCCGATCATTCAGCCAGGGAAAAACCTGTGGTGCTCTTTGTGAACGGATGGGCGGTCTCCTCCCGATACTGGAAACCGGTAGTCAACATCCTCTCGGCCAATTACCGCTGCATTACCTACGACCAGAGCGGTACGGGGAAAACGATCATCAAGGGGTACGAACCGACCTTTACCATTCAAGGATTTACCGATGAGGCCGCAGAGCTCATTGAGCATCTCGGGCTCCAAACCTCAAGAAAACTGCATATTGTCGGTCACTCAATGGGCGGAATGGTTGCAACTGAACTCTGCATGCGCTATTCCAAAGCACTGGTTTCGGCCACCATCATTGCCTGCGGCATCTTTGAAGAGACGGCATTTACCTCTCTGGGCCTCTTTTTTCTTGGAGGGCTGATCGATTTTTCCATGAATTTCCGCTCCATCTTCCAGCTCGAACCGATGAAAAACATCTTTATCAAACGGGCTGCAACAAAAGAGATCAGCAAAGAGTATCACAACATCCTTATCGAAGACTTCACGCAGTCCGACAAGGAGGCTACCAATGCGGTCGGGAGATTTTCCATCGATCGTGAGGTACTGAGGCGCTATACCCGTCATGTGCTGCTGATCTCTTCACCGCTGCTCTGCTGTGTCGGGATGGCTGATCATACCATTCCTCCCGAGGGCACCATAACACTCTACGAAACACGCATGGCCAAATCATCTGCACCAACAAGTCTGGCAAAATTCACGGAGCTTGGCCATCTTCCTATGCTTGAAGAGACAGCCCTGTTTGCCGCTGAGCTTAAAAAACATTTTGAATTTGCGGAACAATTTCATAAACAGAGTCCGCAATAAACTGCATGGCGGCCAGGAGAAAACCACAATCTCGTGACCCTCTGTGTAAACCTAAAGATTACTTGCTACTGTGAATAAACTATTGACCAAAGCCTTTATTTTCCTTTTTGCGGCGCTCATTGCTATAACGCTGACCTCTCCAAATGCCTCTGCAAAGGGTTCTTTTCTTGGCCTTCCAAGCCTTGAAGAGCTTGAAAATCCCAACCCGGACCTTGCCTCCCTGGTCTATTCGGAGGACGGCGTACTGCTGCACAAGTTTTTTCTGAAAAACCGGACCTTCATTCCGCTGAAATCCATTCCGATGTCGACGCGCTACGCCCTTATTGCGACTGAAGATGTCAATTTTTATAGCCACTGGGGAGTTGATGTGCGGCGGCTTGTGCTCGCAATGGGTGAAAATATCATCAAGGGACGCTCTCGCTGGCAGGGTGCAAGTACCATCACCCAGCAGCTTGCCAAAAATCTCTACCTTACCCAGGAACGAACGGTAAGCCGAAAGGTCAAGGAACTCATTACGGCCATTGAACTGGAAAAAACCTACACGAAGGATGAGATTCTTGCACTCTATCTCAACACCGTCTATTTCGGTTCCGGAGCCTACGGCATTGAGGCCGCGGCCCAGACCTATTTCGGCAAATCTGCCTGGCTGCTGACACTGCCGGAAAGTGCAACGCTTATTGCGACACTGAAGAGCCCTACGGCCTACAATCCTGCCAAATTTCCAGCCAGCGCCCTTGGCCGACGGAATCTGATCCTCTCCCAGATGGAGAAGGTGAACTTTATTACTCCCGCACAGGCTGCGAAGGCAAAAAAGAGCCCGCTGCGGCTGAAATACTATCCGGCAGACCATCAGGGAATGGCTCCTTACTTTACCGAGTATGTCCGCCAGACGTTAAAACCATCTACTTCAGCGGGAAGCGCCAATCTTTTCCGCGACGGCCTCACCATCCAGACAACGCTCGACAGCCGGATGCAGAATTATGCCCAACAGGCTGCTGCCGCCCATTTGGTCGAACTGCAGGCGGCATTTGATCGCTCATGGGTATGGCCTGAATCGCTGAAGAATCAGATGATCATGGAGAGCGAACGGTTCAAGGGGCTAAAGGAGAATGGGCTCACCGACCAGAACGCGCTGGCGCAAATCAAGGCCGACAAGGTATGGGTGAGTGAACTGCTGAAAGAAAAAACCCGTATACAGGTGGCACTGGTGGCCATCGACCCAACTAATGGTCATGTCAAGGCGTGGGTTGGGGGAAACAAATTTTCGCCCGATGAGTACAAGTATCAGTTTGACCATGTCTGGCAGGCAAAACGGCAGCCCGGCTCAACGTTCAAGCCTTTTGTTTATACGGCAGCCATCGACAAGGGATTGCCCGCCAACTTCCATGTGCTTGATCAACCTCTTACCTTCACTATCGGCAATACGGTCTGGTCGCCGAGAAACTCTGACGGTTCGTCAGGAGGGATGACGACACTCCGCTCAGCCCTGACCCAGTCGCTGAATCAGGTGACCGTGCGGCTTGCCTACGAGCAACTTTCAACACCGGAAATCATTAGCTATGCAAGAAGAATGGGCATCTCTTCGCCCCTCGACTCAAACCTCTCTCTTGTCCTCGGCACATCGGTTGTCAGCCCGCTTGAACTTGCCGGAGCTTTTTCGACCTTTGCCAATAACGGCGTCTGGCAGGAGCCTGTCTCCATTTTAAAGGTTGAGGACAAGCATAGCCGTCTGATATCGGAGTACATTCCAAACCGCCGTTTTGCCATCGACCCTGCCACCAATTTTGTGATGATCTCGATGCTCAAGGATGTGGTCAACAAGGGTACCGGTACAGCAGTTCGCTCCCGTTACGCCTTCAATATGGAGGCAGCAGGCAAAACCGGCACGACCCAGAGCATGAGGGATGCCTGGTTTGCAGGCTTCACTCCGCAGCTTGTCGCTGTTGTATGGACCGGGTTTGATGATGAGCGCATCAAGTTTACCTCGATGGAGTATGGGCAGGGTGCACGGGCAGCCCTTCCCATCTGGGCAGGCTTTATGAAACGCTGCTACAGTGACCCATCGCTGAAACTCCAGAACAGGAACTTCTATATACCTGAGACCATTATTGCCGTACCAATTTCAGCACAGACCAATACACCGTCCGATATGCTCAACAGTGATGCCTATATTGAGTATTTCACACCCAAGGGCTTCCAATACTATCAAGCCCATCCGGTACAACCAAACAATGGAACTGTTTCCCCGGCAGAAGGAGACAGCACTGCTGCCAGAAACGGTAATGGCGCTCCTCAAATGCAAAATGCCTTGCCGGCACTTCAGCCAAGAGAAGAAAAAGTCTTCTGATTTTATGTTTACCTAACTGTACAACCGTTTTTTTATGCAATCGGTACTCGTTCTTGATTTCGGTTCACAATACACTCAGTTAATTGCCCGTCGTGTTCGCGAACTGGGTATCTATTCTGAAATTCTTCCCTACAATGCATCACCGGAGAGCATCAGGGAGCACAACCCGAAGGCCATCATCCTTTCAGGGGGTCCTACAAGCGTCTACGACGAATCGGCCATTCTGCCTGATAAAGGAATCTTTTCGCTTGGCATTCCCATCCTCGGCATCTGCTACGGACTGCAAGCCATTGCCACCCATTTCGGGGGAGAGGTAGCCAGTTCGGCAAAGCATGAGTTCGGGCGCGCTAAAATTCTGGTCAACCATGGCGAAGAGCATGAGAGCCCGCTCTTCCGCAATATTCCCGATTCTGATGTCTGGATGAGCCATGGCGACAAAGTAGTGCGCCTGCCTGAAGGGTTCAGGGTAACGGCGAGCAGCGACAACTCTGAAATGTGTGCCTTTGAAAGCTTCGGGCAGAAGGGTGCGCTGAAAATCTACGCACTGCAATTTCACCCCGAGGTGCAGCATACCCTCTACGGCAAACAGCTTCTCTCGAACTTTTTGATTGACATTGCGGGCATCAAGCCTGACTGGTCGTCAAAAAGCTTTATCGACCACCAGATTGCAGAAATCGCCCGCAAGGCAGGCAAAGAGAGCGTGATATGCGGCATCAGCGGTGGTGTTGACTCTACCGTTGCCGCCGTCATGGTCGGCAAGGCAATCGGAAAGCAGCTACACTGCGTCTTTGTCGATAATGGCCTGTTGAGAAAAAATGAGGCAACAAAGGTGATGAGCTTTCTCTCGACGCTCGGTCTCAGGGTAAGCCTGATCGATGCGTCAGAACTCTTCCTGAAACGACTGAAAGCTGTCGCATCTCCTGAAAAGAAGCGCAAAATCATCGGGCGCACCTTTATCCAGATCTTTGAAGAACAGATGAACGGTGAAAAATTTCTGGTACAGGGCACCCTCTACCCTGATGTAATTGAAAGCGTCAGCGTCAAAGGTCCTTCGGAAACCATCAAGTCGCATCATAACGTAGGCGGACTGCCGAAACGGATGAAGCTCAAGCTGATTGAGCCACTCCGCGAGCTCTTCAAGGATGAAGTGCGTGCCGTGGGCCGGGAACTCGGCATCGCCGAGGATATTTTGATGCGCCACCCCTTTCCCGGCCCCGGCCTTGCTGTCAGGGTGCTCGGTTCAATCACCAGGGAACGGCTCGACATCCTCCGGGATGCCGACGAAATCTTTATCGAAGAGCTGAAATCAAGCGGCCTCTACAGTCAGGTCTGGCAGGCGTTTGCGGTGCTGCTGCCGGTTCAGTCCGTCGGCGTCATGGGCGACAAGCGCACCTATGAGAATGTCCTTGCACTGCGGGCAGTTGAATCAACCGATGGCATGACCGCCGACTGGGCGCAGTTACCACATGACTTTCTGGCCCGTGTTTCAAACCGAATCATCAACGAGGTTCGCGGCATCAACAGGGTGGCCTATGATATTTCATCGAAACCACCGGCGACCATTGAGTGGGAGTAATGGTGATTTTCTATCCTATTGTTTTTATGTGCTTTATTGTTATATCAAAATGGCAAAGAAACATCAAAAACCCTTATAGGTTAAGGATTTTTGATGTTTCTCCTCATATTGGGAAACATAAGTACCCTTAAAGACAGCAAATGCTTTCAAAATCAATAGAAAAGCTTTGGTGGCAAAGGTAGTATCTACACATTACCACAATCCAACGGCAACGACAACCTGCGAGTATGAATAAAAGAGGAAAGTCACTACTTCCGAAAACTATCTCATTCTGAGAAATAACAAGGGGGACATTACACCTATAACACGGGCGATTACCAAACACAAAAATTCGTCACCAATTCAACTTAACATGAGTATGCGATCAATGTTATTCGTAAAACAACTTTTTTAGTTTAGAAAAAACGTTTTAACTTTATCAATTCTTTTTTGGTAAGCAGTATTTTAACACTTTCAAAAAGTTTATTTTTTATTAACTTAATAATAGAGATATATTTTAGCCAATTCAATATTTTTGATATCCTTTGTTCAAAAATATTAATATTCGCAATTTTTGATCCTTCATACCTAAAGTCCGCAGCATTAGATGTAATTCCATCATTAGATGTAGACTCGTTTTCAAAGCATTTTTTTCTATTAATCTTAAAGCTAATAATTGACTCAAATGCAGTAATTGAATAAATATATTTATTGTATTGAAGAACTGATACTTTTACTGAGGGAAAGCGTGAGTTTATATTATCTATCAGCTTTTTTGTCCATTCAATAAACGAATATTTTGATGGGTATCCAAAGGACTTAAAATAGCTCGTATGCGTATCTTCAACAACTATTAGTCCTTCGTCATTTATGTTAGGGATACAGTTATGAACGGTAATAATCTGCTGTTCAAAAGTATGCCCTCCATCGTCCAATACAATATCGACTGGTCCCACAGCGTTAAAAAATCTTTCCCAAAATATTGAGTCGCTTTGACTTCCTATATGTATTTCAAACCCTTCACTCTCCCACTTTTTAGCAAGCGGATTAAAATCCACTCCAATAATACGAGCGTTAGGTCCAAAATAGTCACGCCACATAAATAGCGACCCCCCATTTAATACACCTATCTCCACAAACGTAATATACTTATCTTTATATTTTTCGAATAGGTCAGCATAAACCTGAAAATATGAAGAATGCTTAAACGATAGATAAGGTGATTTTTTGTAACTTTTATAAACATCAAGATTACCTATATTATTTTCACAAACCTTTTCTTGGTGTGCGCTCATAAGGATATCGTTAATATTCTTATGTAAAGAAAGGATGTTGCTAATGATAGAAACACAGAATACTTTACTCCGTGCACGTAGTTATAATGACATTCTATCATTGGATTTACAGATATTTTGACGTAATTTGGAATGCTAATGTGATTTGAACAAATTCCCAATACCATCTCTACCCCACTCTTTAACCCGTTATACAATTCATCACCTATAACGAGTAATCGTAAGACTCAATAAAACAGCAATTTAATCTCGCTACTTTTTCCTTGCCCAATTTGACTCATTACATTATATTTAATTATCATTAATTCATAATCAGTTTAGGAGACAAAATGGGTATCGAAAAGAAGCAAAGGTTCTGACTAAAAATCAGATTGATAGCAAAGTATCTGCCTTTTCATCGGAACGAAAAAAAAACTTTTCATCTTCCGTTTCTCCACAAAAGAAGGTTTAAGAGCAAAAAAAGATTTCGTGTCTGAAATGGAATATATTACTGACTTCAGATGAAAATCTTTCAGAAGAGATCCACTTGAGCAATGATACTTCTAAAGGTTAAACAGGTCGTCGTGTTATTCCTATGAACAAACAACTTCGGCAGGGACTCGGACTATCAGAATATTGCCTGGGGTATCTTGTAAACACAATACACTCCGTCGCTGCATATCAGTGGACTTAGTTTGCTACTTTTTGGATGTACAGTTGATATAATGGCGCAGAAAGAACCCGCATTTTTCTGCAATAAATATTAGTAAATGCATCAATAGCTGGTTTTGGACAACGAATTGGATCGATACCATAGCTCAGGTTCTCCGCCCATAAGTAATCATCGAAAGCAATGACGCCACCTTCACGCAAAAGCCGAAAGCTCAAAATAGCATCGCAAAGGACGTCCGGGGCCTGATGAGAACCATCTACATAAATAAAATCAAAATAGTTTTGTTTGCCGCATACCAGCAGTTTTGCAAGCTCAACATCAGAAAAACCTTTATGAATTTGAAAATCAACACTCTTCTCAACACAAGCCAAAGATATTTTTGTGTTGTGTAAAAATCGTTTTTCAACTTCCGTCATATCGGCTTCAGCCATTTCGCCATTTTTGTGTTCAATTCCTCCCTCCCAACTATCGATACAATGGATCTCGATTTTGTTTTTGGGCGCCAGACTATCAATCAGGTAACAGGTGCTTGCACCTTCGTAGGAGCCAATCTCTAAAATCTTCGTAGGATTGATTTGTGGGAGAAGCTTGTCCCATACCTTCTTTGCCGTCTCCTCAAACCAGCTTTTTGTAAATTGATATTGACCTAATCCGTCAGCATTGACCATTTTTTATCGTTTATTTAAATAAGGCGTTACTTGTTCTCCAAAAGAAAACTTCCCTGCATTGTTGAATGTGGATGTTCATTTTTTTTGATCACCAAAAGCAGAAAGATACAGTAAAAATTTATAACTTTGTATACACTGTTCATTGCCATATCGATTCCTGTATTGGAAATTGATCGATTAACCAAAAAGTAATAGCTGTATTTTATTCAAAAAAAAGTATTTAACACCTTCGTACTTTTTTTCGGGGACTTTTCGAAAATGATGTGCATGCAATTGGGCCGCAAGCTCGGTAGTACAAAGGTTAAAGCTATTGAAAATAAACAAGATGGATTATAATATTTACTCGAAGCCGCTACATGCCATTGAGTGGGAGTTATTATCGTTTAATTTACTAAATTGAAACGCGAGCGCGTTTCTCTCTAACCGAAACAAAAAAGCCATGAAAAAGAGAACTCTCATGTTGATACTATTGGGTGCAGGTATTGTTGCTGTTCCGTCAATAGCATCTGCGGTGACTCCTTATGTCAAAACTTCTGGTGGAGTCGGCCTGATGAACAATGTCAAGTATAAATTTCAGGTGCAGGATAAGGTTGAAACAGATGACATGAATTCGGGTTTAGCGCTTGAAGGAGCATTTGGCATCAAAACAGGAGGATTTCGTATTGAAGCCGCAGTTGGATATCAGTCAAACATGGTTGGCAAATTCACCTTAAATGGCACTGGTTACGAAGAATATAATGGTCTCACCAGCACACCAGAAGCTGGCGATGAAAAATGGACCTATTCCATTCAATCATATATGTTAAATGGATTTGCAGATTTCAATGCTGAAAGCAAAATTTCACCATTCTTGATGGCTGGTATTGGAATTGCAAGTATTAATAATAAAGAGCGGACTCCTGCTGATTCCTTCGGAGTAACAAGAACCGGCACATCCAATGGCGTGTTTGCATGGCAGGTTGGCGCAGGTGTCGGCGTTAAAGCATCTGATAACGTCACAGTAGACCTTTCGTATCGGTATTTTGCCGCACTAAATCTGGAAGGATTTGCTGCTGACAGAAAAGTCGATGTTTCAACAAGTAATTTCTTGCTCGGAGCACGTTACAGTTTTTAAAGAATAACCATGCCTTTAAGTACCATGTCAGGAAAACCATTACGGAGAAAGCTGATCGTTTCGCTACTCTTGCTTTCATATCTTTCCCCTGCCGTAACACAACTTCATGCGGCAACATCTGTAGCTCTGCCGAAAGAAGAGTCCGGTGAGCTCGACATCTCTGCCGCCAAAGCCCTTTTTGACACTCATTCGGCATGTTTTGTCGATGCTCGTTCCGAGTATTCCTATTACAATTCGCATATCAAAGGCGCCATTTCTCTTTCTGACAGCCGCTTTGACGATCAGTTTCCTGATTTCAGGCAAAAAATAACCACTGAAACCCTGATTGTGGTCTATTGTGTCGGACCTGGTTGCCCAAAGGCGCGGCATGTTGCTGAAAAGCTGAAGAAAAACAGTTACAGGAATGTCAAGGTTTTTTCAGGCGGTCTCGTCGAATGGTCTCACGCAGGCTTCCCGATGGAAAGATGAGCCTGTTTGAAGCAAAGCCTTCCCAAGCAATCATAAACAAGGAAACTCAAGAACGCCTATGCAGAGGATTGGCTTTCCATCAGCATTGATTACAGCCCTGAGGCTATTGCTCGGCGCCATATTCATCATTTCGGGAGGTGAAAAACTTATGGATCTGAAGTATTTCGCTCTTGTCATCGCGGAATACCAGATTTTGCCCTCACTGCTCATCCCCGCCGTTGCGCTTCTCGTCTCTCTTTGTGAACTGCTGTGCGGCACCATGCTTCTCCTCAACCTCTTCTCGCGGATTAGTGCCTCAGTCATGCTCTGCATGATGGCGATCTTCATCGCCGCCATGGCAAACAATCTCATGAGGGGGCTCGATCATGACTGCGGCTGCTTCGAGTTTCTTTCACAATGGTACGGACTGAAAGAGGGGATCGGTATCGGTCCGATTGTCCGCGACATCCTGTTTTTTATCCTTTTACTGCCTGTCGCGTTGCTTGGCAGCAACAGGATTTCCCGGAAGAAAAACCACGTGTCAAACATGGAATAAATACCGTCTCCGATTATTGCTGAAACGGGTTATATCAATTCTCTTTCAATGATGAAAAAGATCGCTGTTATACTGGTTGCCCATGGAGAAGCTGAAACAGAGAGTTTTTTTGAGAATTTCTCCATGATCCGCCATACCCTTGCCCATGCTGGAGAGGTGATGAAGCTGCCCCGTCCATTGCAGCTTGTGGCATCTCTGGCTGGAGGCATGAAAAACAAAGTTACGTTTCGTGCACAAAAATACCGATCACCGCAAAACAGGATCACCAGGCAACAGGCTTCGCAACTTCAGGAAAAGCTCAACAGAGTCGTGATGCCTGACCAGATCAACTTTGAAGTTTATTCGGCCTTCCATGCCACCCCTCCATTCGTTAAGGATATCGTCGAACAAACGAGCGGCCATGACCTCCAGTTGTTAGTCTCCATGTCCCCCATCGATAATCGGCTGACTTCCGGAAACCCGCAGCGGCTCTCCGCCCGATGCCTGCCGATCAATGGTCAGCGATGCCCTGTCGTTGTACACGGTTTCTGGAAAGATGCGGGGCTCCGACAAGTTTACCTCGACCATGTGTTCTCATACGGAAAAACTAATGGATCGGCTTTAGTTCTGGCGTTTCATGGTACTCTCGTCAAGGATACTAAAGGAGATGTACCGATGTTTCATACTGGCTTGAAAGAGATGCAAGAGATGGGCAGTACTCTTCGCAATGCTATCCTTATTGATCCTCGCAACGGTTATGACCGTATCGAAATAGCATACCTTAACCATGACGTGGGAGGAACCTGGACAAAGCCATCTCTTGCCGAGTCCTTAAAAGCTCTCTCATCCAAGGGAGCCAGAGATGTCGATATTTTCAGTTGCGGTTATTTTTCGGACGGAACAGAGACAATTCTGTACGCGCAGAAAGAAGCCGCTGCAAGTTCGGTGAAATCGATCAGGTTTTTGCCTTGTATCAATGATTCTGAGGCTTTCGCCGACTTTCTTGCAGAAAAGGTTGCAACGGTTGTCGCTGCCGAATCTCCATAAGGACGAATCAATTGAACGTTAGCCGTCCTCATAAATGCTGAGGATATGGAGACAGTAGTTTTCGATATTCTTGCGACCGTTGTCTATTTTGAAGAGTTGCTCAGAATCCGCTACTGAAAACTAACGTGTGGCTTTACTCCCAAAACAGCTCCGACACGACGCAGAAATGCCAGACTGACGTTTCTGTACGTTTAAGATAATAGCCTCTGTGTGCGATATCGCGTCCTCGCCCAACTGATCGAAGCCACTCCATCATTGAGAGCCTCTTTTTCGTTATTTTATCTTTTCTTTACAATAAGGGATAATAATAACCCGCTAACGGCCTTTCTTCAGGCTGGTTAGAACGGACTCAGTAAGTTGCCTGTTGATTAAGATCATTTACGAACAAATAAAAGAACCAGTATATCAAGTAGAAATCAAATATCAGCAAAAAAACAACAGGAAATTGAAAGCCAATAAATAATCCTGCAACAGCGATAAAAAAAAAGAAGAGGGGTATCAAGGTGAACAGGAGATGAAGAGATTGTTTCTCCTTAAATTGGTGCAATACATTTAAAACTATCCCAATCAAAAAAAACAGATGCATGGATTGCAAAAAAATATTTCTTAATAACTGATTGTCAGTATGGGAAAGTTGATCAAATGCTATTATGCCAATTAATAACGTGGTCGATGCTACTATGAGCAGATCACTGATAATTCTATATACTCTCATATCAAAGCAACCATTGTGCATAAGTTCTAACGAAAGTAGCTAACCAGCCAAAACGCTGGCACCCTGGTCTGAGTTGAGAGGCGGGTTTGGGTGATAGAGCTCATTTAATGCCTTTCAACAATGCATTGAAACACTCCCTGCCATTCGCCACAGGAAATATAACGGACACAACCCTGGAGGGCTTCTTGCCATCCGTAACGGCCACTTCTATGGTTTCGGTACCGCCTATCATCTGATTTATGATCTTTCGCATAGAGCCATTGCGATTCTTTGTGGGTGTTCCGGCCCCAAAAACGAACCCATCTTCGACTTCTGCGCTCACCCAGCCACCGAGACTCTCCTGAAACCGAATCTGCTTGCCGGCCTTTGCAAGGGTAATGCTCAAGAGTTTTTTCCCGCCAACCGGAGCATCCGGACCTTCGAAAAATTCAAAATCAAATCCGGCGATCTTTGAATAGGGTGCAATGGTGAGCTCCATTGAGAGATAGCCAGTTGCCCCCTTCTGGTCTTGAGTGCACATGAACTTCAACCTGGAGGTGCATGGAACTCCGAGTACATCAGCCTGTTGATCGATGTAACTCTCTCTGAGGTCGTATTGGTTGACGGAGAATTTCCATTGCTCTTGTGCATGTACCGAAGAGAAGGTCAGGCTCCCCAAAATGACTGCCATGATCTGGCACTGAAACAGAATAGAGTTTATTCGAGTCATGTTTCACCGGGGTGAATTGTCCTGACATCATTGATGTTGACCGGCAAACAGTTGCTGTGATTGTTCATGGGATTGTCACTTGCGTACAGCGTTGCTCATTGCCTCTGCAACGAGGAGTGAACACACCGTTCAATAGAGCCCGACATCGATCGGCGCTTCGGATGGTATCGATAGCAAGCGCGACGCGTAGAGTTCCAGGGCTCCTTGCCTCTGTTCGAGTGTTAGATGCGCGGGGCCATAGACAACGTGCGGTGCCAAAACATCGAAGCCCACGAACTGCAAGATGCCGCGATGAACAGGGCGCAAAACGCCAAGAATATCTCCATTGAAGCCGCCCTTACGATAGGCCTCCTCGGGACCTCCAGTAGTGAGGGAAAGGAGAGCTCGTCTGCCAGTGAAGACACCCGTCTGGTAGATGTGGCCGCCGCCGTAGGTGCGCTGCATGGCGAAGACACGGTCCACCCAGCCTTTGAGAGCGGCAGGAAGGCCGAACCACCAAAGAGGAAACTGCCACACCATGAGGTCACACCACTCAAGCTTCTGGATCTCCGCTTCAATCTCCTCTGAGAAGCCATGCATTGCAGTGGCATACACTTCCTCAGCCTGCAGCTTGAGGAAAGATGGGTCCTTTATAGTGCTGAAGTTCTTGCGGCTTGAGACAGGGTCAAACGCCATCGCGTGAATGTCGGAGGTACGAACCTCGTGTCCTGCTTGCAAAAAAGTGTCGCACGCTGCACGGAACATCGATGCGTTGAAGCTCAGAGACTCCGGATGCCAATAGACGATGAGTACTTTCATGACTCCTTTCTGGTGGTTTAAGGATGGAAGTTAACCGGATCAAGGGTAACACTACTTTGCTATTTTTTTCATACAACCCAGAGCTAACGAGATGCTTATTTTACGATCACACGAAAGGCCGAAAACTTTCTCGACAAGCGGGCCAATGCCTTTTTCTTTCTTGTTCGAATTACTATGCTTTCTTTTCATGGGCCTGAGCTTGGACCTTGGCGACCACCTTTTGATGCTATGCGACCATTTGCTTTTTTATCATTTTGTCGAACTTTTTCCGGATGGGGGGCAAGTTAACAAACGGGGCGACGAAAGTATTCAACAGGACGGTGTTAAGTTCTGCCATGGGAAAAGTCTTGTAAACGCCCATGCGGCGGAAAGCGCGGTGGTCGGCGGCAAAGATGGGACGCAGACGACCGTAAATATCATCGCGGAAGATGTTCATGCCTCCCACTCCGAGGAAGGTCTGCGGGCGGAGGTAGCCAGCCTGGACGTAGGCCAGTGCGCGGGCCGGCAACTGGTCAATCAGGCGGTCGAGGTCGGCGGAATTGCCGCTTTCATCGCTGACAACGCCAACAATATTGGCCCCCTGAAACTCAAAGAAACCGCTGAAAATCTCCATCAGGTTGGGAACCTGGCTGAATGGGCCAGAGATGACAAAGGCCACCTGCTTGCC
>CAIMHT010000037.1 GCA_903840935.1 uncultured Chlorobiaceae bacterium
CAGATGCTTTCAATTCCGCGACAAGATGGTCAATGCTGAAACCTGCATCCTCACCGAAAGAAAACTCTTTTTGTTTGCCGAATAACGACCCTGCCAGCGACTCTTTTTTGGTAAGATAATCGGTAAGTGCTGTTATGCTTGACTGAAGGTAGCCGCCATCTTTTGCTTTAACTGCGGTTTCAAAAGGCACCTGCAAGCGCTGCCCTTTACGGACAAAGATTTTTGCAAATTCCCATGGGGAGGCTCCGGACTGGGTGGTCTGCCTTGCACTCGGAACAGCTACAAAAAGGGCTTTGGTAAATGCCTCAATTGCTTTTTCGAGACCGTCACCAGAGAGGGAAGCCCAAAGCTGGCCAAGATCGAGGCTGACATAACGGTAATAGGTCGCTGAGTTGAACTCAAGGCTTCCCATGTGCGCAGAACCCTGCTCTTCACTCAGGTCATCAAGAGCGGTAAAAAACTCCACCTCATTGCTCACTTTGTGCGTTGAGATGGCGTGAGAGAATGACGCAGCCGCCTCAATGTCGAGTTCACTTGCTTGAGCAACCATACGGCCAAACAGGGCAATGTCAAGACCGTTAAGAGCAGGGTTCAGGGTTTTCTTTGCGACTTTCTGGAGTTCCTTGTCGTTCAGTTTTGCACCAACAAAGCTTTTTTCCCGAGCGTAGTCAGCAAAAGCTTGCGCTTCGGATTCACTGAAAAAGAAGAGTGTATCCTTGCTGAATGCTTCGGAAATAACCTTTCCGCATTCAGCTCCCTGCTCTTCTGAAGCGCCTCTTTCGACGCAGGCTTTAGCAACAAATTCGTCTATCTTTTTCGTGCGAATGCCGAGTTTAATATCAAAGTCCTGCATGGCAACCCGCACTTGACGTTTCCAACATTGAGAGCTGACACGGGCACGGGTGTTTCCCCCAACGATTGCGGTTTTTGGGGCTCCCACATCGTCACGGTTCAGGCAGGTGACTGGAAATGACTGAAGAATGTGATATTCGATACGGGTGTTTCTGAATGGATTGGTGCTGCTCATGGTGGTTGTGTGGTTAGTTAATGATTGAAACTTTTAAAGGGGCTATCTGAAGCAAGCCAAAGCCGAAAGCCCGGCCACGTCCGATACCTTGTTGAAAACTTTTTATGAAAAGAGCGCGGTCAACCACTTCAAGTTCGCCAGTCAACTCAGCCCCTCCATGCGTGACGCTATGAGCTTGTTTGACGAATTGCTTGACCTGAAGAGTTTTTACCAGGAGCGTGGCAGAGTGGACAGCGAACCCCCATGAAGCAGGTGCTTTATTGATGAACCACTGTGCAATCTCCTCACGATCTCGAAGAGCTATAATTTTACGGCTCTTGTTGTCGCGTTTGGTTGGATTGATGAGCACATCGAACCGATAACGATCAAAAGTCAGAAATTTTTCATCAACAGGCTTTGATTCGAGCTTACCGTGCTCTGGTTTGCGAGGCTCCCGGTCTGAAAGCAAGAGTATCAACCGGCCGTTGCTGTCGCCACCCTTGTCGGCATAGAGAAAACCGCTGGGGACACTTGCGTTTTTTTCTGCTTCGGTTCTCCGGTCTTCAAAGAGGCTGTAGACAACCCGGTGCAACGAGTAATCGTCAGTGATACGCAGTGTTTTAATATCTTTGGGACCAAGACGGAGTATGCTTGCTATCATGCCGCCTCCTTTTTAGCCGCTGACTGGTCATACTTATAAAACTCCTGTGCCCACTGGCTTTTTATTCTTTCGCTCTCCCAATGGAATTTCAGCAGTTGTTCAAGTAGACGGGCGTAGTTGAGAGAGGAGTTCCCTCTTGAGGCAATCAGGCTGAAGAGCGGGCGGAGAATCCTGCACGCCTCTTCGACGGAGTCACAGGCAAGCAGACGACGCAATTTTGCTTTTGCCTGATCGCTCTGATTACCATCATCATAACATTTGGCAATAGCCCTGCCGATTCCCTCATTGCCATTATGAGCACTCTTCTCCTTGGCAATTGCTGCCGCAACTGTGGCAAACGGCAAACGTTCCCATGGCTTTTCCAGATCAATGTTGAAGGCTGCCAGATACTCCCAGCTCTGGTATTCCGTTGCAGGGTTGTCGGCCCGCTTGAGAGCGGCAGCAAAGCCCTTGTTCTTTGCGATCCGGTCTATGATGTACTCTACAAATGCCTGCGACTTGCTGGTTTTTGTTCCAGGTTTATTATTCATGACTTTTTATTTTCCGGGTTGAGGTAATTGATGAGATTTGGTCTGTTTTTTGCCCATGCATCAATCTGCCTGGCGCTCTCTTTTGGGCAAAAAGTGTCGTAGGCTTTTATGGCTGACTGCGCGAATATTTTTCTAACTCTTACGGTGTCATGAGGTGGAGCGCAGGCATCAACCAGATTCTGAAAACGACGTTCGGAAAGTTCCCAGAACAATGTTGAAGCTTGCCCTGCCAAACTGGCATCAGTCATATTCTGTGCTTTAAAAAAGCTGTTTGTTGCGGCCCATACCGTTTTGGACAATTTGTCGAGTGCGTCCATTTCTACCTGGAGTTGATGGTACCAGAGTTCACCAAGAATAGCGCAATCGAGAAAAATCAGTGATTCAACAAAATCATCATCCTGTTTGACCGATTGATCACCTGCGTTTGTGCTTACCTTGAGACCTCCTGACCAGATACCAATCCGCTTGTACCTGCTGCGAAAGCGAACAAGTCCGTACCGAATAAACTGGCAATCATAACCCTGACGGCTACCTGCACTCATAAATGCGAGCAATGAAACAAGTTCCCGCCATGGGCGCTTGTTTGTATCAATCCACTTGATTTTCAGAGTTGGGCCACTTGCATTTACAGCCATGCTTGGTTCCCGCCACCCCTCTTTGTGGCTTGGGTATTGCAGTCCCTCTACGTAATAAATCCCTTCTCCTTCAAGCAAAACGAAGCGAGATATTGAGACAAGAGTCGCCATGTAGGAACGTTTCAGGTTCTGCGCTATTGAACAATCCTCTCCTTTCGGCATCTCTTCCCATGGAGCAGTTCCTAATCCCGTCGTCCAGTATTGATTTTCCGCTATTCGCTCGTATGACAAAAGATTCAGGAGGCAGGTATCAATGAGGGTTTCACCCACAAGAATGGAGTGGAGATAGCCAATATAATTTCCTATACTTGGAGCAGCTTTTGCCGACCCTGTTTTACCAACATATCCATCAGTTAAGATATCAAGGTTTTTTTCAGTGCGCTTTCCTCCCAAAGCAAAATTCATGAGCGAGACAATAAATAAAGCCTTGTCGGCATCAGACAATACCTTGGGCACCTGATACTGGGTGAGGATAGTATTATTGTCAGCAGGAAGATCGGGATAGAATCCCATCCCTAATGATTTTGGTTGTGCACTCGCTTCGGCATTCCGCTCACCAGCCTTGTTGGTGGCAGCACTCAGATCTTTTCGTTTCCGTCGCTCAATGAGGCCGTTTATGGCTGGCATTTGCAAAAATGGTTTTTCGCCATACAGCCAGAATCTGTCGTGCCATTTTTCAAGGTAGTCAAGACATTTTTGGGCAAGATCTGAAGTCTCGATGGTTTCCAGAAGCTCATCGTCTCCAGGTGTGAATGCGGCTTGTGCAATGGCGAGCAAAAGCTTGGTCATGGCCATCTTCTGCAAAGGGTTGCCTCCGAGACCTCGATTGCTGGCGTCACTGAATATCTGGCGCAGGCTCAATCGGCCCTTGTCGATAACAGGTATCCATGGCTCGTCAATCAGATTAAATCGATTTTCAAGGGTCATATCAATGGTGTTGCCTGGTTTATTTTTTGGGGGAACAATAACCGAGTCTTGGATTGTAGCTTATTCTCCGTGAATCTGATGCGTCTTGACCATTCAGGGATTTCAGTTCACCATCCTGGCTGACAATAGCTACACGAAGCATGCTCTCATCATGCTCGCGATCGCCGAGATAAAAATAACCTTTCAGCCAGTCGAGGCTCTTCATTGGCAATGCTTGGGGGGCAAGGTAGTCGGCAACATGCACGGTCTGTTGTGCAAGTGCCGCTGCCAAGAAACGCTGATCCCTTCTGCCTTTGGACGGAGATTTTAATGGCAGAAAAAGTTCGCTACCATCAAGAAGCCTTACCGTTGTACCACCCCTCTCACGGTCAAAGCGATACGATTGCAAGAGCAGCACTTCCGCACTCTCCTGTTCACTGTATCGGGTGCTTGCCTTGCTTTCCGGCAAGGTTCTGACACCTGCTGAAATGCCGCCCAAGGCTAACCGTTCAAGCATTTCCTGCCCTTTTTTGAGCAGCTCTTTTTGTTTGAGCATAAGAGAACTCTCCTCCTGTTCCTGATAGGTGGCCTCAATCAGATTGCGTATCTGGTCAGGAAGCATCAATTCCGTCATACTGTTCCATACCTTGAGGGTTCGCAGCAGAACGTAGGGACTGTAGACTTTGGCGGTCGGGCCAAATTCTTTTTCGGGGTGCTCTTCGGCATTGCTCTCTTCAGGTTTTAAAATCCATACTTCGCAGAGAGCGCCAATTGGACGAAAAGTTTCGCCGTGCCGCCACAACCGTCCTATTCTCTGGAGGAGCATATCTGTCGGACAGATTTTTGTTATCAAAAAGTCGACATCAATATCAAGAGATTGCTCCAACACTTGAGTGCCAACCAGTATCCGGCCATGTTGACGTCGAAGCTCACTGTTCCCCTTGCCATACCGAGTAACCCAGTACTCCTCATGGCGTTCTCGATCAGTTTTTAAAAAACGGGAGTGCAAAAGACCGCATTCGATCCCCAGACCGTCAGCTCGAGCAGCAAGAATGCTGAAGATACTTTGAGCCTCAGCGACCGTATTTTCTATCCAGAGTACCTGTTGACCCTCTTCAGCCCGCTTCAGGGCCTCTTCAAGAGCGGTGTCGGGAGTTGAAAACGATTGTATACTGACGACAATTTTACCAGGAACAGTAGCGGTTGTTTCTATCGGGGAATCATCATCACTCCTGTTGACGGTGAGCAGCGGATAAGATTCATTGGAAACCTCTTGCGTTAAAAGCTTTTCACGCCTCACTTTGGTCAACGTGGCGCTAAGAATGATAACGGTACATTGGAGTGCGCGGAGGGTTTCAACAAGTTTATCGAGGATGGTGCCGGTATAGGCATCATAAGAGTGCACCTCGTCCAAAATGACGACCTTTCCCGCAAGACCGAATGCCCTGACAAAGCCATGCTTTACATTCATCACGCTCATCAGCGCCTGATCAATTGTGCCTACGGCGAAAGGTGCGAGAATACCCCGCTTACCCAAGCTGAACCAGTTACCTCCCGGACCAGCATCCTCACCCATTTCGATTTCTTTCAGCCATGCATTGCTGTGCAGCAAAAGAGGCCGGCGATGGGTACATTCAGAGGTCAATATTTTCTTCAAAAAATCATTAACCCTGTCATGAATCTTGTTGGAGGTTAACTGTGTTGGCAGGGCAAAGTAGAACCCTGTGGCTTTTCCGGCAGCCATGATGGAATACGCAGCATAAAGCGCAGCTTCAGTTTTGCCGATGCCCATGGGAGCTTCAAGGATGTAGGTGCCGGGCATGTTTGCCTGCTGAATCAGCAACTCCTGAATACCTCGCGGTTCAAACCCAAAAATGGTATTGAATCCGAGCCCTTTGATGAGATCCGGCTTTACAAAACCAGCGGCATCAACGGCGCTCTTGATGAGTAATTGCCATGCATCATCTGGATTGTCAAAGTCAGTACCTGATCCGATCCAGTCGGCTACCGTGGTAAGACCAGCAACAGCTTTTGCCTGCTGCGTGTTTTCTATTACAGGGAACTGCAACCCTGTTGCCAATTTAAGATTTTGAACAAGTTCAGCTCTTTTTTCCTGCCACGGCATACCTCCAAAAACCTCGTCTTCGGCAACAAGCCCATTCAACTCTGGAGAGTACCCATGGTGTTGCCCTATGATTTGAGAAATATGCCGACCGATTTTCAAGGAGTTTGCAGTGGCCATGCTGACCCCTGCGTGATGACCCCAGTTTTTCTCAAGTGCAGGGTTAATACAGGAGAGGCTTGCGAGAGAATTCGGAACATAATCGCTGGTTCCCCTATAAATTTTCTCCTGGAATGTGGGACTGACCTTCCCTATATCATGAATTGCGGCAACAAGCTCCGAGCCTTCAGGAAAAAGTGCTGCCCGTAAAAAGGATGGCATTCGCATTAGAAGTTCTCTGGCAACTTCGCCTACAATAAAGCAATGATCGAAAACATCTCGCCCACCCACTCGTTTCTGATTCTCTGAAATACGGGTTTTTGCCAGGCACTCCTTCAGCGGCAAAGCTTCGTTCGTTTCAGATGAAATGTCCGGGTTCTGCTTAGCCTTAGGGACACGCATAGAGAAAAATTTTAAGTGATAACCACCGCTAAAAAATATTCCACAAGACAAGAGAACTCTACGAGATGCACACCACCATACCCAATATTGTAATCAGAATAACCTTTGGAACGAATTTCCATTCAACAGGGCAACTAAATCTACCATTGTTAGTTGCCGTTTAGTTAAACAAGAGTTCCACCATTAAGGAATTGTACTCCTTTAAAGGAATATCAATCACTCATTTTTTTTGAAGTTTAACACAGCTACTGGGACAAAAGCCGTCTGAGGTGTAAAAATAATTAAATA
>CAIMHT010000038.1 GCA_903840935.1 uncultured Chlorobiaceae bacterium
ACAGGCACCCACTCTATTTTATCGTGGACCGTCAGTGTGAAATTATGGTCGGCAATAACCGTAAGCAGAGCCAAAAGCTTTATTGCACCCTCTGCGTATTGGTAATCACTCTCAGCAATAATCGCCCCTGCTTTTGAAGCAACCCCCAACTCCTCAAACAGCTCCCTTTCCAGGCACTCTTGCGGTGTTTCCCAATACTCTATCTTTCCGCCCGGAAACTCCCAGCACCCATTAAGCGGCACATTTTGCCCGCGACGCCCAAGGAGAACCCTGTCTTCCTCAATAACAATAGCCGCCGCTACTAAAATTATATACTCTGTCATACCTCCGCATCAAAAATCTGCCGTGTCGCCTCATACTCATTGCTGTAGCGCAACTGCAGCTCGCTTTCTCCATCAGCCTTTGTCTTTGGTAAAAGGTCGTAAAGAAACTCATTAATCTGATGGATAATAATCATCCTGCTGCAAGCGTTTAAGGTATAGAGAAGTTGCTCCAAATATACGATATCGGAGTAAAGCATGGCAGGTGCTTGGATCTTTTGACGGCAGGCCGCTATTCCAGTCCCGTTACCATCATATCGCTGAAGTCTAATGGAAGGTGGTGGGTGTATCTTTACTTTTCAGGGAGTCGCTTCTGTCTGAAAAAACGGCGAAGAGTGTGGGTGCAGTAAGAATGGCTTCGCCCCAAGCTTCTAATGCAGTTTCTGGCGCATTGCTTAACTTCTCCGTTGCCCATGCAGGCCCGCGAAGCTTTGCCGAATTTTGTCAGATAGTCAATGATCAGCTTGTCATCAAATACATCATCCTGTGCTCTGGTTCGGATATATTCAGCTTTACTCGCAGTAGCCTGCGCCACCACAGCCGAAACATGGATGTTTGGTTGTCTTCCTTCAATCAGTCCACATCTTCTTAAATGACGGATGGTTGCTACTGGCACCGGCAGCTTTTTCTGGATACGGTCCAGGCAGAGTATATCTGTTAGCGGAAGATCGGTTTTTTGGATCAGCATCCGACTATATGCGGGATCAACGACGTGTCCATAAACCGTCATCTTTACCACCACCCACCGCCAACTCATCCCTTCTCATCCGTAACTATACGATAAGAATACCGTCCCCAAGTTCTTCACCCCGGGAGAGTGGAAAAATGAAACGGAAAGGACTTTACAGGCCGACGGTGGAGGATGCCATCGAGATCGGCGGAATTGAAACATTGCATCCGGGCGGTTTTGCCCTTACGAATAGAACAGTGGAGCTCGCAACGTTAAGGGAGGGGTTGAAAGTGCTTGATGTGTCAAGTGGTCGGGGAACTCAATCAATATTTTATGCAAAGGAGTTCGGCGTCGATGTAACGGGGGTTGACATTTCAGAGGAGATGGTAAAAACAGCTGCTGACAATGCCGAGAAAGCGGGATTATCCCATAAGGTGCAATTCAGGCTTGGGGATTCGCAATGCCTGCCATTCAAGGACAATACTTTTGATGTCGCGATCAACGAGTGCGCCGTTGGCATACCTGACGACTCACAGAAAGTGCTAAATGAGATGGTCCGTGTGGTAAAGCCGGGTGGCCGGATTCTGATTCATGAATCGACCTGGCGTCTCAGGCTTTCAAAAGAAGAAAAAGATGAGTTTGCCGAGCGGTACGGCACTACGCCCCTTGAGTTTGAAGAGTGGCGGGCCATGCTCGAAAAAGCCGGAGTGAACAATATCGTCTACGAATTCGAGCAGTGGTCAAAGCCTGAAAT
>CAIMHT010000039.1 GCA_903840935.1 uncultured Chlorobiaceae bacterium
GGGCTCAATGGTCAGGTTGAGGTTTTTGAAAACCGGTTTTTTATCGAGTTCAAGGTCAACGTTGCTGAAGGAGATCATAGCTCTGGTTAAATTTATTTTCTGTTCCGGGCGATGGTTATGGCAAGCAGGGTTGCTTCATAACAGCTTCTTTCGGAGGCGACTCCTTTTCCGGCAATGGCAAAGCCGGTGCCGTGGTCGGGCGATGTTCGCACAATCGGCAGGCCAAGGGTGACGTTTACCCCGGTGTCGAAAGCGAGCACCTTGAAGGGGAGCAGCCCCTGGTCGTGATACATTGCCACCACAATATCATAGTTACGGTACATTTTTGAGCCGAAAAAGCCGTCGGCCGGGAAGGATCCTTCTACGTTGAGCCTTTCTGAAAGCCTTTCGATGCAGGGGCGGATAATCTCCTGCTCTTCGGAGCCCATCACCCCGCCGTCGGAGGCGTGAGGGTTGAGGCCGAGCAGGGCAATGCGAGGCTCTGCTATGGCGAAATCATTTTTCAGTGAGAGGGCCAATGCAGAGAGAAAGGCGTCAAGATCCATTGTTCGGATAAGGCCAGGAACACGCTCAAGGGGTTCGTGAATGGTGGCAAGGGCGACCTTGAGTTCCGTGACCGGGTCATAGAACATCATGGTGGGGGAGGGAACGGCAAACATCCGTCCGAGAAATCCAGTATGCCCCTTTTCGCAGGAGCCAGCCAGTGCAATGGACTCCTTGTTGATCGGCGCGGTGACGAGGGCGTCGCAAACTCCCTCGCGGCAGAGTTCAGCCGCCGCACGGAGTGACTCCAGGGCGACCCTTCCCGCTTCAGCCGAAAGGGTGCCGGGGATGATGCTCTCCGGTTCAGCAATGCTCAGCACAGGGAGTACGCCGCAAGGGACCTCAGACGTTGCGCTCTTGACCAGTTCCAGCTCTACCGGCAGCTCAAGCGCATCCCGGTAATACTCCATCACGCGGTATGAACCGGCGACAAGAAAGAAGTGGCCGGAGCCATCAAGCTTCAGAAAGCTTTTCAGTATGATTTCCGGCCCGATGCCGTGAGGGTCACCGATTGACCAGACAATGCGCATCGTTCAGAGCCGTTTGTATGCGTTGGCAATCTTGTCATCCTTTTTAACCCCTTTCAGCGCCATCCAGAGGAGTACTGGTTCCGGCAGAAGGATGAATAATCCGGCTTCAGGTTTGTGGGTGAAAGCAATGCAGGTGCACAAATACTGGTTCAGGAAATGTGCAGCGGCAAGGCCCGAAAGCAGGTCGCCAAGGAAGAAAAGCATACCAAGCAGAATAAGTTTCTGCTGAAGTTCTCTTTTTTTATAGAGAAAGATGGCTGCAATTGCGACGATAGCGGTGAGGGGAGAGAAGATAGCTGCGGCATAGTTGCTGGTGACTTGCAAGATTCCTGCATCGGGGAAGGAAGAGAAATCGGTGATGAAATATAGTTTTGTGGTACTGAAACTCCAGAAAGGGAACATCATGCTCAATGCAGCAAGCAGAGCGACAAGAAAAAGGTAAAGCGTCTGAATTCTGGCGATCATGGCTGTTACAGGGTTAAAGGTCATGAAAACATATAGTGTCAATATACATAATCATGAGAAAAGAGTCATTCATCTCCTCCTCTTTGCTGCGGCCAAATTTTATGGTAATTTTGTGAAATTTCTGTTGCAACACATCGCCAAAATCAATACCCATAATTCGCTGGAGAAAAATATGAAGCGCATCTTTTACTTTCTTGTGACCAACCTTGCCATTATGCTGGTGCTCTCGGTCACTATGAGCCTCCTTGGTGTACAGCCCTATCTGAATGCCTCTGGCCTTGATCTCGGCAACTTGCTGGCTTTTTCCTTAATCATCGGTTTTGGCGGCGCGTTTATCTCACTGGCTCTTTCAAAATGGTCGGCCAAGCGGATGTCGGGTGCTCTTGTGATTAAAAACCCAACCACGGCAACTGAGCAATGGCTGATTAATACCGTGAGAAACCAGGCACAGAGGGTTGGTATCACCATGCCGGAAGTTGCCATATTCAACTCGCCGGAAGTCAACGCATTTGCCACCGGCATGACAAAAAATCGTTCGATGGTAGCGGTCTCTGCAGGACTCTTGAATACCATGACCCGGGATGAGGCCGAAGGGGTTCTGGCGCACGAGATGTCGCACATTACCAATGGCGATATGGTGACGCTGACCTTGATTCAAGGTGTTTTGAACACTTTCGTTGTCTTTCTCTCACGTGTTATCGGCTATGCGGTCGACAAATTTTTTTTCGACACCAGACGGGGTACCGGTCCGGCATTTTTTGTCATCCGCATCGTTGCAGAGATCTTGCTTGGTATAGGGGCCTCCGTTGTGGTGATGTGGTTCTCGCGTCAGCGGGAGTTCCGTGCTGATGCCGGAGCGGCGGTGCTGGCTGGCAGAGAAAAGATGATTGCCGCGCTCGAAAAATTGCAGGCACAGCAGCTCCCCTCCGCTCTGCCCAAGCAGATTGCTGCCTTTGGAATTTCAGGCAAAGAGCGCCGTGGGTTCCGGAGGTTATTCTCCACTCACCCAACTCTGGATGAGCGTATTGCAAGGTTGCGCGGGCAGCAGTCATGAAAGCCTGAGCAAAAAAGTTCTCATCTTTTTATGGCATAAAGAATACCGCATTTGCGGGATTTCCTGAGAGTAAAAGCTGTTGGATATTGTTGTTTGAAAAAAGCAGACACCATGATCTTAACAGGAATTACTCATGAGCAAGAACGATACACAACAGAAAGCGGCTTCAAACCGGGGGAAAGAGTCCTACGGTTTGAAGTCTGCTACACTTTCACCGCTGGAAACCCTTGGGCAATCGGTCGCAAACATTGCGCCAACGGCGACGCCAACCGTTGTCATACCTCTGGTCTATGCCGTATCGGGAGGCGGCACATGGCTGGCTTATCTGATAGCGACATTCGCTATTCTGCTTGTCGCTTCAAGCATCAACCAGTTTGCCCGTCGTTCGGCATCACCCGGTTCATTCTATTCCTATGCGATTGAGGGGCTTGGATCGTTCTGGGGAGCTGTGACCGGATGGGCGCTGCTTATTGCCTACATTGGTTGTGCTTCGGCGGTAACCTCCGGCTTTTCCAATTACTCGAATGTGCTGCTCGAAAGTATTGCCGGTGTCAAAATTCCGGCGGTTATTTTCATTGCTATCAGCGTGCTGGCAGCGTGGTATGTTGCCTACAAGGATATCAAACTCTCAACACGGTTGACGCTGATCCTTGAGTTTGCATCGGTCTCTCTTGTGCTTGTTCTTGTTGCAGTCACCCTTTACAATTATGGGTTCAAACTTGATTTTGAGCAACTGGCCTTGAAGACAACCAGCCTCGATGCCCTTCGCGGCGGTCTTGTGCTTGCCCTGTTCAGTTTTGCCGGTTTTGAAAGTGCTGCAACGCTTGGTTCGGAAGCAAAGGATCCATTGCACAATATTCCTAGGAGCCTGTCGGATTATCCAGCAAGACGAAATCGTAAAAACAGCGGCATAAGCCTTTTATAAGAAACGAGATAAGTCGTATATTGCTTGCATAATAATCGCTTAACTGCCCAC
>CAIMHT010000040.1 GCA_903840935.1 uncultured Chlorobiaceae bacterium
ACCCAGGCCTTTCCCGACAACTCACTGATGGGGAAAGTAATGGCGCTGAAAAATGTCATTGTGTTGCATTCGCTTACCAAATTCTATGCGCTCCCAGGACTGCGCCTCGGAGCCGTGATTGCCCATCCAGCCCTGATTGAGAGATTGCTCCACTACAAGGAGCCCTGGACGGTAAATGCCATTGCCGAGTCAGTTGCCTCCTTGCTGCTTGAGTGCGGTGCTTATGAAGAGGAGCTTCGTACCATGATTTTTTCCGAAAAGAAGAGAATAACAGCTTCGTTTTCGCAAATTGAGGGAATAAAACTTGTTGGTGGAACCGCAAATTTTTTCCTCGCACAGTGTAATGGAGGGTATCCGCTTCATGTTTTGCTCTCATGGCTTGCCGAGCGTCAACTTTATGTCAGAGATTGCCGGAACTTTACCGGCCTTGAGGAAAATTATTTTCGCTTTGCCATCCGGCAGCCCGTTGAGAATGATCGTCTTCTTGATGCACTTCGTTCGGCTATGCTTTCATTAGCCGGCCCACCGAAAAAAAACCATTTGCCGGAAAATTTCAGCTCACAATCCTATAACTGAGCGAAAATGGTTCCTGCTGAAGCCCTTCTTCTTGCGTCTTATCTGCTCGACCTTATTGTCGGTGATCCGCGATGGATGCCGCATCCGGTCAAAGGGATCGGGTGGCTTGCGTTGCACACAGAGGCGCTACTGAGGCGCACCGCTCTGCCGCTTCGTCTTGCGGGCATTCTCGCTGTTCTGGTTGTTGTTGGCGGCTCTGCCGGAATTGCCGGGTTGCTTGTGATGCTGGCGGCAGGAGTGCATCCGTGGGCCGGGATGGCTGTGACCATTTATCTTTTGTACAGTTGCTTTGCCGTCAAAGATCTTGGCGACCATGCAGTGGTCGTCGAGCGGGCAATTGATGCCGGAGATATTGAGCTGGCCCGCCAGAAGGTCTCCTTTATGGTCGGGCGGGATACTGCCTTTTTGACTGTGGGAGGTATCGCTCTTGCAGCAACGGAGAGTGTTGCGGAGAACAGTGTTGACGGCGTCACGGCGCCCCTCTTCTATGCGCTGCTTTTTGGCCCCGTCGGCGCCATTGCCTACAAGGCTATCAACACCCTCGATTCCACTTTCGGCTATAAAAACGAACGCTATCTGGAGTTCGGCTGGGCAGCCGCCAAGCTTGACGACCTTGCCAACTACCTGCCTGCAAGAGTGACGGTTATTGTGATTGCTCTGGCGGCAGCTCTCAGTAACCTTCAATTTTTTGATATCTTTCAAGCTGTTCGTCAGGGCGCGCGGCGTCATGCAAGTCCCAACTCTGGATATCCCGAATGCGCTTTTGCCGGTGCGCTTGGCGTCACCTTTGGGGGCCGCAGAAGTTATGGCGGAGAGTTGCATAACGCGCCGTTGCTTGGCATCAGGACGGGGGAGTGTTCGCCCCTCACTATTCGCCAAAGTGTGCGGTTGATGCGCTTGACAGCCGCGTTGTTTCTTGTTCTTGGGGTGGGTGTCAAAATTATTGTGCAATTTGCGTTATAGGCTCGATCACTATCCGAAATAGAGGATTTTGTGCGTAGAGGGATGGGAAATCAGTACATTTGTAGAGTGGTTTCAGGCAACTTGAATAATTATAAATTCTAAAATTCATCGGCTATGGGACTCGAAACAATTGACATAAAAACAATAAAGGAGTTCAAGCTATCAGGATTCCAAAGAACATGATGATAAATGATGACAAAGTGTACCTCAAAAAAGTTGGTAATACGCTCTATCTTATTCCATACCATAGCCCTTGGCAGAATTTGATTGACAGTACAGGCTTTTTTACATCAGATTTTATGGACGAAAGAAATCAGCCGGATCAACAACAAAGAGAATCTTGAGACTAATGGAATACTTGTTTGATACAAACACCCGCAACAAAACACTGAAATCATGTCGAAGAAAAATATAATTCTATTTGAAAGCAAGCAAATTCGCAGGCAATACAATGAGCAAAATGAAATGTGGTACTTTTCAATTATAGATATTATTGAAGTACTGACAGGAAGCACTATTCCTAAAAGATATTGGAGCGATCTAAAAAAGAAACTAACAAAAGAAGGTAGTCAGTTGTACGAAGAGATCGTACAACTGAAATTTGCAGCAGCCGATGGGAAAAAATATGCTACCGACTGCCTGGATACACCAAATTTATTACGCCTGATTCAATCCATTCCTTCCCCAAAAGCAGAACCATTCAAACAATGGCTGGCCAAAGTAGGCTATGAAAGGATGAAAGAAATTGCCGACCCTGCACAAAGTTTGGATAGAGCTCGTGAAAACTGGCAGAAAATGGGCCGTAGCGAAAAATGGATTCAGCAACGTATGACTGGCCAGGAAACCAGAAATAAACTTACTGATTATTGGAAGGATGCTGGTATAAACGAACAGGATGAATTTGCCATGCTTACCAACATCATTCACAGAGAATGGACTGATTTAACGGTAATGCAACACAAAGATTTAAAAGGCTTAAAAAGTCAGAATTTAAAAGACCACATGAATGAAGCTGAATTGATTTTTCTGCATTGGCAGAGCTTTCGACCCGTCAAATTGCAGATAGTGAAAAAGCAAAGGGCTTAACCGAGAATGCAACGGCAAGTAAAAAAGGTGGGGCTGTAGCAAAAAATGCGCGCAAAGAATTGGAAGCAAAAACCGGAAAATCAGTGATTACCGGAGAAAACTTTTTACGGCCAGCAAAAGAGAAAAAAGAAATAGCACCAAAAAAGAAATAAGCACATCATAATAATTTGCTCTGCAATAAATAAGGCTTGTTTTGCAATATAGCGCTATAAAATATTAGAGACCAATCGAAATACAGACGCAATGAAACAACAACGAATTCTCCTCTTCACTGGTAACGGCAAAGGCAAAAGCACAGCGGCATTTGGAATGCTGGCAAGAGCGCTTGGTCACGGTATGCGTGCCCGAGTGATCCAGTTTGTCAAATCCGACAATTCGGTTGGCGAACAGAAATTCTTCAGCCAGCTCGAAAGGGTGGAGTGGGAGCAATTCGGCGAGGGATTCCTTCCGAGAGACAATGCAAGCCCAAGCATGGAACTGCACAGGGTTGCAGCACGCAAAGGGCTTGATGCGGCCATTGCAGCGCTGCATTCGCCCGATTACGACTTTTTGCTGCTTGATGAAATATGTTTTGCCCTTGGTCAGAAGCTCATCCCCCTTGAACCTCTGCTTGAGGTACTCCGTTCGGCAGGGAATGGCAAGATTGTGGTGATGACCGGTCGCAATGCTCCGGAGGCGCTTGTTGCTGCCGCTGACACGGTTACCGATATGACGATGGTCAAACATGGTTATGAGCAGGGCATTGCGGCACAAAAGGGTGTTGAAAACTGATGGGCATGAAGGGTTCACCGATTTGTGCCGACAACCGTTTTTTCGGCAAAGGCAAGGTCAAGGTCAAGGCAACATGGAGGGTGGTGCTCTTTTTTGCAATTTTTCCTTTGTTGCTTGCCCTCTCCCTGCTGCTTGGCCCTTCGGGTATTGGTATTCCTGATTTGCAGTCGCCTTCAGGCAGTGCAATTCTCTCGCTCCGGTTAAGCCGTCTCCTTATGGGGATGATGACTGGTGCTGCGCTTTCGGCATCGGGTGTGGTCTTTCAGGCATTGCTGCGTAATCCTCTGGCCGAACCCTATGTGCTTGGCGTGAGCGGCGGGGCCGGTCTTGGGGCCACACTCATCATTCTTGCAGGGTCGGGCGTGCTGGCAACCCTCAGTCTGCCGGTTGTGGCTTTTGTTTCCGCTGTTCTGACGCTGATGGTGGTCTATGGTATTGCAAGCCAGGGTTCAAGCGGGCAGCCCTCCGTTTACAGTCTTATTCTCAGCGGTGTTATTGTGAGTTCGATTTGCTCAAGCGTTATCATGTTTCTGGTCTCTACGGCAAGTGTTGAAGGGATGCACAATGTGATCTGGTGGATGCTCGGGAGTTTGCAGCCGGTCACCGCCGGGCAGCAGCTTCTTTCGGCGGCGCTTATTCTTGGGGGGCTGGCTGGAATATGGCTGCTCTCTCCCCGGCTCAATGCCCTTGCGCTTGGTCGGGAGATGGCCCATTATCAGGGCCTTCATGCTGACTTTGTTATTGTTGTCGGCCTCCTTTTTGCAACGCTTCTTGCAGCAACAGCCGTCTCCCTTTCCGGCATGATCGGCTTTGTCGGCCTTATTGTACCCCATGTCATGCGTGCCATGTTCGGGCCGGATCATCGAAAGCTTGTTCCGCTGGCCGCTCTTGGTGGGGGAACCTTTCTTGTCCTCTGCGATGCCGTTGCCCGTACCTTGCTTGCTCCAATCGAGATACCGGTCGGTGTGGTGACCGCCCTTGCCGGGGGGCCATTTTTTCTCATTATTCTTCAGCGGAGAATGAAACAGGCGTGGATAGCATAACAATGGAACAGGAAGCCTTGACATTCAGAAATGTTTCTGCCGGATACAAGCAGAGACGGGTGCTCGATAACGTCAGTTTCACAGTGAGGGAGGGGGAGTTTGTTTCGCTTATCGGTCCGAATGGCTGCGGCAAAAGCACCCTGCTTAAAACCGCTGCGGCACTTCTGAAGCCCCTCTCCGGTACGGTTGAGCTTTTCGGGCAGGATGTCCAGCGTATCAAGCCAGCCGTCAGGGCATCACTGCTTGGCGTTGTTCCGCAGAAAATTGAGTCGCCCATGGCCTTTACCGTGAGCCAGATTGTGATGAACGGTCGAATCAGCTCAATGGGACGGTGGGGGAACCCCTCTTCGCTCGATCATGACCTTGTCGAGCGCTCCATGATCTACACCGATGTTCTGGGGTTGCGCGACCGCTTCTTTACCGAGCTGAGCGGGGGAGAACAGCAGCGCGTCGCCCTGGCGATGGTGCTTGCGCAGGAGCCGAAGATCATCATGCTCGACGAGTCGATCTCCCATCTCGATATCAACCACCGCCAGGAGGTGCTCCAGATTCTGATGAACCTCAACCGTGAAAAGCGGATGACCATTCTGCTGGTGAGCCACGACCTGACGCTTTCTGCCGGTATCTCCGACCGCTTTCTGCTCATGGAGGCAGGGACGCTCGCAAAAGCTGGAACGCCTGCCGAGGTGCTTGAGCCAGAACTGCTGAGCCGGGTTTATAACTGTGACCTCACGGTGCAGCAGGATCCCTATACCGGCTTTCTTCAGGTATCGGGCGCAATTGAGAGCCTGAGGCGACGCGGGAAGCTGGAGAGGAGTGTCCATGTTATTGCCGGCGGGGGCAGCGGTATTGAGCTTTACCGCCGACTCCTCATTGAGGGGTACGAGGTGACGACCGGTGTGCTGAACCGTCTTGATTCTGATGCTGAAGCGGCCAGGGCACTTAACATTCCTGTGGTGCTTGAACAGCCCTTTTCGCCGGTCGGCGCCGATGCGATTGCAAAAGCGATGGAGATGATTTCGAGCGCTGACGCAGTCGTGCTCAGCCAGGTGCCTTTCGGCTCAGGAAACCTGGTCAACCTTCAGCTTGCCGAAGCGGCCATTCAAAGGGGCAAAATGGTTTTGCTTGCTGCCGGTATCGGAGAGAGGGATTATACCGAAGGCAAAGCGGCGGTTGATGTTGCTGCCCGCCTGAAACGTGCCGGGGCCCTCAACTGGAACTCCATTCATGAGCTGATGGCCCACCTTCAGCAACAACCACATCACTGACCGCCATGATTTGTAAACAGCAATTTCCCTTTCGTTTCGGAACAAGCTCCTATATCATTCCCGCCGATATCATCCCCAATGTGGAGTTCCTCAAGGACAGGGTGGACGATATCGAACTGGTACTCTTCGAGTCGGATGAATTCAGCAACCTGCCTTCGCCCGCTGATATGCAGAAGCTTGCGGAGTTGGCTGAAGAGTGGGCGCTGACCTACTCGGTGCATCTGCCACTCGACGTCTATCTCGGCCATCCTGACCGCCGGGAGCGGGAGCGTTCAGTCGGCAAATGCCTGCGAATTATCGAGCTGACCCGCGATCTGCCGAAATCAGCCTACATCATGCACTTTGAGGCGGGGCCGGGTGTCGATATCAACGCTTTTTCCGCAGATGAAAACATACTCTTTACGGAGGCACTGTGCGATTCCATAAAAATGCTTCTGCAGGGGACCGCAGTACCGGTTTCAGAGTTCTGCGTTGAAAATCTCAACTACCCTTTTGAGCTTGTCTGGCCTGTGGTCGAAGAGTTTGGCCTCTCTGTCACGCTCGATGTGGGCCATCTTGAATACTACGGATTCCCGACTGCGGACTATCTCAAGCGATACCTCCGATATGCCAAAGTGCTGCATGTTCACGGCACAGTTGAAGGCAAAGATCACAATTCCCTGAGCTACCTTAAGTCGGAAGCGCTTGAGCTGCTTATTGGTGAACTGGCGCATCAACCTTTTGCCAGTCGTGTCTTTACCATGGAGATTTTCTCGCAGGAGGATTTTGACTCCTCCTGCAAAGTTATGGAGCGCTTCATTTCCTGAGAGTTCACTCTCTACTCCAGATATGGTTACATCAGCAATGCCGGGTTGAGCTCAATGGTATCGGAGTAGACCAGTCGCGGCCAGACGGCTGTTTTGCTGACATTCGCAGTCATACGCAGAGCGGAAGCCGCTGTTGTGTCGAGGCCACGACCCGGATCAGCATTAAGAAACTCGTATTCCTCCACGACAAGCCGGTAGCGCTGGGCATCGCGTACCTGGGGAAGATAGATTTCACCATTCCACACCGTGACGGTTTTTGATACCTGCATTTCGCCCAGAGGCACCCATGGCTGGGCAAGAGGTGCCCAGACGGGCGGCTCGGTTCCGGGCATACAGATTTCAGCCCGGACGATGACGCGGTTCGGGCAGACAACGTTGTAACAGAGTCGAGGAGCAACTCCGGAGAGGGAGACGCGGACGCTGAACGGATTATTGGGATTCGGGCCGACCCAGACGAGACGTTCAGGTGTTGTTTGCACGCAATCGGCGGTGAAGACGCGCGATAGCTCCGTTTTTACAACCGAACAGGGTTGATAGCGTGCCAGAGCAAGACGGATAAAAGGATAATAGGAAGGGCCTGCATCGATGGTAATGTCGCAATACCAGAGTCTCCTTTCAGAGTCAAAGGCAACCGGGTGGCCGGCTACAGCGACTCCCCAGTTTGGTTCTCCTGCCGGTATTGCAGGATTTTCTTCAAGAATGAGGTCGGTAGCCCTGACGGTTGCATCCGGAAAGTGGTGGAGCGTTGGCGTCTGGTGGACCAGTCCCGAAAGCCAGATCGGATCGCTGCCCCAGCGGGTAACAAACGGCTGAAGTGTCTCCGGAGGGACTGGCGCAGCAGGGCTGATGAGTGCCTTGACCTCGCCTCCGTTAAGGCCGTCTTGTGTGACGATCTGCGGGCCATGAGCAAGAATAACTCCAAGCAGTTCACCCTCTCCTGAAGAGAACCACTCTCCGCTCATGTAGACTCGGAGGCTGTTGCCGGTGCGACGCCGGAAGGCTCCGTCATCGCTGCGCTCTTCCTCCCAGCCGAATGTTGGAATGATGTATTCGATTTTTGGCGAAAGCGGGCGTGCCGAGCTGGGCACATCAAGAATGAAATCGGCTGGCCGCTCATTGGTTGCCGGTGTGGTGAACACAAGATCTTCCGTCGGTGATGGAGTAATGGTGTCGTCTTCGAAGTACTCACGGAATCGGGAAGTGGCTGAGGCCCAAAAGGAGATACGGTGGTGCCGGGTATCGCCAAGTTCATGACGTTCCGACATTGGAGAGTAGAGCAGTTCAGGATCGGTGACCTTGAAATGGCAGGCGTCGGCTGATCGATCTTCCAGGATAAATCCCTCTGGTCTGTCAAGCGCAGGCAGAACCTCTTTCCAGGCACTCCGAAAATCAACCTTCTCAGTACTCTTGCCGTGAACATGGAGCAAGCCGTTGAGGGTGAAGAATGTCTCTCCTGCATTTCTCCAGGGTGAAGCTCCCTGCAACTCCGGTGCCATAAGCGGGTTCTGGACGGCGTGGATAAGGGTAATCTCACGGAACGGGGTGATCATCCAGTGCCGGCCCTCAATGGCTATCTTTCTGAATTTATTGAGCCACGTGGTTGGCGTCGCCTCTCGAATCCATTGCCAGAGACCAAGCTTTTCAAGCGAGGCTGCGTCTGGCAGATTGCAGCTCATACGAAGGGTTATGCGCTCGGCTTTTGGAAGAAAGATAACAAGTTCCCGATCGGTTTTTTTCCACTCGAAACCGGCAGGCCCTTCCTGAAGGATAATCCTGAATGTGCCGGAGTGTGGCCATGCGGAGCCGGTGGAAAAAGTGACCGGAAAAGCCAGAGGCGCATCGACTCCGGGCAGTCCCATAAAGGTGGCTCCGCTGGCGATCGGGTCGGGCAGATAGGGTGCCTCGTCAAGGGTTTCACCGGAAGGGAGAAACTCGGTAATGGTTGCTGCGTCGCGTTTTGCAAGTTCAGGATACCATGTTGTACCAACAGGAGGTGCCGTATCGATCATGCCATGCTGCTCGGCCATCTGTACCGAGGTACGGGGTGCAAGGATATGACGGCGAGTGGTCTCATCAGTTGGAAGAGAACTCTCGGCTGTCCAGCTCCGGATGACCAGTCGGTCAACGGATTCACCCGGCCTCAGCCCCGGATCACTCATCATTGCCGGAGAGGCGACTGGCTCGAAACGCAGATAAGGCTCGGAAGATGTTGCACCTGTTGCATCGAGATCTTCCTCAAAAAGTCGGCTGTTGCCCGCAATGTCGACAATTCTTGCCCTGAGCCGGTAGCTATGGCCGAAACGCAGTTTGGGAAGTGAGCCAGCCAGTACTTTGAACTTCGTATCAAGACCGATTGTGTTGGCGATATCGGTCGGTTCGTAACCCACGTTGTTGGTATCGTTTTTTACAATTTCCAACGGGTAGGCGTCTTCAAGCAGCAGGTGGTTCAAGCGTATCAGACTTTTTCCTTCCGGATTCTCTGCCAGAAGCTGTGACGTTACCTCACGCATGATGACAGCGGAAAACAGTTCGTCACTATAGATAGATCCGCTTTCGATAACGGCAACGATATCCTTTGCCAGATATTGTCCAAGATCTCTTTCAAGTGTCTCCAAATCAGATCCATCGCCGATATAGCTCGCCAGTGCAAGCAGGGTTTTTTCTTGCAATTTGCTTTTGAGAAAGCTTGAGAGATCGTCCGCTGGTAGCTTCATTTTTAGAGCGAAAGCTCTCATGTCGCTGAAAAAAGGAAGGGGTTTACGGATGGTCAGGCCCGGATGGTTGACGACCAGACTCCATCCGCTCCAATGGAAAAGGGCTTCATGAAGATAGATATCCTTGCTTCCGGCGGGGTCGCTGCTGCTTGTGGGGGCTACAGTTACGGTACCCTCATCCTGAAGCTCTTTGGGAAGGATAAAGGTACCCGCCGGGTCACTGCTGTGTGAATAGGAGCCGGTTCGCTGGCATAATGAACGCCATTAGCCTTTTGCTTCGTCGTAGATGTCGATGCGGTAACCCCGCACAATATCCTCGGCATTGAACTTGATGGTTTTGCGATCCGCTTCATTGGCGAGCAGTGTTTCAAAGCCTGTACTGTTCTGAAGTGTTTTGACCAACTCCGATGCCCGGTCGCTCATGAGTACCGTCATACCGCCGGAACGCAGTGCAGGAAGAGCTGCGGTTTTCGGTGTGCCGAGTACCGGAGGCTTGTGAATGCCGAGGTCGCCAAGCGTTTGCGTGAAATTGATGGCCTTGATGGCGGAGCCGTCGATATCAACCTGGGCTACACTGAACTCATCGCCGGACAGGTCGAGATGCCCACTTATGATAAGTGAACCGGCAGCTTTTGCACTGAACACTTTGGCCGCATTGTTGTAGTCGTAACGGGTTGCAAGGGCAATTTTTGAATCCACTTCGTCGATGAGTGGATTTTCCGGCCAGACACGGACAACAGGCTCGGAAATGGTGCCAATACCTGCCGGAACTGGCAGTTCGAGATCGAAAACAAGAGCGAGGGCACGCAGCAGTTCAGGATAGTCGCCAAGCAGTGCCAGTACCTTGTGAAAATCAAGTTCCGGTTTTTTCGGGAGGTTCTCGTGCAATCCACCCTTGAAAGCATGGAAATACTCTGCCTGGTAGAAATCGAGCTGTACGGCATCATCGTTGCTGATGCCACTCGGGTAGTTGCAGGGTACAACACCGTTAGCAATCAGCGAATTGAGCTGCTTTTTCAGACGATCACGGGTTTCGGGGATGCTGAAATCGAGCAGCGAAAAGTTTGCTTTATTATGACGACCACCACCATACACTTCACGGGGTGAGGGAAGTTCTGTCGGGAAGTCGAGTGCTATAGCCGTGTACTGCTGCTTGATGAACTCCTGCACACGGAATGCCGGAAAAGAGCGTACAACAGGATGAGAGTAGTCCCCTGTTTTACGGTCACGCACGATAACGGGCGGCACGCCATTGAAGAATTTTTTCCAGAGGTCAGGCCTAAGCGTATTGACGGGTTGTACTCCGGTGGCAGTTGGCGTAACTGGTCCGCTGGTCGGATAATCGCCGAAAAGCACGGAAAACGACCACGGTTTACCGGTCCAGTTGACGAAGTCGTTGAAGCTGCCAATGGGAGTGCCACCGCTTTCGGGAGTGAGACGAGGTGAAGCGCGGACGGTTAGTTTAAGAACGGGAGTAATCCCGTCGTCTGCAGTGCCGAAGCCGTTTGGCAGGGCGGTCCAGGTGATAAGTTGTTTCATGGTATCTCTCTCCTTATGCGGCAAAAGCTGCGATATAGTCTTGTTCCCACTCGTTGAGGGTAAAGGTGTCTTCAAGTGTTGGATCGGCGGCATCTCCGGCAAATTCTCTCCGAACGGTGATCGTCACATCAATGCTGAAGAAGAGAATTCCGATTTCCAGCGTCAGACAGGCTTCGCCCCACGCTTTGTTGTTTTTGAAATCATAGGTGAGACCGAGATAGAGTTCGACACTCACGTGAACCAGTCCAAGCACATTGAGTGATCCCCCTGCCCGTACATAACCGGTGAGGTCTGCGACTTTCTTCGTTATTTTAATATAAATACCAGCCATGACGTGAATACCGCCGCTTGCCACACCAATATCAAGTGACAAGTTGCCCCCGAATTCAAGCGAGAGCTCCAGCGTTTCCACTCCGTCAAGTCCAACACCAATGGCGAAGAAGCCACCGCCACCAAAAATCGTTACAGAAATGGTGAAGGGATTCTGGCGCTCTGAAAGAGCAAAGCGTGCCCTGAATGGGTCTCCGGTGAAGGGGAGTGTGGCCGAGGCATTAAGTGCAAGGTTTTGCAGGGAGAAAACACCTACCTGGATCGATGGAAGCTGTATGCCGTAACTGATCTCCAGCCCCTCGGCGGTCACATCAATACTTGGCGGATCAACGAACCGGTCAAGCTGCAATTTGTCCGCAATTTCAGCAATAAAACCGAGAGCGCCGCAGAACCTGACGTTGCCCATATCCACGTTCACCTCGGGTTTTCGTCCTGCTTCCATGTACATTGAAAACTGCTTGAACGGTATCTCGATGACACCTGCGAGGGTGATCGTGAAATCAATAATCCGGGCATCAATGGTTGTCTTGAGCTCAGTTGCGGCTCCGACCTGTACGTTGCAGGTGATTTTCAATGTTCTTGCACTCCCGGACACAAAGGGGGCTGCATCAGCTTTCAGCTTGTCAGTTTCCCATACAAACGAACGGGTGAGTTTCCCGTTTTCAATGGTGTTGACCCATTGCGGTATCTGCAGGCTGCCGCCTCCGGCAAAATCGGTAATCTCTTCGAGTATCGAAAAAAGGTCAATACCGCCAAGGATTTTAGCTGATGCTCCACCGAAGAAATCCTGCGGATTGAACTTGCCGTTGGCAAACTTTGCGAGCTGATCGTCAATGGAGCTGCTTGCTCCAGCTTTTGCCCCGACGATACCGTGAGCTCGAGATAGACCGCTTGCTCGCATTTCGGGTGAAATCATACCGCCTACCTTGTCGGTATTGTTGCCGCCGCCATAGCTTATCGCAACACCGTCATTGAATTTGGCAAAAATCTCACCCTGTTTGTTGGGTCCGCTGAACCCATGCTGGAGGTAACCGGCAAAGAAGCTTATGGCGTTTGAGCTGCTGATATTGCCAAACTGGCGAATGGCCGGGACAACCACATGAGCGGTGGTCATGGTCGGGTAGAACGGACGGGCCCAGGTCTCTGCGGAATTTTTGTGCCTGAAGAAGCCGTTGAAGGTGATGCTGGTTGCCTCAAGTGCTTCGTCTGCTGCGCCGAGTGAATCGGCAAATACGATCTTCTGTCCACCGAAAGAGTAGGTGCGGCGACCCTCAAGGAGCGTCTCTGAATTTTTTTGATTGTCAATGACCAGTTGGACATCGGATTCAACCTGGGAAACATCACTGCGTACGAAGGCAAGAGGAGCGGAGAATTCAACCACATTTCCGTTCTTGTCGGTAGCATTCAGGCTGAAAAGGAAGTCAGTTTTGCCGACGCACGGCCAGAAGGCAGACTCACGTTCACTCGAAGTCGTAATCCCCTTGATCATATCGTTATCTCCAATCTCGTCAAGCAAGGGAGTGATCTTTGTCAGCAACCGCACGCTCCTGAACGGAATCTCGCGAGCCTGGTTTGGAAAGACTCCATGACCGGTCTGATCGTCGATATAGTTCCGTTCAAATTCTTTGCTGACAATAAACGATCTTTTGCGCAGCCAGGCGCCAACACGGCCCGGCGGGTTCTGGCCGAATTTTCGCTCGGTGATTTCAATAAGCACAGCCCTGTGGCCAAACGGAAAAAGGTAGCCGCGCATGACGACCTGAACAAACTGGTCGCGGCCAAGTGTCGAGCGGTGAAGCCACTTTTCCAATGGGTACTGATCTTCAGGTAATTGTGCCCAGTCGCCATCCAGATTCAGCCATGCACCGAGAGCGGTAAGCATCATGCGGTTGGCGTCAACGGCTTTCAGTGCGCTGTTTTTGACGATGAAATTGCGGTCTTCAACGGTCAATGGGCTTAATTGTGACTTCTCTTTGAAAGGATCCATCGATACGCCCGGAGTGTTATCGACCGACCAGATGGCTCGGACGAGTGGCATGGTTGGCTTTGGCGTGCGAAGTGATGAATGGAGGCGTGCGTGCCACAAATCGACGCGCGGGCTGGCAGCCATAGCTGTCGAAACGGCGGTATCCCAGTATCCATGCTGGTCGGGAGAAAGAAGAAGGCGGTACGGAGCCTCGATTGCTGTGCTGTCAAGGGGTGGCGGAAATTTTTTGATGTAGATACGCTCACTGGTGGCGGCAGGTGTGAACCAGCCATGTGCAAGTCTTGTTTTTATCAGGCCCTGCCTGGCGTAAACCGGTGCTGAACTCTCCGAAGCGCTGAGAGCGCGATCATCGAGCCGTGGTTTCAGGTTCTCGCCGTTCCAGTCGAGCAGATGCTCAATGGTGTAGGGGATTTCGGTGATGCCATCTTTGACATCGAATACCAGTCGGGAAAGTCCGGCGCTACGGTAGTTGATCGGTGTTGCGGGCACATCATCGGCTGTTGTGTATGTGGTCTCGATAAAGGCTTGCTCACCGATGCTTTGTGGTGGAAAGTAGACGACAATTCGCGGCACATCGTTGGGAGAGCGGAGAAGATGACCGGGGTCGATACCATGAAACTCAGGACGAAGGCCGAGGAATTGCAACCCAAGCACCATCAGGTCCCGCGGGCGGACGATTTGTGTCAAAGTCCATTCCGGCAGCCGAATACGTGCATAAGGATCCGAATCGGAAACATTGATTTCTCCTTCGGCGAGGGCCAGAGGACGATTGAGGGGTGCAATCGAAAGCACCATGGTGCTTGTTGCCAGCGGAGGCATCGGATCAACCACGGTTTCGTTCAGATGCGGCGCGGTTGCTATCAGGACGAAATGCAATCCCTGCGGTTGCAGACCGCTGCCATTGGGCGGTGCTCCAATCCAGGGTTCGCCGGCACCGGGTATGTCGAGCAGCATAAAGCCCGGCTTGCGTGGCATAGGCCCGAGGCCGAGGCTGCACCGTTCGGTATGGAGTGCGAGGGGGAGCTGCGTGCGAACAGCAAGCAAAGCGGCTCCGAGCCGGGTGCCATCACCCTGGTACACTGCCGCGTAGACCGGCATTTGCAGTGGAATGGCAAACGGCACCATGTAGTCGTTCAAAAGGTCTGCACCGGGCTGGAAGAAGAGCCCGTTGGCAGGCAGGCCTGCGGCAATCACGGCACGACGCACGACACCATTGATTCGTTCATCAGCTTCGATAGCCAGTGAGTGAAAGGCCGGAAGAGGGCTCAGAACACGCCAGCCTGTGACTCGCTCTGGCCAAAGAGGTATATTGAATGCTTCCTGCTCGGGAATAAAAAGCGCTGAGCGGCGGTTGGCTGGCAGAGGAAGCGTACTTGGCATGCCGGGAGCGAGCAGCGCGAGAGCAAGCACTCTGGAGTGGATCGTTTCCCCTGATGTGGTCAGTTCGACAATATGCTGGACTCCCCCGAAAAGAAAGAGCCAGGATGGATAAAACTGTGCATTTGTGGATCCGCCTGCCCTGAGATTAACTCCTTCAGTCACCCGGCAGATGGTATCATCAAAGAAGACCTGTGCCTCAGCCGGTGTTTTGCCGTTGAGCCAGTCCACAAGATCAACCTCTGCTGAGAAGCCGCAGAAGGGAAACTGCAACTCCATTTTTTCGACTCCATTGACAATAAAGAGACGCGCAGTAAAATCTGCCGACAGATCCAGTCCGGGGAAACGCGAGCGGGTGAGGGTGATAATAATCTCGGAATTGTTTTTTCTTGCTGCGACCTTGAGTTTTGGTGTTCCGGCAAAACGGGTGGTGTCGGCACTCCATTTTCCGATAAGACCTGTTGACAGGGTAACCAATTCCGGGGTACAGGAGATGGTGACGGAACCGAACGTGATCTTTTTTACCAGTGACACCTTTCCGGGTTTTACCGGCAGGACTTCCCACTTGTGAAGCGTTTGGCCTGATTGGGAGACCAGAAATTTTCTGGACTCATCAAGGCGAAGATAGCTGTTGGTTTGAAGGACGGAGAGGTTTAGCTCTGTCTGTTTCATGGCAATCTCCTTTCATGAAAGTACGACCGGCGATCGGCCGTAAAATGAGTAAGGTTCTATGTTCTGCGTTTTGTGGCTGCACCGGGTGGCGGCAGACGATAATCAGACGAATTTTGAACCCTCTGAGGGTGCAAATACTACAGAAGAAAAGCTTTGGATTCGTATATTACTTGCGGACGGGCTCTTAATTTTTTGAATACATTTTGTACCAAAAAAAAATATATCTAATTTATTGAAATTTTAGTGTTTTTTTGATAAAAATCAAAATATAAGTTGAAGGTTTTGATGGAATTTTCACCCTGACCCGTAGCAAAAGCAACGTTGTTCAGCTTGACTTGACGAAGCTGCCATGAAGCAGATGCTCTCAAAACGTTCTTGACCTGTGCATCAAGCCCTGGTGGCCCACCACTCTTCTCCGTAGCTGTAGAAAAGCTCTTCACCCTTCTGTATATTTCGTAATGCATAGAGCACAAGTTCCAGACCGATTTCTCCCTGCTCGCGATAATAGGCTACGTTGGGTGTCGAAGAGTGGTTGAAGAGCATTCCGTTGCCCATCACCACAAGGCGAGCACTCTCCGTGCTTCCGTAAAAGACATAGTTCAGCAGTTCCCCCCCTACGTCCTGGTCAGTCACCTCAAGGGCAGGGCAGCGCTCGATAATGTCGCCCTCACTGATCGCTTTCAGGGCAAAAGCCCCCCGTCCGCTAACCGTTGATGCACCGATCGTGACCAGCTCATCCCGGCTTGTCGAAGCTCTTTTACCAAGAAAGAGTCCGATTGCAACACCGGCTATCGTGCCGATAAGAAGCATAAGAGGAATGATAACAACGGGGCTGAAGTTCATCGGCTGATTGCGGTTGAAGGATATACCGCTTGGGCGGAAGCCGCACGGCAGGTATTGAAAATATCAGGGAAAATAGCAATTTTCAAGGGGTTGCAAGAGCGCTCAGAAGCAGATTTTTTGTTTACATGGCGGTTATAAAAATTGGATACCTGAATAAAAAAAGGCCAGAAGAAGAAAATCTCCTGGCCTTGGTTTCAGCAAATGCCAATAATTCAGAACTGGTATCTGATACCTGCCATAATGTGCTGACTACTCAAGCTTACGTCAGCACTCTCTTTTGGACATTCAAGACCTTCCGGCTTGATGTAGCGGTACCCAAGATCCAGGGTGATATTGTCATCAACCTTGACGCCCAAACCAGCCCCAACCTGCCAGACAAAAGATCTCGTGCCATTTGATGGATTCCAGGAGACGTTGACATCAGCAACTCCAGCACCCGCCATCACGTATGGTGAGTATGCAGAACCCTGATTAATGTCATAATAACCATTTGCCATTACAGTCAGCAGTGACGCATCAGACGAGCTGTCGTATTTATAATTGGGGTTTTCATACCCTACAGCAGCCTCAAGCCTGTACGTCCCGAAATTGTAACCGACCGCACCATTCCATACAACGGAATTATTAAATTTATCAATAACCGGCCAACCAACTTCTTTCCAATCACCGAGCATACCAAGACCAAAAGAGCCGCTGACATAAGGCTTCGAATATGCAGGAGTGGAAACAATTCCTGCAAGCAACATGAGGCCAAAAACAAGCTTTTTCATTTTTGTATTGATTATGTTTCTAAAAACACAACTTAAAAAACAAGAACATTTATTAAGGACGTATCGTTCCTGGTCAGTTTTGAGGTGACAATGCCAACCATACCATTTCCTCGTTTTGGGGCAAAGATTTTTTGGCAACCTTCTTGCAGGGAGAGAGAAAATGAGCGGGGATGATGTACATTTCTGTTTAAATTTGAAGGAGTGAATAATTTTATTTGGATACTGAAATGTGCGCGTTACCGAAAAAAAATATTATCAAAGCTGTAACGATTGGAAAAGAAGAGCAAAAAAGTCTGGAACGAAACCGGAAAAAGGTACTCTATCAGTCGACAATTGAGCAAATTGTTGATGGTTGGGCCGTAGGCAAGCCAGTGCTTGAGTCCACCGGCAAGCCGAGTGGATACTACCGGCTCACCAACTATCTGCGTCAGTACACCATTGCCCACGAGAGTCTGCCCAAAGGGATTCACACCATGCCTGAAGGACGTGACTGCTTCAATAAGCTTGAACCCTCTTTTTTGGTGGATTTCGACACCATTATCGGAAAGATTGCCTTGCCTGAATGAGATGCGTGTACTCTGCTTGATGGAAGCCGAATGTTTCTTTACTTTGTTGTTATTAAAAAAAAATGTTGACGATCTTTACGGAAAACTTTTTAAAGCGGAAAGAAAAGCACTCTCAATCGAGGCAATCGGTGAAGCTTTGAAGCGAAAATTTCAGCAACAAGAGCTATGAATGCCCTTGATATAAAAAATAGAGAAGAGCCTATGAACACAAGAGAATTTTCGCCTTGTTTCGTCACCAAAAATGTAGATGCCTGCCGCGATTTTTATCAGCGTCACTTTTCGGCAAAAGCTATTTTTGATTGCGGCTGGTATCTCAACCTGCGGATTGCCGGAGACGGAGCTTCGATTCAGTTCATGCAGCCTAAAAAAGGAATCGCGGAATACCGTGCTGAGGGAGTGATGCTTAATCTCAGGGTTGAAGATGTCGATGCAGAACATGCACGGCTATTGGGGGAGGGAGTGAAACCTGCCATGCCGCTTGAAGATCATCCTTGGGGAGACAGGGGATTTTCAATTATCGATCCTATTGGAACCTCTCTCTACATCTATTCTGATCGCGAACCGTCGAATGAATTCAGGCAATACTTCACCTTCTGACAAAGACGATCCTGCCGATCACTTGATTGACGGTATCACCTGCTCCATGGCCAGCCGGCATGATCTGCCGATGGTTCGGGCGCTTTTATCGGAAAATGCTCTTCCCTATGAGGATGTTGGCGAACATATCGGGCATTTTATACTGGCTTGGAATAACGGCACGCTTGTTGGAACCGTCGGAGTGGAATTGCTCGGAACCGATGGATTGTTGCGCTCGCTCTGTGTCAGCACTTCTTACCGCAACCGGGGTATTGCCTCCGAATTATGCAACCGTATCGAGGAGTATGTGCGCAATGCCGGAGTCAATCGGCTCTACCTCCTGACCATCACAGCAAAATTTTTTTTCGCCCGTCGGGGATACTCGGTTTGTGCGCGCGAAAGCGTGCCACCCGAAGTGGAAGGTACCGCCGAGTTCCGCTTTCTCTGTCCGTGCACTGCGGTTTGTATGGTGCGATGCATGGATGATGGCGCACCGCTCAGATAACCGGTCTTGGTGTGTTGTTTTAAATGGTAAGTCGGGGTATAGTGACGGAAGGAATGATCAGCATGTTTTTCTGGTTGTAAACTGTGATGCTAAAGCAATAACCTCTTGCGAATCATGAAGTTTACGACCTTTTTTCGTTATCTCTGGGCCTTTCCCAATACGTCAATCGGATTGCTGCTGCTTATTCCTTCGCTGGTTTCAGGTGGCAGGGCAAGAAGCGTCAGTGGTGTGCTGGAAATCACCGGCAGTTTTGCGGCATGGGTGCTTCAGCGAATTTCTTTCAGAGGGCCTGTTGCGGCGCTGACACTTGGTCATGTCGTACTCGGTGTGGACGAAGAGACACTTGAATGGTGGCGCAGCCATGAGCTGATACATGTTCGGCAGTACGAGCAGTGGGGCCTTTTTTTTATTCCCGCCTATCTTTTCAGTTCACTTGCAGCACGACTGAAAGGCAAGGACAGTTATCTTGACAACCGGTTTGAAGCTGAGGCGTTTTCTCTTCAACGCAGTGTTAAAAGCTGAGATATGATAATTTCATTGACCTGTTGCTCTAATTGTAAATGAAAAAATTCGCAATAGTTTTTTTCATCTTTTAACGTAAGTGCTAATAGTCAACAACGTCCCCCTATTGATATGGTTGGAGTAAGTGCTGATAGTCAACAACGTCCCCCTGTGCTGAGGATTAGTGATTTGTCGAAGGTTTATATGATGGGGGAGGTGCGGGTTGATGCGTTGAAGCATGTTTCGCTGGAGTTTCATGCGGGGGAGCTGGCGGTGCTGCTGGGGGCTTCGGGCAGCGGGAAGTCGACGTTGCTTAATATTATCGGGGGGCTTGATGTGCCCTCTTCGGGGAAACTTTTTTTTCACGGGCGTGAGATTACTGCGGCAACTGAGGCGGAGCTGACTGCTTACCGTCGCCGTTCGATCGGGTTTGTCTTTCAGTTCTACAATCTGATTTCAAGCCTTTCGGCGCTTGAAAACGTGCAGCTTGTGACCGAGATTGCCGAGAATCCCATGGAGGCAAAGGAGGCGCTCCGACTGGTTGGTCTTGGTGACCGCCTGAACCACTTTCCGGCGCAACTCTCCGGCGGGGAGCAGCAGCGGGTGGCGATAGCGAGGGCGGTTGCCAAGCGGCCTGAGCTGCTGCTCTGTGATGAGCCAACGGGGGCGCTCGATTTTCAGACGGGTAAACTGGTGCTTGATGTGATTGAAAAGGTCAATCGCGAACTGGGTACGACAACGCTCGTCATTACCCATAATGCTTCGATTGCCGGAATGGCTGACCGGGTGGTGCGTCTGCGGAGCGGTGAGCTCTCCGAGGATCGGCGGAACCTCACCCGGATGTCACCTTCTGAACTGGTCTGGTAGGGCGAGCGATGAAAGCCCTCCCGAGAAAGCTGCTGCGCGAACTGATGCGCCTCAAGGGGCAGATGCTTGCCGTTGCCGCTGTTGTGGCTTGCGGTATTTCGGTTTTTGTCTCCATGAGCAGTGTGAAGCATTCGCTTGAGGTTTCGCGGCAGCGCTATTACAACCGCTTCCGCTTTGCAGATGTTTTTGTACAGGTCAAGCGTGCGCCGGAGTTTTACCGCGAAACGGTGAGCCGTATTCCGGGGGTGGCATCGGTCAGCACGCGCATTACGGCTGACGTTACGCTTGATGTTCCGGGTCTTGATGAGCCGGCAACGGCCAGGCTGGTGTCGATTCCCGAGTATCGGACGCCGGTGCTGAACGATCTTTTTCTGAAAAAGGGGCGCTATATCGAGCCGGGCAAGCCGGAAGAGGTGATTGCGAGTAAACCATTTCTCGAAGCCAACCACCTTGTGCCCGGAGACCGGATCAGTGCGGTGATCAACGGACGAAAGAGGAATCTGCTGATTGTCGGCATGGGGCTCTCGCCGGAGTATATCTATGAGGTGCAGCCCGGCTCCTTTTTCCCCGACAAGCGGCGCTTTGGGGTTTTCTGGATGGGGCGTCGCTCGCTTGAGTCGGCGCTCGACATGAGCGGGGCCTTCAACGACCTCTCACTGACGCTGGCTCACGGGGCATCGGAAAAAGATGTCATCATGCGGCTCGACAACCTCTTCAAGCGGTACGGTTCGCTTGGTGCCTACGGGCGGAGCGAACATCTTTCAGATCGTTTCATTGTTGATGAGATCAAGCAGGTCGGCATTCAGATTACCTTTCTTCCGGTTGTCTTTCTTGCCGTGGCGGTCTTTCTGCTCAATATTGTACTTCGTCGCATTGTAGCCACCCAGCGCGACCAGATTGCCGTGCTCAAGGCTATCGGCTACTCCAATGAGGATGTCGGGTTGCACTATCTCGGGTTTGCCATGATCCCCACGGCATTCGGGGCGATTGTTGGTACACTGCTCGGGGCGTGGCTTGGCAGGGGGCTGATGAACATCTATGCCGAGTTCTACAACTTTGCCGAACTGGTCTATTATTTCCGCTTCGAGGATGTTGCCCTCTCGGTTCTTTTGAGTTTTGCTGCGGCCATTTTTGGTGCTCTTGGCGCGGTTCGCAGCGCGGTACAACTCCCTCCGGCTGAGGCGATGCGCCCGGACTCTCCGGTGCTCTACAAGCCGGGCTTTTTCGATCGGGAGTCGTTACGCAAAAAAATCCCGGTCTCCCTGCGTATTATTGTGCGCAACCTGGAACGCCGTCCATGGAAAGCAGCGCTCTCTGTGCTGATGATCTCCCTTTCCGTTGCGATTCTCATTGCTGGCCGCTATACCTACGACTCCCTTGACCGGATGGTTCAGGTGGAGTTTACCGAAAAGCACCGCGAGGATGTTACCGTGATTTTCAATAACCCGATGCCTCCCTCGGTACGCTTTAACATTGCCTCGCTTGACGGGGTAATTGAACATGAATACTATCGTGAAGAGCCGGTGAAGATGAGTTTCTCTCACCGTGTCCGTCGGCAGTCGATCAAAGGACTGGAGTCTGCCGAAGGATTGCAGCGACTCATTGACAAGGCAAACCGTCAGCTCAGGCTGCCCCCTGATGGTATACTGCTCACCTCTGCACTCGCAGAGCTTCTCGGAGTCAAGCCGGGCGACAAGCTGCAGATTGATTTTCTGCAGGGGCGGCAGCGTCACCGGGAGTTGCTTGTCAGTGGAACCATCGATGAAATTCTCGGTCTTTCGGCCTACATGAATCTTGGTGCTCTGAACCGTCTGGCGGGGGATGGCGGAGCGCTGAACGCGGCATATTTGCGTCTCGATCAGGCCAAAGCCGGAAAGCTCTACACGACGTTCAAAAAGATGCCGGGAGTTTCGGGCATCATGATGCTGAAGGCGATGAAGCAGAGCTTTGATGAGCTGATTGCCCAGAGCATGAACACCTCCACCGTCATTCTCACCTCTTTTGCCTGTGTACTGGCTTTTGCGGTGGTCTACAACGGCGCCCGCATCTCGCTTTCCGAGCGGGCACGCGAACTGACAAGCCTTCGGGTGCTCGGTATGACAAAAGGGGAAATCTCCTTGATTTTACTTGGAGAACAGGCGCTGCTGACAATGGCGGCCATACCGGTCGGATTTTTGATTGGTATCGGGCTCTCTGCACTGCTTGCCCATGCGCTCAGCTCAGAACTTTACCGGTTGCCATTGGTTTTCAGCGCCTTTAACTTTCTCTTTGCCTTTATGGTTATAGTTCTTGTCTCGGTGGTCTCCGCCATTCTCGTCAGAAGGCGGCTTACAAACCTTGATATGGTAGAGGTTTTAAAAACAAGGGAATAGATTATGGTACTTTCAAAAACACAGCGCATTACCGCGATATCGGTTGCAGTGGCTGCGCTCATTCTTTTTTTTGTCTTCCGGCCATCGCCGCTTCCGGTAGATTCTGGTGTGGTGAGGCGCGGCCCGCTGCAGGTAACGCTTGAAGGGGAGGGAGTCACCCGGGTGAATGATCGCTTTGTAATTGCCGCTCCGGTCAGCGGAGAGTTGATGAGGGTAGAGCTCGAAGAGGGTGACAGCGTCCGCAAAGGGAGCGTGGTGGTTTCGCTGCTTCCTGCGCAACTCGACAGCCGTGAGTACCGTGAAGCCTCTGCCAGATCGGGGGGCGCCCGGGCCGCTCTTGACGAGGCGATTGCCCGGCAACGCCGGGCTGATCTCACCCTTGCACAGGCAGAACGCCGCTTCGGGCGTTACCGTAACCTCTATGGTGAGGGAGCGGTTTCAAAGGAGGCTTATGAACTTGCAGAAAACGAGGCTCAAACGTTGCGGAAAGAGAGTCAGGCCGCCCGGTCAGGGGTTGAAGCGGCTCGCTATAACTATGGCGCACTTCAGGCTCCTGTTGACCGGCAGTTGTCAAAAAAACCGGTGAAGGTGCTCTCTCCGGTTGATGGTAAGGTGCTTCGTATCCATGAGCAAAGTGAGCGGGTTGTGATCGCCGGTTCACCGCTGGTCGATATTGGCGACCCTTCGGCCATTGAAATAGTGATCGATCTGCTCTCTTCCGATGCCATCAGGGTAAAGCCGGGTAACAGGGTGATAATCATGGACTGGGGCGGTGAGCGGGAGCTGCACGGGGTGGTCAAAACGGTTGGGCCTGCCGCCTTTACCAAAACCTCGGCACTCGGCATCGAAGAGAAACGGGTGAATATTGTGGCTGTTCTCAGCAGGAATGAGCCGCTGCTTGGTGATAATTTTCGTGTCCAGGCAAGCATTGTGCTTCGTGAAGCGACCGATGTGCTTCAGGTGCCGGTCAGCAGTCTTTTTCGTGGCAAAGAGGGGTGGCATCTTTTTGTTCTTGAGGATGGCCGGGCAGTTGATAAAGCGGTCACGGTCGGGATGCGGGGAACTTTGCAGGCTCAGGTGCTTGCAGGGGTCAAGGTGGGGCAGCGTGTGGTGGTGCATCCCACCAATGAACTCAAGGATGGCATGTCGGTAACGGCTCAGGAGTGAGTGTTCGAATTGCTCTGGCAGTGAGGAGTCGGTGAAAAAGAGCGCTTGCACGTTTCCCGGCACGGATTAACTTTACCCGCACTATGAGCAACAATAAAACAACAGCAGAAACAGCGGGTCAGCCGCATTCCACGATTCTCATTATTGGCGGTGGTGCAGCAGGGATTGCTGCGGCCATTGCCGCTCGTCGAAGCGCGAAAGCTTCCGGCGAGCCCTGTTCCATAACCCTCCTTGAGCGGAATGCCCGTCCGGGGACGAAAATCAGGATATCGGGAGGCGGAAAATGCAATGTGACGCATCGGGGAACTCCGGCAGAGCTGCTTGAGCAGGGTTTTTTACGTCGCAATGAAGCGCGTTTTTTGCGTCACGCCTTTTACAGCTTTTCAAACAGCGACCTTCTTGCCCTTCTGGGTTCGCGGGGTGTTGAGACAGAAGAGCGGCCTGACGGTAAGGTATTTCCCCTCAGCGGAGATGCGGCAACAGTGGCCCGCGCCTTTGAGGAGCTGCTGCGGGAGTCGAGGGTGGAGCAGCACTATTCCAGTCGGGTTCGGCGTGTCGAACGCAAGGGTGAGCTCTTTGTTGTAACCACTGCCGACAAGGCCTTCACGGCAGATTGCCTCATTCTTGCAACCGGTGGAGTCTCCTGGTCAAGAATCGGTACATCGGGTGACGGCCTTGCAATTGCCCGTGCGCTTGGCCATACCATAACAAAGCCTTCGGCAGCTCTGGCCCCGTTGTTCACCTTGAATGCTCCTCCCGCCTCTCTTTCCGGGCTGGCGCTGCGCTCAATTACTCTGGTTGCCACTGCCGGGGGGAGGAGTGTGGAGCGTCGTGGCGACCTGCTCTTTACGCACCGTGGCTTCAGTGGCCCGGCGGCACTTTCGCTTTCGCGCGATGTTGCGGAACTGATGGGTGAATCGGGCAATTGCGCTCTCTTTGCTGATCTTTTTGCCGAACAAAGCAGCGCTGAACTTGAGGCCGAGCTTTTGAAACAGGGACGCAAAAGTGGTGCACAGATGGTGCGCAAATTTCTGCAAAGCTGTCCGATAGCTCCCCCCAACGGTTCTTTTGGAACAGCTCCGCACGGCACGATTCCCACGGCTCTTGTGCCCTTCATTATGCTCCATGCAGGCCTTGAAAATGATGTCACCTGGAGCAAACTTGTGCGGGAAAAACGCCATTCGCTGCTCTCGGTGCTCAAGCGATTTCCGCTTGGCAGTGTGCGTGAGGTGCCGCTTGACCAGGGCGAAATCTCTGCAGGAGGGGTTTCGCTGGGGGAGGTGAACCCCAAAACGATGTCTTCAAGGGTTGTGCCGCACCTTTTTCTCTGCGGCGAACTCCTCGACTATGCCGGTGAGATTGGCGGCTTTAACCTGCAGGCAGCATTCTCCACCGGCTGGATTGCAGGCGTGAATGCGGCGAAGGCAGGGTGATGAGTTGTCAGTATCAGTAAAAATTTATTCTGAGCATGAGTACATGGGCTCTTTGGTTACGGCGTCCATCATTCGTACCTCAAACCGGTAGGCTTCGATGTCGAAGGAGAACTTCGGATTATCGTGAAAGATGACCTGCCTCTTTTCGAAGCGTACCTTCATCGGTATGCTTACCTTGCGCTCATCACCACAGACGTTGTTCTTTACTCCTGGATGGAAGAGCTCTGCCGCACCCCCGGACGCAGAGACATGGATGGCATGGTCTACCGTACTGAGCGCCTCTATGGAGCCGTCCTCTGCAAGCTGGACGGAGTTGACGTCACCGTGAATCCCGTTCGGCTCGTTATCGTAGGAGGAAATTATCCCGATCGGGGTAGGGATATCCATTTTTTTGAGTGGCCCAAAGGAACGGATTGCCCCAGACTCATAGAAGGCCAGCCCTTTTCTCACCGTGACAGCGCCCATCGGCGTATCAATCGTCAGGGTCTGGCCCGGCCAGAGGGTGATGCTTTTCAGCGCACCACTTTCGTAAAACTGCAAGCCAATCACCTTGGCAGCAAGGTTTCCCACCGGAGAACGGAAGAAGAGGCTAGTGGCAAGGGCAAACTCGTTCTTCCACGACCAGAAACCGCTCAGTTTGCCGTCAAGCGGAAAGATACGTTTGATGCTGCCATTTTTATGGAAGGTAACCAGCTCGGCAGGTATAGGCCCGACCGTTGTTTTGAGCATGGTTTGCGATTGCAGGGCAATTGATTTCAGTGCACCATCTTTATAAAAGTACATCGGCTTGACGGTGCGCCGCCCCATGTCCTCCGCTTCGTATTGGGGCACCAGCGTGCCGTAGGGGGTGGTCAGGCTGTTGGCCTCGGTGACCAGGCAGCCATCCGTTTTGCCGTTTGAATAGAGGGTGCGAAACTCGACACCCGAAAGGTCGCCGTATATGGTCCTGACAGTGCTCATGATCTCTCCTGTTGTTGTTTTCGACTCTTTTCACTTTCCTCTTCTATTTAATCGCAATTATCGTGCCAAAAAATGGGTACATGGCACAAGAGGCAATGTTACAAGAGGTTGGCTCTTTATTTCTCTGGCGAAGAAGGCTGAAAAGAGCTACAAAAAGGTAGGAATAACCGGATGAGCTGCATTATGGTAGAAAACAAGGCTTAAGATGTCCATTCTGCTTTTTCGAGGCCTGCTGGCAGGGTGAGTTACCTCAAGTCTGCCGAAAGTTGCGGGTAGTGACTGTATTTGCAGCAACGCTGGAAGTGAAGTTGCTGCACTGTTCTAATAGATCAAGCTTATTGATAGGATACGGTCACCTGAAAGGTTCCTGTATAGTTACCGGGAGGCTGGTTTGGTTCGATCTGCAGCGTTCCTCCAACAGTGAATATAGCCAGACCATCAGCTCCCAGTTTTGCAGAGCCAGAGGGGGGGTATACGGTAAAGCTCTGCACCTTCATAATGTTGCTGCCGCTGGAGATATTGATGGTATCGGTATCGGGCAAGGTGACCGTGTAGACGGCATTGGCTGCACCGGATATGTTGAATGATGCAGCTCCGGAGGTTGAGGCGACAAGCACCACACCGCCATTACGTGTGCGATTGGAGGTTGACGGGGAAATGGTCACCGTGCCTGATGACTCCCCTGGTACGATAACACCAAAAGCAAGATCGCCATTGGTATCAGTATTTGTATTTTTGGACGCAGAAATAGCCGTCAATATTGTCGCTGTGGCTCTGCCCTCAGCGGCCTGTGCCTTATTTCCGGAAGAGAATAATGCCAAAAGGCAGGAGAGAACTATAACCTTGTTTTTCATGGGTAACCTCCCATTTTACTTCCATGACGGAGCCCCCCTCTACGCAAACGATGATAATAGCACTTAATCACTTCATTATAATGCGGATATCAGATTGAAGTCAAACCATCATATATAAAGGTATAAATGATTTCGATGAAAGCAAACCGGGAATGAATAAAAGTTTACCCTGTTCAGGGCAGGGGAGTTTGTATCGGTGTCTCTTTGCCGGGTTCTACGGGAGCTTCGCCAGTTGGTTCTTCCGGGGTATCCCCATTCGATGGAGCGGGAAGCTCCTCCAGTACCAGATTGATATTGTCGATGTATGAGCCCTCTGGCGGGATGGTTACCTGCTGTAGCGGTGAGGTGATTCCCAGTTTTGTTGCCTGATCGGGCGATATGCGCACAATGTACTTGCCGGTTGGCAACGATCCGAGAATGTAGAGCCCGTCATATTCCGACCGAGCCTTTCCGATAACCTTGTCCTCCATGTTGATCGCTTCTATGCTGATCCCTGAAGCGGGGCTGTTAACACCCTCTTTTTTTCTGTAGACCGTCCCGCTTATTTCACCTGTGACCCATACAGGGAATTTTACCTGTACGGCATAGCCCGGCCGGGGCACCACACGAACCCCCTTGTCGGCTGGCACCCAGAGCAGATCTTTCAATGTTGAGGGCGAAAGGGCGATATCGGTGGGAGTGTTTGGCGAAATTCCTTGGAGAAAGGCCGTGCCGTTTGAACCGGTTACGGTGCGGTGGCTTTGCTGGTTGACAAAAAATCCGGCATCCTTGATGGTGCTCTCCCCCGCGTCCCACTCCCGGTTGCGATTGCTGTCGAGATAGGCAAGGGCGGATATTGCTGCCTGTTGGCTGCTCATGCGGCCGTCGGTTATCCATTGGCTGCTTTGTCCCTCGTGGCTGATATTGGTTGAGAGCTGTAAGCCCACACTCCAGGCTCCGCTGGCAGCATAGTTGCCCGTAACTCCCATTGCCATGGCGCGGAAGGTATGGTTGAGCCCCATCGAGGCGGTCACAGCCTTGCTCAGGGGAGTGTAGGCAATGGTGTTGACCAGCATCCACTCATGTGGCAGGTGCAGCTCGCAGGTGGTTCCAACCGTGTTGATTATTCTCTCGGGCAGGAGCCTGTAGTCGACTTCAGCCCTGAAGATGAGGCTCCTGTGCGACATGCTCGCATAAGAGCTGCCCGAAACGGCATCACTCTCCTTGCCACCCTCCGCTGTCCGCTCCACGGTCACCGTGTGTCGGTGATCGATGCCCCATGTCCGCTGGCTGCTCGTGATGATGGCACTTTTTGATGTGCGAAGCTCGTCATACTCGGTTTGGGCCAGCGCCATGGAGAAGCGCGAATTGGTCAAAAAGAAGAGGGGGTTGAGACCGTCGAGGCGAACATCCCACTTCCTCAGGTAAGAGATTGTTCCGGTTGTTGTATGCCAATCCTTGTCATAGTCTTGCACGGTGGCGGAGAGGCTGATCGGTCCCAGACTCGTCTGGGCACCTGCCTGCCGGGCCAACTGACTGGTGGCCAGATTACGGGCCATCTGGAGGTCAAGCTGTATCATCCTGAGATATCCGCTGAAACCAGCCCCTGCAAAGTTCTGCCGCTGGCCGCCGATGATGGCTGAGGTGAGATAGTTGGATTCAGTGAGCAACTTGCTGACGCCGAAGGTGCTTTTCCATGTCAGGAGAGGTGCAGGGTCACCGGTTGGCGAGGTGAGCAGTGAACGCAGCGAAGCGTTGGATGCGGTGAACTGGTAGTTGAAGCTTCCCGGTTCAATCATGTTGCGCCCGACGTTGTAGATATGACTTTCAATCCGCTTTTCGCCCTGGGGGCCGTGGAAGATAAGGCGCAGTTCATTGAGGCCGTAGATGAGGGGGATATCGACAAATGCATAGCTCTCCTGCGGATTTGAGGGGCGGTAATCGAGCAGGTTGGCATTACTGTAGAGCTCCACATCCCACCCCTTGGCCAAAAAACCGCGCAGGGTGAGCTTGTCAAACAATGAGGATTGATTGAGCGGGTAGTTGCTGACCATGAAACCGGCCCCTACACTGCTGCCAATCAGTGGCAGCGCCTCAGGCTGGATATCCCCGATGGCAACCTTGCGGGCATCAAGCAGGGCCAACATGCCGCCCGAAGGTTGTTCCCGGTCAAGGAGCGCTAAGCTGTTCGTAATGCCGATAATTGGTTTCCCTGTAGCCGCAATTTGCCCTGAAAGATCAAGCCGCCCGCTCATCCAGAGAAAGTCGCCGGTGAGGCGGGTGTAATAGCTGCTGTTTACGGGATTTATTTTTCCAAACCCCTCACCGGTCAGCGAAGAGGAGAGAGAGAGGTCGATGCTCGGGCCAGCAAGGAGGCGGTAGGGAGTGTAAAGCAGTGGATAGCCGGAATCCTTGTAATTTCCGTAACCCCAGGTATTGGAGCCGCGCTGGCTTCGCGCCATGCGTTCCTGTATGGGTAGCGGCATAAAGGGTCGGATATCGACTGCTGCATCGAAGCGGTTGGCCTCGATGCGCATCGAAAGCCATTCTGCAAGCAGCCCGCTTTCAACATAGATATCGTCCGGGAGGGCAACCACCAGCGCCGGGTTGTACCGGTATGATTTACCGGAGACGGTAATGGAGGCGCTGGCCATGTCGAGGCGGAAAGGTTGTGAAGGGTTGGCTACATGGCCAGTTCCGCTCCGTTTGGCGGGGTCAACGGTAATGCCGAGCTCGAGGCTGCGGCTCAGTTCGCCAAGGGGGAGAAAGAGCCCCGGATGGGCTGTGTAGGTGACCAGGTTTCCTTCAAGGGTCGCTCCGCCCAGACGAACAACGCAGAGCAGCATAAAGTCATCACTCAGGGTGGTTGGCTGCCCTGCAATTTTGCTCTCTTCACCATGCAGAAGCCTTGTCAGGGAGGCGTTCAGAAGGCAGAGCCAGAAGAGCAAAAGAAGTGAACGCTGTAAAACTCTGAAAAAATTATGCAATGACAACTTGGCTCTCGGCGAGTACCTGTTCAGTGCTGTTTTCCTGATTGCTGTTGTGAGCGATCAGATGCAGCAAAGATAAACCATAGTCTACAAAAGAGAACATTACTTTCCAAAAAGGCACAGGTCGAAATGGCTACGCCAAAAGGGAGAATGGATTCTTGCTGTTGCCCACGAACAACTCAGTTATAAGCTGCGGTCACCGTAAACGTGCCGGTATAGGAGCCCGGTGTCTGATCGGCAGCAACATGAAGCTTTCCACCAACCTTGAATGAACCTCCTGTTCCAACAAGTGTACCCGTTACCACAGGTCCTGTTCCTGATAATGTCGAGGTAAAGGTATCCACAGTCATTGTCTCCGTGCCACCTGTTTTGGTGATCGTGGTCGTTGTGGGTAATGTTACCGCGTAGGTTGCATTCGATTCACCGGAGAGCGTAAATGCTGCCGGGCCGTATGTTGAGGAGATCACCTGCACACCTGACGCGGTACGTGCGCCACTGCCGAAGGGATTGATGACCACCGTACCGCCGACAGCATTTGGCACAACGGAGCCAAAGGCCAAGTCACCAAATGTCGAGGTCGTTACATCCTTGGTGATGGTTAGTGAGCCTATGATTTTTGCCGTAGCGTTGGCCGTGCCATCTGCCTTCACATCACTCCCGAAAGCGAACAACGCCGCCAGGCAGGAGATTGCTATAATGTTCTTTTTCATGATTATTCCTCCCTCATTGTGCAAAAATTTCAATTCTTTATGCTCTTTAACCTAAACAGAGAATATATAACATATCACCGTTAATATAGTTTTTATATATATTTTTCGCAACGGGTTCGGATGAATAATGCGTATTATTTCTGTTTTTGTAAATCTTTTGGGAGAAACACCTCTTCCTTTGTGGTTGTATCGTGTCAAGAGAGCAGGGGAGCATAAGCAGATTGGTGGCCAGCCAATCCTTAGAGAAGAGGATTGGGCTGGCCAAAAAAGTTTGATCGCGGGGGATTCTTGCCTGGGAGTAAAAGAGAAACTGATTATGGAACGGTAATCTGGCCTTCGGCGATGAGTTGCTCTTTATCGTTTTCCTTGCTGGTGTAGCGGACGATCAACTCTCCACCCTTGAGTTCGACACCTTTGGGCGGGGAGAGGGCCAGTGATACCGTACGTTTTGAATTGGGGGTATAGACCGCAATACCATTTATCGCACCAACCGTGACAGCTTTGCCTGCCTTGCCTTTCCATTGAACCACCAGATCGCCGTATGTTGAGCGGTTCCCTTCGCGTTCAATGGTGAGGTGCAGCCCTTTTGTATCAAAACGAAGGCCGCTCAGCCTTGCTGTCGCCTTCAGCGAGCCATGGCGCACAATAACCGGAATCGTTACGCCGTAAATGGGTATCAGCTTGATCTGTATGCCACTGCTTATCGAATCAGGTTTGACAGCATTCTCGGCAGAGGGAATAAGGCGAAAGCTCAGGTGGGAGCGGTATTCACCCTCGGCCAGGTCAGCAGGCTTGCGCAGCATCATCCGCACCATCTGTACCTGCCGGGGCTCAAGGATTACCCGGCGCGGAGTGAAGCGGACCAGGGTGTCAGCAAAGTGCTCCTGAGGGTCTGGCGGAGTAGTTGCATCAATCTCTTTTATTTCACCGGTTTCGCTCATGCGGCACTGCACAAAAGAGAGTGCGTAGGTATGCGGCTTCTCGCTGCGGTTGACCAGTGCCAGTTCAGTGGTTGGCATATTCCCCTCAAAGACAACCCGTGTAGGGGTTACGAGCAGATCCTGGATTGAAGAGGCGGCAGAAGCGGTCTCATCGGCGGCCATCGCCGGTTTGGCGGAACAGAACAGTGTGAACGCCATCAAGAGGGTCGAGAACAAGTGCTTGATCTTCATAGGACTTCACGAAAATGTTTACTTATCCTAGTAGCAGTGCTTTACCTCATGATAAGAAATATTCAGGGAAATATTTAATTGTAGGCAGCATCGACGTTAAAACTTCCGGTATAGCTGCCGGTCGCCTGGCCACTGGAAACCGAGAGCACTCCGCCAACCTTGAAGACTTCCTCACCGCGTCCATCGAGAGTGCCGGTGGCGTTATGCTCCAGGCCGTTCACCGTCATTGAGCCGCCACTGCCATTGGTGATGGTGGTTGTGGTATCCATGGTGATGGAATAATGAAAATCTGCCTCACCGATGACTTTAAATTGTGCCGGTCCCGTTGGTAACTGAGTGGTCAACGTCACACCAGTGGAGGGGGTAACAACTCCGGCAGAGGTAACGGTAACCGTTCCGCCTGTACCAGGAATGATGTGTCCAAAGGCAAGATCACCATGCGTTGTTGTGTACGGATTAATACGGTCAACGGAAATGGATATTGCTGCTCCGATCCTTGCCGTAGCAGTGCCCGATGCGGCAGAGACACGGGAACCAGGAGCGAATAACGAGGCCAAGCAGGAGAGTGTAAAAATTATTTTTTTCATACCTGATTTCTTTGTCATTGAAACTCGTTACACCGCCCTTATTCTTTTACTTCCAAGCTTCAATGTAAAAAAATCACGAATGATTATAACTGTTTTTTTTATAGATAATTGGAGTAGATATGCTTTTTTATGCAGGTATGTGCTCTGGATGACCAGAGGCGGTTTAGTTGTACTGCACAGTCACTGGAAAGGTACCTGTGTAGGTCCCCGCAGCCTGATTTGCAGCCACCGTCAGCGTTCCTCCAATCTTGAATGAACCATTGCCGGTATTATCAAGTCTCCCGTGTTGTCCCCCGTCGAGGTTATTACTAAATGAAAACGTTACCCGCATCGTCTCAGTACCACCTATTTTTGTGATATTGATGTTATTCGGTACACTCCTTACATGGTAGGTCTGACGTTTGTCCCCGATAATAGAAAAAAGTGCAGGGTGGTAGTCTGAGCTTACCCGGATCACCGCTCCGGTAGAAGTACGGGATTGGCTATCAGGTTGATCAGGATTTATTATCACGGTGCCGCCTGTTCCGGGAACGATGGTGCCAAAGGCCAAGTCACTCAGAATACTGAGGCCTATCGGACTTCCAATCGAAGCGGTTGCAGTACCTTGGGCTGCTTGCGCATCATTTCCTGATGCGAGCAATAATGCCGCCAGTCCTATGATGTATGAAAATTTTTTGTGCAAGCTGAAACCCAATTGTCAGTTCTTTTTCATAGATATCACACCCAAAGAGAGAGCGTTTGCAAAACAAATAAAGTTTTTCTGACCCTCAGCAATGAAGGGCTGGAATCATCTCCCAGCTCTTCACTATACGGGGTTGATAGGCGAAAAATTACTTAATTGTATGCTGCGTTTACAACAAAGGTTCCACTGTAGACACCGGTTGCTTGGAAAGCGCCAACAGTAAGAATTCCACCAACATGGAAAACTTCCGAGCCGCCGGCCAGGCTACCTGAAGCGTCATGGTTTAAGCCACTCACAGTCATAGTTGCACCACCCCCCGATTTGGTGATGGTAGCAGTAGCGGAAGGAAGTGTTATAGTATAAGTTTTTCCAGTGTCACCTGTGATTATAAAATATGCAGGTCCTTTCGGTAATTGTGTGGTCGAAATTACGGTGGAAGGAGTAACAACTCCTTGAGGTGTAATCGTCAGCGTTCCGCCTCCATTAGGAATGATGTGACCAAAGGCAAGATCACCACCCGTTAAATTGCCGCTCGTTATACCAGCAGTATCTTAGGAGATCGAAATCGCGGTTCCGATCGTCGCTGTCGCTGTGCCGGTAACAGCAAAAGCGTCAGAACTGAAAGCAAGCAAAGCTGCCATACATCCGAGTGCCAAAATTTTCTTTTTCATGGTAATTATCCTGTTTGTGATTGAGTAGTTGCTGTCTATTAAAAAAAATCCGGTATTCTGTAACCCGATTGTGTGGTAAAGCTCTCATATCCTCAGTTGACTTTACCAACTCCATCTTGTTTCTGGGAGAAATATATATAATTCGTGAAATAAATAAAAAAATATATATACGTTTTATTGGATTTATTTTGGCCGTGGGATGTTTTTTTTATCAAAAAATTTGTTATGGCGTTTTATTATAAAGAGATAGTTGATAAGTAATTTTTTGAAAATTTTTTGTTGTTGAGAGCTGCATGATTTCATCTATATATATATGCGTGTCGTGATGGCGCTCCAGTAATGCAGGGCTTTTCTGCCAGCCGGAGTTGCGAGGGAAGGGTGGTGAGGGGAAGCAGAGGAAAACAAATAGTTTACTATATTCCCTGCCTCCGAATGGCGGAAGCTTTTTCCGGTTGTTTCGCTGTTGAGGTCGATAACTCGCGCCAGTGAATAATTTTATTTCATACAGAGAGTTTTTTTTCATGGAACCCCAAAGCAGTGTAAGGATCGTCTATGTGACCGGTGGGGCGCGAAGTGGCAAGAGCTCGTTTGCCCTGCAACTGGCCGCACCCTACAACAACCGCGTTTTTCTGGCAACGGCGGAGCCTTTTGATGGAGAGATGGTGCAGCGGATCCAGAAGCACCGGGAGGAGCGGGGTGGGCATTTTACAACGGTTGAGGAGCCGCTCGCTCTTGACTGCGCCCTGCGGGCATTGCCGTTAGGAACAGAGGTGGTTTTGCTCGACTGCCTGACGGTCTGGGCTGGAAACCTCATGCACTACGCTGACGGGAAGGGAGAGGGGGAGATGGAACAACAGATTGAGCGCTTTCTTGAGGTGTTGCGCCATCCTCCTTGCGATATTATTGTGGTTTCCAATGAGGTGGGGATGGGCATTGTGCCGGAGAATGCCATGGCCCGAAAATTTCGTGATATTGCCGGTATTATTAACCAGCGTGTTGCTTCACTGGCTACGGAGGCCTGGCTGCTGTGCAGTGGTTTACCGCTTCGTTTGAAGTAGCCAGGTTTATGCTCCAGAGTAACCTATAATAAATATATAAGAGAGAGATAATCATGCATGAAGAGTTGCAGCAGTTGCTGGATTGTATCAAGCCGGTCTCCCGCTCGCTCAGCGATGCGGCCCAGGCCCATCTTGATGATTTGACCAAGCCCCAGGGGAGCCTGGGCCGATTGGAGGAGATTGCCCTGAGCTATGTTCTGGCGACCGGCAGAGTGAGCCCTCTGCTTGCAAAAAAGAAAATCTGCTGTTTTGCGGCCGATCATGGTGTGGCGGCTGAAGGGGTTTCGGCTTTTCCGGCAGAGGTGACCCCCCAGATGGTCTATAATATGCTGAGTGGCGGTGCGGCCATCAACGTGCTGACGCGCCATGCGGGTGTTGACCTTGATGTGGTGGATATGGGCGTGAACCATCATTTTCCGGATCTGGCAGGGCTGGTCAAACGAAAGGTACGGCCAGGCAGCGCCAATATGGCCATTGGCCCGGCCATGAGTGAAGAGGAGGCCTTGCAGGCGTTGCTTTGCGGGGCGGAACTGGCGACTGCTGCACAGGAAGCGGGTTATCATCTCCTTGGAACCGGAGAGATGGGGATTGCCAATACCACTCCGGCAACGGCGCTCTATTCGGTTTTGCTTGATGTGCCGGTTGAGGGGATTTCGGGCAGGGGGACCGGTATTGATGATGAGCGTCTGCTCCACAAGATTGCGGTTATTAAAAGGGCGATTGCCGTTAATGCCTCCTGTTGCACAACGCCCTTCGGGACGCTTGCGGCGCTTGGGGGTTACGAAATTGCCGCCATTGCCGGATTTATTCTTGGTGCGGCTGCCGCCCGTGTTCCGGTTGTGGTCGATGGTTTTATCTCTTCTGCCGGAGCGGTGGTGGCGCTGAAGCTCTGCCCGGCGGTTGAAGGCTATCTCTTTTTCAGCCACCTTTCCAACGAGCAGGGGCACAGGGCGGTTATGGAGAAGCTTGGCGCCCGTCCGATGCTTGATCTTGATCTTCGTCTTGGGGAGGGAACGGGTGCAGCCATTGCCATGCAGCTTATTGAGGGGGCTGTGAAAATCTACAATGAGATGGCCACCTTCAGCGCGGCAAGGGTGAGTGAAAAAAGCGGGGAGTAAGGGATGCTGAGCGGCCTTGTTACAGCCTTGAGAACCCTTACCGTCCTCCCGGTTCCGGGACGGGAGAGCGACCGTTTCAGCAACTCGCTCTTCTGGTTTCCGGTTGTCGGCCTGCTGCTCGGGCTTGTGGAGGGGGCGATCGGGTTTTGCGGGTTTCGTCTCGGGTGGAATGAGCTTGCGGCGGCGCTGGTGCTGCTTGGCGGTATTATCTTGAGCCGGGGTATGCATGCCGATGGTCTGGCCGATCTGGCCGATGGATTCTGGGGAGGCAAAACGAGGGAGGTGGCACTGCGGATTATGAAAGATTCCAACGTCGGCTCTTTTGGTGCCATTGCTCTCTCCGCCATGATGCTGCTCAAATGGGTGGTCCTTCTTAAACTTGTCGGCTTTGGAGCCTTTGAGCTCATTGCCGCAGGTGTTTTGCTTGCCCGCCAGGTGCAGGTGCTTCTTGCTTCATCTCTTCCCTATGCACGCAGTGAGGGAGGTACGGCGCAGGCCTTTGTGAGCGGTGCTGGAGCGCTCCATATTCTGGTAACCTCCCTGCTGACGCTCTTGTTTCTTGTCGCTCTTCTTCATGCTGACCTCTATGCGCTTGTTACGGTGGTAGCGGCAGCACTGGTTGGGGCGCTGTTGACCGGAGGGTTGAGCTGGCGCAAAATCGGTGGAGTTACCGGCGATGTGCTGGGCGCTGGAAGCGAGGTGACCGAGCTTTTCGTCTGGATTGTGGCGGCGTTTTATGCGGGTTTCAGGGCTCACGGGGCATAAAGGTGTAGAGGGGAGCGATTCAAGGGTAATCAGTCGCGGTTTTCGATCTGCACCATGCGTCTCTCCGGCAGGATAACGGCGGACAGCCATCCAAGGAGGGGGTTATCGGTGTAGACGCAGCCGGTATCGATGGCAACAAGTTTTTCAAGCATGATGGGCAGGGGAAGGGCGGTGTGGGCGCAGACAACGGTTTTTTCCCATTTGTAGTTGTTGCGTTCAAGAAAGGAGCGCTGAATATGCACCCGTTGCCAGCAGAACTCTTCAGGCTTGTAGTAACGGAGATTATCCTTTATGGAGAGTTCAGGGTCGAGGCCGCCGTGGGTAAAAAAATAGTTTTCGGTTTCAAGAAAGTAGTGGCAGTGTCGTAAAAGATGGAGATGTTTTTCAGGCAGGTCGTGGCCATCACCACTATGGTATGATGCAAGGGTGGCCTTTCCCCCGTTGTTGAGCCATTTGTCGGCATTGTGGTTTTTAAGGTAGTCAAGGTAGAGCAGCTCATGGTTGCCCATAATAAAATGACAGGAGTATTTGCTGCTGAGAGTGATGAGGTAGTCGATCACCTCTTTTGAGTGTTTGCCCCGGTCAATCATGTCGCCCAGAAAAACCAACTGATCGTCCGTTTCTGGCTCAATCTTCTTGATCAGCTTTTTGAGGGGACGGAGGCAACCGTGAATATCTCCTATTGCTATAATGCGGCGGCTTTCCGATAAGGAATCATGCATATCGGTAGTGCGGTGCAGGAGCAACGTGAATCGGCAAGCGGATGTTGCAATAGCGGTTCATGAAGCGATCCGGTATTTCATGGCAACGGTTATCTCAAGCTCTTTCTTGTCGAGCGTGAAAACGGAATCCTGGAATTTTGGTCCGCCAAACCCGATTTTCGGGTTGTTTGAAACGCCCACACCCTCTTTTGGTATACCAAAAAAGTTGGTATCAAGTTTTCCGTTGTTGTTTTCGTCGTGCATGATGCTGACGGCATAGCTGCCGTAGGGAAGGTGTTCGAAAACAACGGTATCGTTACTGCTGGTCACTTTTTTCAGTACCGATGCAAAGGCTTGTTCGTGTTTGCCGGGAAACCCTTTTTTTGAGTTGTAGAGTGAAACGCCAAACATGCCAACAAGGTTTGTCATGCCGGTGATGTGCACGGTGATGGTGCCGAACTGTGCCGGCGGTTCCGGCGTGTTGTCTGCCGCAAAGAGGGTGACGGAAGATGCAAAAAAGAGAGCAGTAAAAATCGTGAACAGTTTTTTCATCTGGCCTGTGGTAAGAGGTTTCAGGGTTTAGGTTGAAATATCGCTAATCGTTGTTTCCCATACAAGAGAAAGATGGATGGTCGCAATCACCTCTTCTTTTGTTTGTAAAGAAGAGAATTATGAAGTATGCTTTTAGGGTATCCGTTATTCCACGAACCTTCCAACAAGGGAAGATATATGACGAAAGAGTTACCCCCTCATCCGGACGTTGAGGCCGAAGGTTCCGGGCAGACGCATCTGCAGCAGATCAATTTTCCTGTTGTCGGCATTGGTTCTTCAGCGGGCGGGCTGGAAGCCCTTGAGATTTTTCTCAAGAATGTTCCATCGCGATGCGGTATGGCTTTTGTCATTATCCAGCATCTTGATCCGACGCACAAGGGGATCATGGTGGAACTGCTTCAGCGGGTTACCGATATGAAGGTTGTTCAGGTCAGCGATCGTCTGCTTATTGAGAGAGATCATGTCTACCTCATTCCTCCGAACAAGGATATGTCGATGTTGAACGGGATGTTGCATTTGCTTGATCCTGTTCAGCCACGGGGATTGCGTCTGCCAATTGACTCTTTTTTTCGTTCCATGGCATCTGATCTTCGTCAGTACTCCATCGGAGTTATTCTTTCGGGTATGGGTTCCGATGGTACGCTCGGCCTTCGTGCCATACAGGAGAAGGGTGGCGGTGTTTTTGTTCAGGATCCCGCATCGGCCAAGTTTGATGGAATGCCTCGTAGCGCAATCAACTCCGGTTTGGCTGATGTTGTCGCTTCTGTCGAGGAACTCCCTGCAAGAATCTTCTCTTACCTCAAGCATCTGCATTTTTTCGGAGGAGAGAATCGACTCTTTGCCTATCTCAATATGGATTATCCTTTGTCAGGAGCAAAGCATCGCATTGAGGAGAGTGCCCAGAGTGCACTCGAAAAAGTGATTATCCTGTTGCGTGTGCATACCGGCCATGATTTTTCGCTGTATAAAAAAAATACACTCTATCGCCGGATTGAACGTCGTATGGGTATTCATGAGATTGAAAAGATGGAGAGTTATGTTCATTTTTTGCAGGAGAATCCGCACGAAGTTACCCTGCTTTTCAAGGAACTGCTGATTGGGGTAACCAACTTTTTTCGTGATACGACCGTCTGGGATGTGCTGAAAAAGAGCGCAATTCTTCCTCTTCTCTCTTCTCGACCGGCTGATGATCTCATTCGGGCATGGGTGATCGGCTGTTCTACCGGAGAGGAAGCCTATTCTCTCGCCATTGCCTTCAGGGAGGCGGTTGAAGAGGTAAAACCGGCAAGGAATTACCGGCTCCAGATTTTTGCAACCGACCTCGATAAGGATGCTATTGACAAGGCGCGTCAGGGCATCTATCCGCCCAATATATCGGCTGATGTTTCTATTGAACGGTTGCAGCGCTTCTTTGTAAAAGACGAACATAACAGCCTCAGGATATCGAGAGAGATCCGCGAGAGCATTGTTTTTGCTCCCCATAATGTCATCATGGATCCCCCGTTCACCAAGCTCGACATTATTATATGCCGAAATCTTTTGATTTATATGGAGCAGGAGTTGCAGCAAAAGCTCCTTCCCTTGTTTCATTACAGTCTCAACACCGGAGGCCTCCTTTTTCTTGGTACGGCCGAAAGCATCGGTTCATTCACCTATCTGTTTGATCCTCTTGATGCAAAAGCACGAATTTTCAGGAAGCTTCCATACGGGCATCGGGCTGAACCTGTTGAGTTTCCAGCCTCTTTTTCTCCGATGTTGCATAAAATACCTGAGATGATGAGCAACCAAAAAGCAATGAAAATATCCAGCGTGAACCTGCAATCAATAACTGACCAGTTTTTGCTTCAGCATTATACACCGGCAGCGGTGCTGGCCAATGAGAAGGGCGATATCATCTATATCAGTGGACGAACCGGCAAATATCTTGAGCCAGCCGCAGGCAAGGCCAACTGGAATGTTTTTGCGATGGCCCGCGAAGGGCTTCGCTATGAACTGAATATGCTGTTCGGGAGTGCGCTTCATAAAAAAACAATCCTTACCAAAAAGGGGGTAACCGTTGGTACCAACGGAGGGTCGCAGCGGCTGGATCTGACGGTTGAACTGCTTGAAAAGCCCGACCTTTTGAGAGGGTTGATCCTTATTACGTTTAAAGATGTGCATGGTGATGAGTCCGGATTGGAAAAAGGGAGTGCTGAATCGGCAGATGGTGGAGGCAGCCATCCCGGGTTGATCGATCAGGAACTTATGGAGGCTCGTCATGAGATTTTGACCATTCGCGAAGAGATGCAGAGCTCGCAGGAGGAGTTAAAATCGATGAATGAAGAGATGCAGTCGGCCAATGAAGAGTTGCAGAGCACCAACGAGGAGCTGACGACCTCCAAGGAGGAGATGCAGTCATTGAATGAGGAGTTGCAGACGGTCAATCATGAGCTGCAATCGAAGGTGACTGATCTGTCGGAGAGCAATAATGATATGAAAAACCTGCTGAACAGCACCGATATTGCAACGCTCTTTCTTGATGATGCGCTCCATATACGCCGGTTCACCAACCGGATTTCTGCGATCATCAAAGTGATTCCTACGGACGTTGGCCGTCCCATAACCGATATTGTCAGTGATCTGGACTATCCTGAGCTGGTTGATGATGCAAGGGAGGTGCTTCGCACACTTGTCTACAGTGAAAAGCAGATATCGGCAAGTGATGGACGGTGGTTTGTCGTGAAAATCATGCCCTATCGTACCCAGGAAAACAGGATTGTCGGGCTGGTGATTACGTTTACCGACATCACGGTTGCCAAGACGCTTGAAGGGTGTTTGCGTGAAACTGAAGAGCGCTTTCGTTTTTTGTTTGAAGCCATGCCTGGTGGTATCCTTCTCCAGGATGGTGAAGGCCGAATTCTGATGGCCAATGGAGAGACTGAACGTATTTTAGGGATCTCTGTAAATGAGATGCATGCCACGATGATGGAGGAGCCGCAATGGAGAGCTGTTCACGAGGATGGGTCAGCTTTTCCTGTTGACGAATATCCCTTTCATCTTGTTTTGGGTTCCGGCAAACCGGTTAAAGATATTGTCATGGGTCTGTTGCGGGATCATGACAAGGGGTGTCGGTGGTTCAAGGTCAGCGCACTGCCCCGTTTCAAGGCGGGTAGGGCAGAAGTATTCCAGGTTGTCTCAACATTTATTGAAATCAGTGCTCCCCGGTAGGGGATGAAGAGCGCCAGAAACAAGGATAATTCAATGCTGAATAAAAACAGGGAACGTTCAGACTATCTCTCGGCATTGCGGCGCAGGGCTGAAGATCGTTTGCAGAAACATGAACAGAAAAATCAGGGTTTTTCACTTTCAGCCGGTGATATGCACCGCATTATTCATGAATTGTCGGTTCATCAGATTGAGCTTGAAATGCAGCAGGAGGAGCTCCTGCAGTCGCGCGATGATATGGAAAAGGGGCTGGAGCGCTATACCGAGCTTTATGACTTCGCGCCGGTGGGTTATCTGACACTTGCGCGCGACAGTACCATACTTGAGGTGAATCTGACGGCAACCAGGATGGTTGGTGTGGAGCGCTCCCTTTTGAAGGGTGCGTGCCTCGTACTCTTTGTTGATCCGGAAGAGAGCATGGTGTTTAATGCACTGATGGAGCGGGTCTTCAGTCATCAGGAGCCAGCTTTCTGTGAGGTTATGCTTGTGCATGACGATGATCCTTTGGCACCGCGACGAGTGGTACGTATTGAGGCGGTCGTTCAGGATGATGGACAGTTATGCTGGACGGTGCTTTCTGACATCACCCTGCAGAAGCAGATCGAGAGCGAGAATGCCCGGCTGCAGGCAACTCTGATTCAGGCCCATAAGATGGAGTCGATCGGTCGGCTTGCAGGTGGTGTTGCCCATGAGTTTAACAATATGCTGCAGGTGATGCTTGGCAATATTGACCTGCTGATCGCCAGGAAGGATCTTGACGTCAGTGCGCATCGCTCACTTGCTGCAGTGCGAAGTTCTATCATGAAATCAGCCGGGTTTGTTCGTCAACTGCTTGCTTTTGGCGGAAAGCAGATTATCTCTCCGACGATACTCGATCTGAATGTTGTGGTTGAGCATATTGTCAAGATGCTTGAACGCCTGATGGGAGAGCACATCAAGGTGATCTTTACTCCAGGCGACGACCTCTGGCCGGTGAAGATGGATTTGACACAAATAGATCAGGTTATGATCAAACTTGCCCTCAATGCAAGGGATGCCATAAAGGAGAGCGGCACACTGAGCATCACGACAAAAAATGTTGTCGTTGATGCGGCATTCTGTAACGTTCATACTGAAATGATGCCCGGCGATTATCTTTTGCTTGAGGTTTGTGATGACGGGAGTGGTATGGACAAACAGACGCTCGAATCTGTTTTTGAACCGTATTTTACCACAAAATCGATGTCAGAGGGCACCGGTCTCGCGCTTGCAATGGTCTATGGCATTGTCCGGCAGAATCAGGGTGCGATATTCTCCTCCAGCAAAAAGGGAGAAGGGACGACATTTGAGATATATTTGCCCCGAAGCGCAGCTAATGGATCAGCCTGATTGTTGCATGAAAACAACAAACCCTTTCTGGTGCATGACCCATTATTGCCATTCAACACCACCCGCTGTTTCTGAAAATGTCTCTCTTGCCGGGAGGGGTTATTACAGGATAGGGGGGATCGCCTGCTATTTTGCCGAGCCGGGCTCTCTGGCGGAGCTTGCTGATATCCTGCTCTGGAGTGTCAGGCAGCGCCTGCCGCTTGCGCTCATGGGAAGCGGGAGCAATATCCTTTTTTCTGACGCAGATTTTGCGGGTATGGTGATATCCCTTGGCCGGATGGAGCGTTTTTTCTGGCTCTCTGATGATGAGCTATTTTGTGAGGCAGGGGTGGAGAACAGCAGCATTGCCGAAGAGTTGTTGCGGGTTGGCAGGGGAGGAGGCGAGTGGCTCTACCGGCTTCCCGGCCAGATTGGGGCAACGGTGAGGATGAATGCCCGCTGTTTCGGGGGAGAGGTTTCGGCCATTACGGCTGCGGTTTTGACGCTTTCGGTTGAGGGTTGCCTGCGTTGGAGTCTCCCGGAAGAGGTTTTTTACGGCTACAAGCATACCGCACTGATGGAGAGGCCGGAGATGGTGGTTGCCTCTCTTTTGCGTTTTGCGGAGGTGCGGCCCATTGATGAGGTACAAGCGTTGATGAAGGGCCATGAAGGGGAGCGCGAGGCGAAGCACCATTTTGATTTTCCGAGTTGTGGCTCGACCTTCAAGAACAACTATGCGGTGGGCCGTTCGAGCGGCTCTATTTTTGAGGAGCTTGGTTTCAAGGGGAGGGCGGAGGGTGGCGCCATGGTGAGCCCCTACCATGCCAATTTTATTTTTAACAGGGGAGGAGCAACCGCCCGGGAGGTGCTCACGCTTGCTGCCGGCATGAAACATGCAGCTCTTGCAGAGGCCGGGGCTCAGCTTGATCTTGAGGTTCAGTGTATCGGGTTGTTTGATGGCGATCTGCTTGCCTCGTGTGGTGTCCCTTTTGCGGCCGATCTGCAGGATCCTTCAAAAGGGTGGGCCGGGCTGTTGTGGAATCCGCAGGAGGAGGACTCGGCTGGAGCGCTGGATCCGATTTTTCCCCGTATGCTCATGCAGGGGCCGCTGCTTGGCTATGCGGCTCTCGACCGGGAGTTTCCTGCTGGAGCGTTTGTTGCTGTTGAGCAGTTGCGCTCGCTTGCGGATGCGGCCCTAAATCCCGAAGCCCCCATTCTTCGCTGGACAACCAGCAGCAGTGATCCTGCCATTTTTCCACTCAAGCCGCCCTCAACTATTCCGCCCGGAAGCTTTACTGACGGACTTTGGCACTACAGCGTCTCCGAACTGTTTATCGCTTCCGTTGCTCCGGGAGTGGGCTATCTTGAGTTTGAAATGAGTCCGGAGGGTCACTGGGTTGCGTTGCGCTTTGATGCTCCGCGAAAGAGGGCGAAAGGGTATGAAGTTCTTTCAGCGGAACCCTGGCTGAAAACGGTGCATAAGGTGCAGAATGAGGGGCGCTTTGGTATGGAGCTCTCGTGGGAACTTTTGCACCCATTCGTTAACGGGGAGATCCTTGCCTTGCAGTGTTCAGCCTCTTCCGGCAGGGGAGAGCTTGGCCTCTTCCCCTGGTGGCCCAATGCATCATTACCGGCTGATTTTCACCAGCCGGAGCGCTTTTTCCGGATTCGCCTGCTCTGAAAAGATTTGTTACAGATCGGCGGCAGGCATACGGGAAACCTCTTCTGCTGTAAAGACCGGCCCCTCTTTGCAGACATAGACCGACCCTACATTGCAGCGTCCGCATTTGCCGACACCGCATTTCATGCGGTTTTCGAGCGTTGTGTAGACGTTTTTTTCATCAAAGCCAAGCTTTTTGAGTGATATCAGGGTGAACTTGATCATGATTGGCGGCCCGCAGATTACAGCGATGCAGTTGTCGGGAGAGGGGGCGGCCTCTTCGAGTACCGTAGGCACAAAGCCGACACGGTATTTCCAGTCGGGTGACTCTCCACCCGGATCGACGGTGAGGACAAGGTCAACATCAGCACGCTTCTGCCATTCGTCAAGTTCATGCTTGTAGACCAGATCGGCTACGGTGCGGGCACCATAGACAATGGTGACCTTGCCAAATTTTTCACGCTGATCGAGGCACGACCAGATAACACTCCGCGTCGGTGGCAGTGCGATCCCTCCAGAAATAAAGAGGAGGTTTTTGCCGTGGAACTCTTCAATGGGAAAGCGGTTTCCGTAAGGCCCGCGGAAGGTGACGAGGTCACCGACATCGGCATTGGCCAGAGCCGAAGTCACCCGGCCCGACTGGCGGAAGGTGCATTCGATATACTCGTTCCGGGTCTCGGGGCTTGCGACGCAGAAGGTGCTCTCACCCTCACCGTAGACGCCGTAGAGACCGAACATGCCGGTCCGGAAGGTTTTCTTGAACTGCTCATGGTCAGCCGGGTTTTGAAACTCGAGCCTCATGGTTCGCACGCCGGGCGCTTCGTCGTGGCGGGCGACGATTTTCATGATAGCCGGCTTGTAGATGTTCGGTTGCGCGTTGTGAATGGTTTCTGTCACGGCTATAATTTTGATATCTCTTGTAAAGTCTCGGTAATACCCATGTCAACCGGGCACTGGCGTGAGCATCGGCCGCATCCGCTGCAACTGTTCACGCTGAACTTGCCTGGAAAATAGTTGAATTTGTGCATGATGCGCTGGCGCCATCGTGCCGATTGCGTCGAACGGGGGTTGTGGCCCGAGGTATGCATGGTAAAGAGGGCAAAGGAGCAACTGTCCCAATTTTTTCTTCTGATACCGCTGTAGGTGTCGCCTTCGTCCTGGATGTCGAAACAGTGACAGGTTGGACAAAGGTAGGTGCAGGAGGCGCAACCGATACAGCGCATCGAGATCTCTTTCCAGAATTTGCTGTCAAAGTTTTCGGGGTTCTGCAGCCAGGCAACGCAGGCATCGAGGTTGAATTTTTCCGGTACTTCGACGGTCGGGAGTGCTGTCTCGGAGCTCTCCTGGAGGTATTCGGAAATGATCGCGAATGCTTCACGTCCCCGATCGGTAAGCTCTTCAACCAGCCATCCCCGGTTTTTGTCGAGGGGACGAAGCAGCACGTCTGTGCCCTTTGTGCTGTCGGGGGCCAGTTTGAGTGAGGTGCATAGACAGAAATCATCTGCTTTTGTACAGGCAATGGTCACAATGACCGATTCATTGCGTCGCTGAAACCAGTATTCGTCCTTGTAATCCCATCCGAAAAGGGGATCGTCGATCGCCAGACCTGACGCATCGCACGGCCTGGCACCAAAAATGATTCTTTGTGCTGACGGAGGAGTGAAGTCAGCCGTTTCGATTTCATTTTTCTTGATGGTGTAGCGCAGCATCGGTTCCGTCTGGGGAAAAAAGAGCTCCTTGAGTGAACGGTCGGGCAGCACCATGCCTAAATGCAGATCGGTACCTTTCTCAACGGTGGCATAGCTTGAAAGGGACTCTCCCTGCACAGGGCCAATCACGGTCAGCCCTGCCGAGCGCCATTTTGCGACACAATTGTCAAGTTTATCACTGAAAAGGATTCTGGTCATAGGTGTTGGTTACTTAGAGAATGAATGTCTCAGTGTCGTCCTTTTTGAAACTTGCAAGCACCGGTTCCTGGGTCGGGCTTAAACCGGCAAAATGATCGAATCCATCAACCACCTCTTTGGCCATCCTCTGGTTGATGAAGCGGAGCGGTATGTTCACAGGGCAGGCCCGGTCGCAGTTGCCGCACTGGACGCATCGGCCGGAAAGGTGAAATGCCCTTACGACATTCCATTCAAAATTTCCGAGTGTATGCGACGAGGTGTTGACCCATTGCGGCTGGTTGCTGTCGACAATGCAGCGGCGGCAGTAGCACATGGGGCAGGCCTGGCGGCAGGCGTAGCATTTGATGCATCGGGAAAACTCCTGCTGCCAGAAGTCGAACCGCTCTTTTGCGTTCATTTTCTCGATACGCTCAAGGAGTGGCTCTTTCGTGGTGAGCGGAGGGTTTTCCCTGATTTCGCTGAGCAGTGCAGAAAAGTCACTGGTAGTTTGACCCTGCAACGGTCTGACCTCCCGGCCTGTGGAGTCAAATCCGAAAATAACGATCTGATCGACATTGAGCTGGTATTCTGCAGCAAGGATGTTGATGGAGCGTATCCCTTCGGGGCGCAAAAAGATGCCAACCCGTTTTTCATCGCTCAGCAGCCCTTCGGCGACGAGGTATCCTGAAAGGTTGGTTATGCAGGTGCTGTCGAGCACAAGCTGGTCGGCCTCTTCCGAGGTACGGATAAAGAGCGGGCGACGCCGGTCGGAAGTTGAGCCTGGCCTGTAGCCGATCGCCATTTTTATCGTGCCATTGGCAAGAAGCTCTTTTACCGTTGTTCTGTATTTTTCCTGTGTAATCATTGCCTCTTGTTTTTAAAGGGTCGCCGGTGATTCAGTTTCCTTGATCAACTTCTGGTACTGATCAAAGGGGCCGAGTTTACGGATATCTTCCGTGACGCTGTTGATGAGATCAGCAAATTTGCTTCCTTCTGCCGCACTGATCCACGAGAAAATGACCCGTTCCGGTGGTATGCCGGTGAAGTCGAGCAGGGCACGAAAGACCATCCAGCGGCGGCGCGCATGGTAGTTTCCATGGGTGAAATGGCAGTCACCCGGATGGCAGCCACTGACCAGTACACCGTCAGCCCTCTTCTGCAGCGCTTTGAGGATAAACATGGGGCTGATTCTTCCGGTGCAGGGAAGTCGGACAATGCGCACATTTGGCGCATATTTCAGCCTGCTCGTTCCCGCAAGGTCAGCGCCGGCGTAGGTGCAGTAGGTACAGACAAAAGCGACGATCTTTGGTTCAAATGGTTCACTCATCGGCGTACTCCGGTAGCAAAGTTCTGTTCGTTCATGGAAAAAATGGAGGCTTTTCAGAGCCCCATCACTTCAGCAAAGATCTGTTTTTCGGTAAAGCCAGCCAAATCGAGGCTGTTCGAGCGGCAGAAGCTGACGCAGGTGCCGCATCCCTGGCAGAGGCCGGGATTGACATAAGCCACCTGTTTGATAAGCTTTCCCGAACGGTCGCGAATATCCTTTTTCTCAATGGCATTGTAGGGACAGGCAAGAACGCAGCCCCAGCATCCGGCGCAGGTCGCTTCGTTGTTTACGGCAATAACCGGCTCCCGTTCAAGCTTCTCTTTGCTGAAGAGAGCGAGTACCTTGCTGGCTGATGCCGATGCCTGGGCAACCGAATCAGGAATATCTTTGGGCGACTGGCATGCTCCGGCAAGAAAGACCCCTGCCGTGGATGATTCAACGGGGCGAAGTTTGAGATGGGCCTCGTTGTAAAAGCCATATTCGTCGTAGGCGATGCCGATGGTTTTGGCAAACTCTTTTGCATTGGGCTGCGGTACCATTGCGGTGGCAAGGACGACCATGTCGGCAGCGACGGTAACCGGCTTGCCGAGAAGGGTATCGACACCGCGCACCATCAGTTTGCCGTTTTCCTGCCAAAGCTTGCTTACCCTGCCACGGACGTAGGAGGCCTCATCCTCCTCAATTGCCCGACGGGTAAATTCATCATACCCTTTGCCTGCCGCACGGATATCCATATAGAAAATATGGGTTTTACCGTCGTGCACCTTGTGTGCGTAGAGCATGGCATGTTTGGCGGTGTACATGCAGCAGATTTTGGAGCAGTAGCGCACTCCCTTTGAGGGGTCGCGTGATCCGGCGCACTGGATGAAGACAACGTTTTCAGGCTCCTTGCCGTCAGAGGGACGAAGAATTCGGCCTGCTGTCGGGCCGCTTGCAGAAGCGAGGCGCTCAAACTGAAGGCCGGTGATGACGTCCGGAAATTTTCCGTAGCCATACTCTCCGTAGAGGGCGGTATTCTGTACCTGGAAGCCGGTAGCAACAACAATTGCTCCTATTTCAAGGTCGATGAATTCATCCTGCATCTCAAAGTTGATGGCGTTGAGTTCACAGGATTTCTGGCACGTTTTGCATTTGCCGTTCTTGAAGTAGATGCAGCTTGCCTTGTCGATGACCGGCATATTGGGAACTGACTGGGCGAAAGGGGTATAAATGGCGGTACGCTTGCCAAGACCGCAGTCAAATTCACTTGAGATTTTTTTGACCGGACATTTGGTGATGCAGTCGCCGCAACCCGTACAGGCGTTCATGTCAACGTAGCGCGCTTTCATACGGACCCTGACCTTGAAATTGCCAATGTAGCCATCAACACTCTCAATTTCGGCGTATGTAAGGAGCCTGATGTTGGGATGCTGGGCGGTTTCTACCATTCGGGGGGTCATGATGCACTGCGAGCAGTCGAGCGTGGGGAAGGTCTCCGACAACTGCGCCATGTGGCCACCAAGGGAGGGCTCGCGTTCAACAAGGACAACTTCCTGACCGGCATTGGCAATATCGAGTGCTGCCTGCAGACCTGCAATACCGCCTCCGATGACCAGGGCCCGGCGGGTTACCGGAACCTCGATAGGTTGAAGTTTATTGTTGCGCTTGACCTTTTCAACCATCGAACGGACGATGTCCGCAGCTTTGGCGGTAGCCATATCACCATCGGTGTGTACCCATGAACACTGTTCGCGAATATTGGCTATTTCACACAGGTAGGGGTTCAGCCCCGCTTCTGCACATGCCTTGCGAAAGGTGGCTTCATGCATTCTCGGTGAGCAGGCGGCGATGACGATACCGGTAAGGTTGTTTTCGCGGATTGCTTTTTTGACGCTCTCCTGACCAGGATCGGAGCAGAAATATTTGTATTCGACAGAGACCTCGACACCAGGGTGTTCCCCCATGGCGGCTGCAAGTTTGGTACAGTCAACTTTCGCAGCGATGTTTTCGCCGCAGTGACATATAAATACCCCGATTTTTGCCATTATTCAATCTTTTAGTATGAAGCCGCTGACCTGAACGGCCCGGCATGGAACACCCCTGAACCCCGACTTTTCGTCAGGTATTCAAGGGTTTGGTCGTACCCTAAAGTTTTGAGACAAGGTCGAGCGCCGGCACAAAGTGCTCTCCTACAGCGACTTCCGAAGGATCGGCACCGCAGGCGATGGCGACAAGCTCTGAAATGTAGTAAACCGGCATCTCTTTGACATCTCCGAAGCGCTTTCTCATGCTTCCCTGACGCATGTCAAGATTTGCCTGGCATAGGGGACAGGCAACCACAAAGGCCTCGGCACCGTTGTCGGCCGCGTTTTTGGCAATGGAGTGTGTCAGCTCTTCAACAAGCGGCTGCTGTGCAAGCGTCAGTCCGGCTCCGCAGCACTCAATCTTGAATGCCCACTCTATGGGCGTCGCGCCAAGAGCGGTCATGATTGCCTCCATTTTGAGCGGATTTTCAGGATCGTCAAAACCCATAGCCTCCATTGGACGGACCAGAAGGCAACCATAATAGCAGGCAAGATGGAGCCCGGTAAGGGGCTTTTTCACCCTTTTTTTGATCTCTTCTGGATCCATTGCTTCAAGAAGCTGGGTCACACCAATAAATTCAGCACGACCGGTTGGCTCTATACCGGTAATCGAACGAACCTCCTCACGAAGTTCCTGGGAGTCAAGCAGTGACTGACGGGTAGTAACCTGACGGTTCTGGCAGGCGGCGCAGGGCGCAAGGACCAGATCCAGCCCCTGTGCATCGGCAAGAGCCTGGTTCCTTGCTGGCAGAAGCACGGCAAGCTTGTGATTGGTTGCGTGCGCCGAGGTTGCTCCGCAGCAGTTCCAGTCCTCGATTTCCTGAAGTTTGAGGCCGAGAAGGGAGCACATTTTTTTGACTGAAATATCATACTCCCGTGCTGTTCCACTCAGCGAGCATCCGGGATAGTAGCCTATGGTCATACCCGGCTTGATTGAACGGGTAGCTTTTGCGGTGAACTCCTTCTTTATGGGACGTCGTTTCGGTGCGGAAAGATGGGCCTCTTTTTTGGAAGCTTCAAAGATTTTTGCGATTTGCTCTTTCCCCTTGACTCCACCTTTACCGGTAAGGGTATGCAGCGGATTGATCTTTCCGCTCATGATCATCTTGACGCCCGACTCGGCATCCTGAAGAAATGTTCTGGTGCGGAGCTTGTAGCTGTTGATGAGTGAGAGCTCCTCAAGACGACCGTGTTTACGCACGTTGTTGAGGAAGGAAACGTGAAAGGCGGTAACCAGCTTTTTTGACCTGTTTTCGGAAACAATACCCTTCTCAAGCGCCATAGCCCTGAGCGAGTCCATTGTTGCAGCAATATCCATGTTCTGTGGACATCGCGCAGTACAGGTCATGCAACCGACACAGAACCAGAGTGCTTCGCTTTTCAGGGCATCTTCGATATAGCCCGCCTGGACGAGACGCATGATTCTTGCCGGAGGGCTGTCCATAAATGTTCCCGCTGGACAGCCAGCCGTACATTTTCCACACTGGTAGCAGCAGTTATAGTCATTTCCGGTGGATTCCTCAAGCTGATGCTTCAGGGTATCCTTTACTGTCATCTTGATTTTTGACACGTGGTATAGGTTACTTTACGTGGAGCGGGAAGCGAAATGACGCCAACATAGCATGTTAAAGAAAATTACATTAATGTCAAATAATTCAGGCTCAATAATTTCATTTCCTTTTAGGTAAGAAGAGAGCAGAAAAACTCCGGAAAGCTTTGCTAACACCCGGTTTTCAGCTTTTTGGCCTTTCAATGTTCGTGTCACTTTTTTTCAACAATTGTTAAGTAACATCAACAGGAATCAAACCGTTCACGTCGGTTTAATTTTTTTTGTATGGGTGCTGAAACCAGTGAGCGTGTTGCGTTTTGGCACCTTAACTTGCGTGCAGCACTTTGTCATTTTCGAGTGGAAAATATCCGGAAAGTCATTGATATGATACTCTTTTTGCTTATGATGCAACAACTCCCCATTTTAAATATTATAAATTTTCATTACAAAACCATGTTTGATGAAATAGAGTTTGACAAGATCAAGCGTTTGCCCAAGTATGTCTTTGCTGCAGTTAATGAGCTGAAAATGGCTGAACGGCGTGCCGGAGAGGACGTTATTGATTTTTCGATGGGTAATCCTGATGGCCCGACACCCCAGCACATCGTCGATAAACTGATTGAAAGCATCAATAAACCAAGGACTCACGGCTATTCGGTCTCAAAGGGAATCTACAAGCTTCGTGGTGCGGTGGGAACCTGGTACAAGCGCAAATATAATGTTGATCTTGACCTCGATCGAGAGGTGGTTGCCACGATGGGCTCAAAAGAGGGCTATGTCCATCTTGTGCAAGCCATCACCAACCCCGGTGACCTTGCCATGGTGCCCGATCCCTGTTATCCCATTCACTCCCAGGCATTCATTCTTGCCGGTGGCAACGTTCATCGCCTGAAACTTGAACTGAATGACGATTTTACCCTTGACGAAGAGGGCTTTTTCCGCAACATTGAAAAAGCGTTGCGCGAATCGTCGCCAAAGCCCAAGTATCTGGTGGTGAATTTCCCCAACAATCCTACAACGGCAACGGTTGAGCTTCCCTTTTATCAGAAGCTGGTCGATATTGCCCGTCAGGAGCGCTTTTATATTATCAGTGATATTGCCTACGCCGAACTGACATTCGACGGCTACGTCACCCCTTCAATCCTTCAGGTGCCAGGAGCAAAGGATGTTGCCGTCGAGAGCTACACCCTCTCAAAAACCTACAACATGGCCGGATGGCGTGTCGGGTTCATGGTTGGAAACGCCAAACTGATTGGTGCCCTCGAAAAAATCAAGAGCTGGCTCGATTACGGTACCTTCACCCCCATTCAGGTTGCCTCAACCATTGCGCTTACTGAAGACCAGAGTTGCGTTCAGGAGATCTGCGAAGTCTACCGCAAACGGCGCGATGTTATGGTCAAAAGTTTTATCAATGCAGGCTGGCCGGTTGTTTCACCCCGTGCAAGCATGTTTGTCTGGGCACAGATTCCGGAGCCATTTCGTTCAATGGGAAGCCTTGAATTCAGCAAGAAACTGCTTACCGAAGCAAAAGTTGCTGTCAGTCCCGGCATAGGGTTTGGTGCCTACGGTGATGACTATGTACGCGTCGCCATGATCGAGAATGAGGAGCGCATCCGGCAGGCCGCACGGAATATCAAAAAATTCCTGCGGGAATAACATGTTTAGGGGCACGTCATGGCGTGCCCCCCACAATCGCCCAAATACACCATCATCCGTTCGGAAAACACAGGCACGGCAAACCCGCAGGTATATGCTACGGCATCTTCCTTACCCCAATGTTGATACCTCAAAAATCTACCCGATTACCTGCTGGATGGCTTCAACAACCATGCCGGAGGAGACCAGGCTGGCGACGTCGCTTGTGGCAGGCAAATCTTGAAAGCATTGTTATCATGCCCTTGTTAACGCTCTTTTACGTTATCTTTCACTCTAACGTTATTGAGCTTAACCACCAATACCATAACGGAAAGGAGCCGATTCAATGAGCAATTATGTATGGGGTTCGAGTTTGTCCCACCATGATTATTTGCAGGCAAAGAGTTTTGTCAGTGATGTAACGTCAGCAACGCGCAACGCCGCCAAGAAGGTTTCAATGGATATCTCGCGCCAAACCCGCGATATCATTGCATCAAATGAGTCGTTGCAGCGTGAGCATCTGGAGTTACTCAACGCTTCGACAGACCGGACAGTCGGCGCACTCAATGATGGGTTTGAAAGGCTATCCTATAGTATGGACGCTGGCTTCGACCGACTGTCCGAGGGTATTTCCGAGCTGAACGCCACCTTTCACTGGGGTTTCGGTGCAGTTCTCGCCTCGATCGGTCACATGAATGATACCTTATCAGAGCTGGTGAAAATAGCCAAAACACCGGTACAGACCGTCGCCTTTGAACACTTCGAAATTGCTCGTGACGCTTTCCGCAAAAGGTTGTACCGTGAAAGTTTGGAAGAGCTCGACAAGGCGATTTTTGGTGATCACACCTCTGCCGGTTACAAGCTCGAATGGCGTTTTCATCAGATGAAGGGCACCCTTCAGCTTGGTTTTGCTGATTGCGACATGTCGCTCTATGATCTTGCAAAAGCTGAAGAATCCTTTCTGACCGCCGCCCGCTATGGCGAAACTGATTATCCGCATGACGCAGGCCGTGCATTTCTCTCCGCAGGCTGGGCAGCATATTGCCAAGGTAAGATGAAACAAGCCCTTGCCCATACTGAGCAGGCAATGGCACTGCATCCAGAAATAGGAGAGGTATTCTTCCAGGCATCCAAAGTACAGATGGCACTTGGTGACGTGGCGAGTGCGCTGCCCATGCTTGCCAAAGCGATCGACATCGACCGCTTTTATGCGCTCAAAGCCGCCGGCGATGGTGATTTTCAGCAGCATGACGCTCAGTTAAGGAGTTTTCTTGATGCACTGCGCAAAGAAAAATACCGGCAGTGTGTGCCAAAAGTAAAAGCGGCTCTTGATAGGATCAAGGGGTTTGAACTTGCACCTGGAACTGAGAACCGGTTGCAAGCATTTTTGGATGAAGGTGCCAACTGGCCACTCATGGATATGCTGGAAGTACTGCAGAATCTCGATAGATTCAAACAGCTTGCGATTATGGTGAGAGTCAAGGGCGCTGGTAATCCCGTCAATACCAGGGAGACCTACACCGAGCAAGAGACCTATTACGAAGATGTGGTGATCACGCCAGGCGGTTTCTTTAAAAAGGCGGTGACTGAGAAACAAAAGAAAACTCGTATGGTTACAAAAAACAGAACGGTCACAACAAGTTCGTCTGGCAAGGAGGTCACCTACTTTGAGTTTTGCCCGATCCCTGAACAAGACTACTATCTGGGCAAGTACCCGGTCACCCAGCAGCAGTGGGAGGCAGTTATGGGTAGTAACCCAAGCCATTTCAAGGGAGGTCGTCTGCCGGTAGAAATGGTTTCCTGGGATGATGCCCAGCTCTTCATACAAAAACTCAATCAGCTCTCCGGCAAAAAACATTACCGCTTGCCAACCGAAGAAGAGTGGGAGTACGCCTGCCGGGCAGGAACCACTTCTGAATACTACTTTGGTGATGATGAGAGCCAATTAGGAGAGTATGCCTGGTACGAAGGCAATGCTGGTCGTACGACACATCCTGTAGGTCAGAAAAAGCCCAATGAATGGGGGTTATACGATATGGCTGGTAACGTCTGGGAGTGGACGGATAGTTGGTATGACAGCAGTCGTTCGTTCCGTGTTATTCGTGGCGGGAGCTGGGGCTGCTCTGCCGTGGGCTGTCGGTCGGCTAATCGGTACGACTTCCAACCCGACGTCCGGTACGACTACGTTGGCTTCCGCCTTGTTTTCGTCCCGTAGTCAGTTGGCAGCTCATTCCGGCTTTGCTTTGAGCGAGAGGGCAGTACCAACATTTTGGTGAGCGGAGGTGAGGGACGAACCGCCGCACGCCAAAATGTTCTGGTAACAACCGACTACAGAACTGCCCGCCGAAGGTGGGCCGCCGCTTATTTGAAACGTGCCGATCTTTTGCATGGTTATCAAACAGGCTTATCGCTTTACACTGATGCAGATAAAACTTTTTACCGTACCCGTCGGTGACAACTGGAGCGCTCAACAAGAGATGAACACCTTTCTTCAGGGCAAAAAGAGCCGCCACCCATGCCCGGCCTTGGCAGGACGAGCCTGAGAGCCGCTTCGAAAATGAGGGGCATTTTTTTTATAAAAAACTTCTGCTCTTCATAACTTGTCAAGAGGTAGTCCGGCTATATTGCCAATGCGGTCGTCTGCTTGCTCAAGGGAGTGTTGTACAATTGTAAAGATAATTTAAGGATAAAGTCATGTTGATACAGTCCATCAGGCTAAAACAATTTTTAAGTTTTGGTGCGTCAACAGAGGAAATATCTTTAGGCCCTTTGAATGTAATCATAGGCCCGAATGGCTCCGGAAAATCGAATCTTCTGGAATCTATTGAGCTGTTGAAGAATGCGCCTGACCAGTTATTAAAACCGATCAGAGAAGGTGGAGGGGTCAGAGACTGGCTATGGAAAGGAGGAAGAGAGACGCCTGTTGCATCAATAGATGTTGTGCTCGCTTATCCCAAGGGTGCACAAAATCTCCGATATTTACTCTCATTTACTGAGGTCGGTCAGCGCTTTGAGATTGTTGATGAGAAAATTGAAAATGAAAAACCTCAAACCAATAATCACTCTTGCGCGTACTTTTATTATCATTTTAATGGCGGTCGTCCAGCGTTGAATGTGAAGGGTGAAAAAAGATCATTACAGCAAGAGGATGTTGATCTTGAAAAATCCATCCTTTCTCAGCGACGTGATCCTGATCAATATCCAGAAATAACCTATATAGGGCAGACTTTTAGCAAAATTCGCCTCTACCGTGAATGGAGTTTTGGTCGCTATACGGCACCTCGTCTACCGCAGAAAGCTGATTTACCGAATAATTTTCTTGAATCTGATTCAAGTAATCTTGGCCTTGTACTCAATCGTTTAAAACGTGAGCCATTGGTCAAGAAGCGCCTCCTCAAGGCATTACAGTCTCTTTACGAAGGAATTGACGATTATGATGTTCAAATAGAAGGAGGGACAGTTCAGGTTTTTTTTCATGAGGGTCGTTTTACGGTACCAGCAACCCGGCTCTCGGATGGAACGTTACGTTATCTCTCTCTTCTTGCAATTCTGTGTCATCCCGAACCACCTCCTTTGGTATGCATTGAAGAACCGGAATTAGGCCTTCATCCCGATATTCTTCCAACTTTGGCTGAGTTACTGAAAGAGGCCTCAGAGCGGACTCAGCTTATTGTTACCACTCATTCTGATGTTCTTGTTGACGCAATGTCTGACCAGCCTGAATCAATTCTTGTTTGCGAAAAAGGTGATGACAATAGCTCACAGATCCGACGCTTGAATGCTGAGGCTCTTAAACCGTGGCTTAAAAAATACAGTTTGGGTGAACTCTGGACTCGCGGTGAAATCGGAGGTACACGATGGTAGCTGTAAAATTAGTATGTAGAGGGTGGCGGCGATACCAGCCAATTGAAAACAGCTTGTCGTAGAGGATTTTCTGTATTTCTTAAAAAGGCTGGACTTGCCGATACAATGCCGAGGATCGTTGCTTGCGGGAGTTGTCAGGATGCCTATCAATCGTTCTGTATTGCTCTTGAAAATGGTAACAGCGCCATGCTGTTGGTAGATAGCGAAGCTCCGGTCAATGCTGAATGTATGGAGGGAGAGCCTGAAAGCTGGAAACCTTGGCAACATCTTCAGAGCCGTGCGGGAGATTGCTGGGAAAAACCGGCAAAGGCCAGTGAACAAGAGTGCCACTTGATGGTACAGTGCATGGAAGCGTGGTTTTTAACTGATCGAGCATCGTTGCAGGAGTTCTTTTGTCAGGGGTTTCATCTCAAATCGTTACCGGCAGAAGGCTGCCTGATTGAATCGATTGCAAAAGAGAGCGTGTATAAGTCTCTTAAAAAAGCAACTAAAAGCAGCAAGTCCAAAGGAGAGTATGGTAAAGGCGACCACTTGTTCAAAATTTTGGAGATGATTGATCCCGTTAAAATCATGAAAGCCTCTCCGTGGGCACAACGATTTATTGATGAAGCAAAAAAGAAAATGAAGAGTTGATGGTAATACAGATTAACAAAGGAAGGCAAAAATATAGTGGAGTCCCAAAAGTGAAGCAGCAAAGCTGCTGGTCAATTTGTTACTCTTCCCGCTCAAAAATCTCCCCGATTGCCTGCGGGATAGCGTCAACAACCATGCCGGAGGAGACCAGGCTGGCGACGTCGCTTGCGAGGTCTCCGGCTCTGCCGTGAAACCATGCTGCGGCTGCGGCGGCGTTGACGGGGGAGGCCCCTTTTGCGGCTAATGCGACAATCATGCCGGAGAGTACATCGCCTGAACCGGCGGAGGCAAGTGCCTCGGTGCCGCTGGTGTTGAGGAGAGCTGGCCCCCCTGCAATTCCCGCAATAACGGTGGGAGCTCCTTTCAGAAGAACCGTCACCTGGTGGAGATCGGCAAAGCTTCGGGCGCACCCGATCGGGTCGGCGGCGATCTCCTCAATTTTTCGCGCAGTGAGTCGGCTGAACTCTCCGTAATGCGGTGTGAGCAGAACATCTCTGCATTGGCTAAGCGCATTGGTCGTTCCGATAACTGAAAGGGCGTAAAGTGCATCGGCGTCGAAGATCAATTTTTTTGAGGTGACAATGGAATTTGCCAGCAGCTCCCTGACCAGTGCAATGGCCGCTTCGTCGCGTCCGAGGCCGCACCCTATTAAAATGGCATCGGCCCAGCGAGCCTTTTCAGCAATGGCGGCAAGATCCCTCCCGATAACAACTGCTTCGGGCACCGCAATGTGGATGACGGCGGAAAGCGAAATCGGCAAAGAGATGCAAACATATCCAGCGCCGCTTTTCAGGGCGGCTTTGGCGGAGAGAATGGCTGCGCCAACCATTGAGCTTTCGCTGGTTTGCGATCCGGCAATGATCAGCACCTTGCCGTTGGTATGCTTTGCGCTTGAGGGCTCTCTCAGTATGAACTGTTCAGCGGCAAACTCCTGGTCGATCAACAAACAGGAGGAGGGTTCAGCGAGAAAGCGGGGGATGGAGATTTCTGCAACGTGCAGCTCTCCACAGCACTCCGGCCCTTCATTCAAATAGAAGCCTCTTTTCAGGAAAGCCATGGTAATGGTCATATCTGCGAGGATGGACGGCGTGGCCGAGTGGCCAGTTGTGGCATCAAGTCCTGATGGCACGTCAATGGCTATGAGCGGAGCACCCGTTCGGTCGCGGAGGGTGTTGAGCAGCTCAATACCTTCCGCAAGGGGTGAAGCAAGTGCCATCCCCGGTTCGCTGAGGCGGAGGCTGGTACCGGTAATGGCGTCGATGAGGGCATCGTAGCGGGTTTCGGCCACAAAGGGGAGTGCCTCGTCATGGCTGCTGAAGATGCGCAGCTCTGAACCGTGCTCTCCGTAGGCTTCAAGAATGGCGAGCCCCTCCTGATTAACGCCTTGCAGCAGTGATTCGGGGTAGAGGAGCACAAGATCGACCGAGGCTTCAAGGTTGAGGAGGTGGCGGGCGAGTACAAAGCCGTCTCCACCATTGTTTCCCTTGCCGCAGAGCAGAAGAAAAGAGCAACCGGCCAGCGACTCCTTTTGCAGACTCTCCTTGATAATGCGGAGGCATTCACGACCGGCAAGCTCCATAAGGCGGGTTTCGCCGATATGAAGCTCTTCAATTGCCGCCTTGTCGGCCCTTTGCATCTCTTGTGCGGTTACAACAGGCAGCATGACAGGGTTCCTTTTTTCCCTCAACGGGAGGGGTTAGAGTTCGTCAAGATGGAGTGAGTGCTCAAGAGCGTGATAGTATGCTCCCGAGAGCTCCTCAAGGGTGAAATGAAGCAGTTCCTCTCCGTTCATGGCGATGATGGCGTCATTTTCAACCACTTGTCCGATGACGCGAATGGGTACATGGCGCTCCATAGCCTCTGCTATCACCTCTTTTGCCTTTTCGGGGGAGATGCTCACAATGACCCGTCCCTGCGCTTCCGAAAAGAGCTGCTGCTGGATGGAGCAGGGTGTGCTGTTTGCATTTTCCAAATCAACAGTGAATCCGAGAGGGGCTTCAGCGTTCATGATGGACTTTTCGGCAAGTGCCACAAAGAGTCCGCCGTCGGAAATATCGTGGGCGGAGTGCACCAGCTTTTTGGATGCAAGCGCCACAAGCAGATCCTGAAGGTTTTTTTCGTGTACCAGATCGATTGCTGGAGCATCCTGGCCGGGGGTACCGTACTGCATGACGAGGTACTCTGAAGCGTCAAGCGTAAGTTCCGGATAGCCCAGAAGAAGGATGGCGTCACCCGCAGTGGAGAAGGTTGAGCCCACAAGGTTGTCGATATCGTCAAGCAGGCCGATCATGCCGATGGTCGGTGTGGGGTAGATGGCCGTACGGAGGCCGCCGATGAAGGTTTCGTTATAGAAGCTGACGTTGCCGCCGGTGACCGGGGTATTGAAGGCCCGGCACGCTTCGCCCATGCCCTGAACCGATGTTTTGAACTGGAAGTAAACCTCAGGTTTGTAGGGGTTACCGAAATTGAGGCAGTTGGTTATGGCCAGTGGTCGAGCGCCTGAACAGGCGATATTTCGGGCACATTCCGCAACGGCAATTTTGCTGCCAGCCAGCGGGTTCAGATAGACGTACCGGGCGTTGCAGTCGGTTTTCATGGCAAGCCCTTTGCGTGATCCCTTGATACGGATAACAGCCGCATCGGTATGGCCTACCGGCGTGACGGTGTTGGTCTGCACCATGGAGTCATACTGGCGATAGACCCACTGCTTGCTTGCAATGTTGGGGCGCGAAAGCAGTTCAAGGCTGATTGCATGGAAATCGAGAGTATTGTCCGCTTCAAGTTGTGCGACAGGGGTGTCCGGCTTTTTTTCGATGGCTTCGCGGATATAGACGGGTGCGCCTCCTCCAAGTACCAGCGTTTCGGCTGGAATTTCGGCAACAACTGCGCCATGCTGTGAGACCCTCAGCATGTTGTCGCTCGTTACCCGTCCGATGGTGACGGCAAGGACATCCCATTTGCTGTAAACCGCAATGATCTTTTCTTCAAAACCTTTTTCGGCGACAATCAGCATCCGTTCCTGCGACTCGGAGAGCATGATTTCGTAGGCGCTCATTCCTGCTTCGCGAATCGGGACAAGGTCAAGGTCGATCTCTATGCCGCCTGATCCGGTTTTTTCGATCCCGCGGGCGCTCATTTCGGAGGTTGAACTGGTGATTCCGGCTGCACCCATATCCTGCAGGCCAACAATGTAGCCGGTGGCAATGGCCTCAAGGGTCGCTTCAAGGAGCAGTTTTTCGGCAAAAGGGTCGCCAACCTGAACGCTTGGCCGTTTGTCTTCGGATGCTTCGCTGAGATCTTCGGAGGCAAAGGTTGCGCCGTGAATGCCGTCCCGTCCTGTTGAGGAACCGACAATCAGCACAGGGTTGCCTTCACCGAGGGCGGTAGCGCTGACGGTTTTGTGGTGCTCAACGATGCCGACCGACATGGCATTGACCAGCGGGTTGCCGGTATAGCCCTCTTCAAAATAGATTTCGCCACCAATGGTCGGTACTCCGAATGAGTTGCCGTAATCGCCGATGCCACGCACCACGCCGTCAACAAGGTAGCGGACATGGGGATCTTTCGGTGAGCCGAAGCGGAGCGAGTTGAGTGATGCCACCGGGCGTGCACCCATGGTGAAAATGTCGCGGTGAATTCCGCCAACGCCGGTCGCTGCTCCCTGGTAGGGTTCGACGGCGGAGGGGTGGTTGTGCGATTCGATTTTAAAGGCGACGGCAAGGTTGTCGCCGATATCGACCAGACCGGCGTTCTCTTCACCGGCACTGGTCAGAAGGGCTCCGCCGTCGCGGGGAAGGGTTTTGAGTACCGCTATGGAATTTTTATAACTGCAGTGTTCCGACCACATGACGGAAAAAATCCCAAGCTCGGTAAATGAGGGGGTTCTTCCGAGAATGGTACATATTTTGCCATACTCTTCACTATTCAGGCCATGTTCAGCGGCAAGGGCAAGGGTGACTTCAACTTCAGTATGTTTCATAGCTCCTTTCGGGGTGGTTCATTTCAGTGTGAATCATGATGGTTCAAGGCTGTTGGCCGCAACAGTTTTTATATTTTTTTCCGCTTCCGCAAGGGCAGTCGTCATTGCGGCCAGGCTTTTTTTCGGCGATTACCGGTTGCTGCACACTCTCTTCACCCTCACCATCCTCATCCTGTTCGACAATGGTGTAAACACTTCCCGCAGGGGAGTGCTGGGCAACCAGCTTGTCTTGCCGTACCGCAGCTTTCCGCTGGCGCTCTTCCATCTCACGGGCCTCTTCAGGATCGACAGGAAAAAGCTTGAAGGCAAGCGAAAGGGTTTCGAGCTCTATTTCGTGCAGGAGATCAATGAAGAGACGGAATGCCTCTTGTTTGTATTCGAGCAGGGGATCTTTCTGGCCGTAGGCACGCAGATTGATTCCTTCACGCAGAGAGTCGATTTCGCGGAGGTGCTCTCTCCAGCGATGGTCAATGACGCTTAATACCGCATATTTTTCTATCTGCTGCATAATCTCTTCCGGTACGGCGGCCTCTTTTCTGCGGTAGAATTCGAGGGCGGTCTGGTAGAGTTTTTCGGCTGTTGCATCAACTCCTTCGCGCTCAAATTTCTCCCGTTCAGGCCTGAATTCAATAGAGAGTTCGCGCATGAGCTGTTCCTCAATGGCGTCAACATCGAACTGGCGGTGGTGTTTTTTGATTACCAGCTCACTGTAATCTTTCAGGAGGTCAAGAATGTCACTGGTCAGACGTTCCTTGAGCAGGCCGTTGCGGCGCCGGGAATAGATTACCTCGCGCTGCTGGCTCAGCACATCGTCATATTCAAGCAGGCGTTTGCGGATGGCAAAGTTCTGTTCCTCAACTTTTTTCTGTGCGCGTTCGATTGATTTGGTGATCATGGAGTGTTCAATCACATCGCCCTCTTCATGGCCAAGTCGATCCATAACCGAGATGACCCGCTCGGAGCCAAAAAGGCGCATCAGCTCATCCTCAAGAGAGACAAAGAAGACCGATTCTCCAGGGTCGCCCTGTCGTCCGGCACGTCCACGGAGCTGGCGGTCGATGCGGCGTGACTCATGGCGCTCGGAACCAAGAATAAAGAGCCCTCCCAGTTCGCGGACTCCGGCACCGAGCTTGATATCGGTTCCTCGTCCGGCCATGTTGGTGGCAATGGTTACCGCATTTTTCTGGCCTGCTTCAGCGACAATTTCCGCCTCTCGATCGTTCTGTCGGGCGTTGAGCACGTTGTGGACAATTTTTCTGGCGCGAAGCATTCTTGAGAGGGTCTCCGACACTTCGACGCTTGTGGTGCCGACAAGCACCGGCTGTCCCTTTTTCTGCAGTTCCTCAACCTTCAAAACAACGGCATTATATTTTTCGCGACGGGTTTTATAGACAAGATCGTCCATATCCTTGCGGATAATGCTTGCATTGGTCGGAATGACAACAACATCGAGCTTGTAGATTTCATAGAATTCTGAAGCTTCGGTTTCTGCCGTACCGGTCATGCCGGAGAGCTTTTTGTAAAGCCGGAAAAAGTTCTGGATGGTGATGGTCGCCATGGTCTGCGTTTCACCCTCAATCTTGACATTCTCCTTGGCCTCGATGGCCTGGTGCAATCCATCGCTGTAGCGGCGTCCGGGAAGAATTCGTCCGGTAAACTCATCAACAATCATCACCTGCCCGTTTTGCACGACATATTCGTCGTCGCGCTCAAAGAGTGAGTAGGCCTTCAGTAACTGGCTGATATTGTGCAGCCGCTCTGAACGGTCGGCAAAAAGCCGGTAAACCTCATCTTTTTTCTGGATTTTGTCGGCAATGGCGACTGAGGCATCACTCTCAATAACGGCTACTTCAGAGCCAACATCGGGGAGCATGAATATATCACTGTCCTGGTGGCTGAGCTTGCTGAGAAATGCACGCCCCTTGTCGGTCAAGTCAATGGTGCCCCCTTTTTCGTCAACAGCGTAATAGAGTTCATCATCGACCTCCTGCATCCGGCTTGAATTGTCTTTAAGATATTCGTTTTCGGTCACCTGTACCAGTTTTGCCACACCTGCCTGGGAGAGCATTTTGATGTACCGGGTGTTCTTTGGCTGTCCGCGTTTGACGCGAAGCAGTGCAAGACCGGCATCGACATCGCCGGGTTTGGTTTTAAGAAGTTTTTCGGCATTACCAAGGTAGATGGCCACAAGTTGCTGCTGGGCACGGACCAATTGCTCAATCCAGGGTTTGATATCCTGGAATTTGCTGTTGTCGGCATTGGGCACCGGTCCGGAAATGATAAGCGGCGTTCTGGCTTCATCAATCAGCACACTGTCTACCTCATCAACGATGGCGTAGTAGAAGTTTCGCTGTACCATTTCTTCCGGCGTTCCGGCCATATTGTCGCGCAGATAGTCGAAGCCGAACTCGTTGTTTGTGCCGTAGGTGATATCGCAGGCGTACTGTTCCCTTCGCTCCTCAGGCCTCATGGTGTTGAGAATAACGCCTACAGAGATGTTGTGAAAGGCAAAAACCGGGTTCATCCACTCTTTGTCTCTCTGGGCAAGGTAGTCATTGACCGTCACGACATGCACCCCCCTGCCGGTCATTGCATTAAGAAAGACCGGGAGCGTTGAAACAAGGGTTTTTCCTTCACCGGTGGCCATTTCGGATATCTTTCCGGAATGGAGTACAATTCCGCCGATAAGCTGGACATCGTAGGGCACCATGTCCCAGACCATCTCTCTTCCCATGACCTGGTAGGAGAGTCCTTTAAGGCGCACACAGCTTTCTTTGACGAGGGCAAAGGTTTCGGGCAGAAGTTCCTCAAGCACGGCGGCTGTTGCCTGTTCATACTCTTCGCCGAGGGCGTCAAGCCGGGTGTTGATGGTTTCAGCCTCTTCAAGGTTGATATCCGGATTGTCGAGTTTCAGGGAGAGCGTCTTTTTCTCCAGCTCAAGAGGCTCAAGAACCGCCCGGACCTTTTGCTTCAGTGTTCGTCCCCTCTCCCGGAGCTGGTCGTCACTGAGCGATGCCATGGCAACCTGCAGCTCGTTGATGTTGCTGATTATGGGCTGGATTTTTTTGACGTCCTTTTCGTGTTTGGAGCCGAAGATCTTTTCAAAAATTTTCAACATGTACAGGCCTTTGTTCGCTCTAAAGGTTCAGATAGTTTGTTTGCAATGGAGTGGGGGAGTCGTTTTTCTCCGCTCTCTCCGCTATGTCTAATTGATGCTCAAGGTATTGAATTACACAGTGAGAAAAAAGCGGGATGCTTTGAAAAAAAACAGTGCCGGAAAATGGCCATCATTTCCGGCTCAACTGCAAGGCTGTGAATGGTTTCACTCCTTATTTATATTGGCAGCAAGTTCAGCAAAAAACTCTTGCAGATGGCGGGTGCCGCAAGGCGGTGCAATATGGTCAAATTTGAGTGCTTCAACGGCAAAGGAGAGGAGGTCGGCAAGATTGCGGTTGAAAAGCCCGGTCACCATGAGCCCTCCTTCAGCAAGCCACATCGGGAGCGGGGTTATCCAAGGCTCCTTGCCGCAGGCATGGAATGCAAGCTCCATGACTTCACGGAAGGTGTAGATATCGGGCCCGCCAACGGCAATTTCGCGGCACTCGCCCTCTGCCGCGTCAGCACAGACTCTGGCAAGATCGGCTCCGTGAACCGGATTGATTTTTTTCTCTCCCTCGCCTACCATGAAGATGTGGCCGCTTTGGGCCATGGAGAAAAATCGCCCCATGTCCGAAAAATAGCCGTTCGGGCGTATGACAGCCCAGGAAAGTCCTGATTTTTTCAGATCTGCAACCAGAAGCTCGTGCGCCTTGATGGAAAGGATCTCGGCCATTTTATCCTGGTTGAAGACTGATATATAAATAAAGCGTGCAACATGCTCTTCAATGGCTTGATCGAGGATGCGTTTATTGCCAAGATAATCGACGTCATAACTGGTGAGCCTCGGATCAGGAGAGGTCAGGCCGAGTGAGGAAAAAACAAGATCGATTCCTTTGCAGATTCCCTTGATGCTTTCGGGATTGGTGACATCACCGACAACAATTTCATCGACAAGATCGTAAATCGCCGGTTCCAGGTGCGGCCCCGTTGTTTTGAGTTTTTCAGGATCCCTTGCCAGTGCGCGGACAAAGAAGCCCCGCCCCTTGAACTCTTTGACCGCGTATCTGCCGAGATAGCCGGAGGCTCCGGCAACCAGTACATTTTTTGTGACGCTCATGCTCTTGTAGCTCCTCATTTCAGGGGTTGACGGTATGGCCTTTCAAGTAAAGTGAAACATTATTCTGGCTAAAACGTTCGAAGCCTCTTTATCTCCATGCGCCAGCAGTGAAAAAGGATGTGTCCGGCGTAGCCTGCAAGATTCGGGTTCAAAAAAGAACGCGCCTCACGGTCAAGGGCAAGATAGGTTGCCGGGTTCAGGGAACGACGGGCGGCTGTGCTGTTGAACCACTCTGCGAGGTATTGTTTGACGTGGGTGTCGATCGGGAAGGCATCAAAACGGCCAAGACCGAAGAGTGCAATGCAATCCGCAATTTTATAGCCGATACCTCCATTTTGGCAAAGGATGTTGCGCAGTTCTGAAAGGGGGAGTGCGGGGTTGCAAAGGGTATCGAGATCAATTCGTCCTTCTGCTACGCCCTGGGATGCAAGAATAATATTGCGTGCCCGGATACGATTGTTGTTGGTGCAACGGCTGAGCAGAGCGGGGTCGGCTGCAGCAAGTTGCTCTGGTGAGGGGAAGTGATGCAGTATGATCTCCTTGCCGTGGAACGAAACACTCCTCTTTTCGCCATAGGTTTGGCGAAGCATTGCAACCTGTTTTCGTATCAAATGCATTCCGATACCCTGGGCGCACATAAACGAGACCATGGTTTCATAGGGATCCTGCCTCATGATGCGCAATGAAAAATATGGCATCAGGAGTTGCCACAGCTTCGGATACAATTGGCTGAAATTCTCGGAAAAGGCATGTTTCGTATCGATATCAAGTGTCAAGTAGTGTCGAATAAACTCGAGTAATGGTATGCCGCCAACAGATTTTTCTGTAGAATTTACCTCAAATTCAAACTCTGATATTTCACGTATAATCAACGGTACTGATTTTATTATTGATGAGTAGTATTGTTGTGTGCCATCATGAATGTCCCATACAAAAGACTGTCCACTGAATAGTGTTTGTCTGATATTTATTGGTGATTTTATTTTTATTCTAAAGTTATTCATCTGTTTGTTTTTATTTATTTATGTGCCAAAAAACAGTAGCTCTTATGATTGATAAATCTTGTTTCTTAAGTGTGTTTAAGTACTTAAAATGAAAGAACATAAACGCTGTTGAATAAAGCTATTCTATTGTTGATACCTGTTCATAATTTTTGATTTTATTTGAATGGTAGCTGTATTTTTTGTCTTTTATTTATATTTTTTATAAATATTTGTTTGTGCTAAATATCGTGTATTAATTTGTTTTTTATTATTTTTTTTTGCTTTTTATATGTTATTTTTTTTATGGTAATTAGTAGGGTTTTTTTATGGTTTTTATGTTTAATTTAAATGAGGTTTTGTTTGTTGATCTGTTTTGATTGTTTCATTTACGCGTCCTGTGTCAGGCTCTTTTATGCCAACAGAGTACGAGTAATTTGTTCGGAAAATCTTGGCGATTGCTTGTGAGCCCACTGGGGAATCCTGTTAAAAAAAAGGATTCCCTGGGGATTATTGCTTGTCGAAGAGGGGATTCAGGATTGCGTCAGGCTGAAAAAATGGCTGAGCGAGGAGTTTGGTGCAGTTTCAGACTGTATCAGTTCGAAGGTAAGATTGTGCGCTTCGGGGGTAAAAAGGGAGATGACCGCCGCTTCTGCGACGTCACTCCGATCGATAATTCCTGTGGCGATTTTGTCTCCGGTATCAAAAATAAGGTTATGCATCAGCGGTGGGCCATCAATCAGCCCCCCTGGCCGGAGGATGGTGAAGGAGTATCCCTCTTCCGAGTAGAGGGCGCGAAGCTCATTTTCGCCCTCAAGTTTCATGGTAAGTACCTGCCCATATTTGTTCATCGGGTGCTCCGGCTTGGTCACGGCAAGAGAGCTGATGAGGACAAACTTTTTTATGCCACGCTCTTTGGCAAGAGTGGCAAGCCTTTTGACTCCGTCACGGTCGATGGCCGATGGAGGTGGTGCCTCAGGATCGGTTACCTTGCCGCCGATGGTGCAGATAACCGCATCAGCATGGCTAAGGGCCGCCTTGATCTCTTCAGGATTTTCGACGGAGCCAACGGTCAGTTTATCGATGATTTCAGGGCCGAAAAGCTCGATTGCCTTTGGCGCGGAACGGACAAAAAGGTGGTATTTTATGTTATGGCTTTGCAGGCGTTTGACCACCCATACGCCTGTTCTGCCGGTAGCCCCGACAACCAGAACGGTTCCGTCAAATGATTTCATGTCTCTTTGTCAGTTTAAGTTCAGTTGAAGAGTGAAAATCGGACATTGCAGACCATGGTCAAATCGACCAATGCGTGGAGAAAGATGACGCTTCTGATGTCGCGATACCAGAAAAAACTGAGCGCCCAACTGCCGGCAATCAAGAGTTGAATGGGCATGAAAAATGGTTTATAGAGGCTTGTTTGTACGACATGTTCTGGCAGGATATTGATCCAGAAGAGGCCATGGATAAGGCCGCTGTAGAGGATAAAAAAGAGAAAGCCGGTAATAAAGAGCGCCCAGGAGTTTTGTGTGAAGCGACCTGCAAGAGCGTTGCCGATACGGAACATGGCATAAAACATGAAGGTTTCGGCAATGCCGTTGCCAATGGTGAAGACGAGAACGGTCATGGGATCGAGCGCACGTCCGCCATCGGTGGTGGAGTGGTTGTAGACCCAGGCATTGATTGCCACAACAATGAGCGATACCGCAAGCAGGGTGATTCTTCTGCTGTCGAATTCGCGGTTGAACGCAAGGATATCTTTCTTGAAAAAGATGATACCTACAAGAAAAGCTAAGGCCCAGTAGGCATAAATCATCATCGGTACGGAGAGTTCCATGTGGCTCAGAAGAGGTTAATGGGTTAAAAAACAGTTTCCTGGTTCGTTGTTAATGCTTCGGCATGATAGGAGCTTCGGACGAAAGGTCCGGATTGTACATTGCGGAAGCCTGCTGCTTCGGCAACGTTTTGGTAGTGCTCAAACTCATCCGGGGTTATGTAGCGCTCAACCGGCAGATGCGAGGCAGAGGGCTGGAGATACTGGCCGATGGTCACCATATCGCAGCCATGAAGGATGAGCTCCCGGAGCGAAAGGGTAACCTCCTCCTCCGTCTCACCCATTCCCACCATCAGGCCTGACTTTGTGGTAAGGCCATGACGTTCCTTTGCCCGCTGTAAAAGCTCCAGCGACGCCCGGTAGCTTGCCTGTGGCCGGACCTTTGCGTAGAGGGAGGGAACGGTTTCAATATTGTGGTTCAGCACGTCAGGAGCCTCTGCCATGAGCTGGTCGAGGGCCTTTTCATTACCCTGAAAATCAGGGATCAGGCATTCGATGGTCACCAAAGGAGTCCGGGAACGAATGGCCCTTATACACTCAATCCAGTGCCCTGCACCACCGTCATGCAGGTCGTCACGGGTGACACTGGTCAGAACGGCATGTTTCAAACGCATGGATTGAACCGCAAGAGCTATCTTTTCCGGTTCAAGAGGGTCAGGGGATGGTGGATTTGCCGCTTTGCCAACAGCACAGAACCGGCAACTCCGTGTGCAGATATTGCCGAGCAAAAGAAAGGTAGCCGTCCCGCGTGACCAGCACTCCTGAAGATTCGGGCACACTGCTGACCGGCAGACCGTGTGCAGGCTGTGACGGTCGAGCAGTTGCCTTGTTGCCGCAAACGATGCGCCGCCAGTCAGTCGTATCTTCAGCCAGTCCGGTTTTTTTCCGGGTCCACGTTTCATGAGGGTCTGCTGCGTGAGAGTTAATGATTCCAAGGGCTCAATATAGCTAATCAGGAAGTTCTTTCCCTGGCTAATAATCCCTCGCAGCATGGAGCTCTCTCTCAAAAAAAAGCATTAGGAGGGCAAAAAAAAGTCCATCCCAGGCTTCCGTGATGATGGACTTTAATAGAAAATGCATAGGTTGGAAGTTATCAAGTATCAGCCAATCGCATCCTTGAGGAGTTTCCCTGGTTTAAACTTGACAACTTTTTTTGCAGCAATGGTAATGGCGGCACCGGTCATGGGGTTGCGCCCTTCCCGCTCAGCACGGTCAACAATGGTGAATGTCCCGAATCCGGTAAGGGGGACGTCGACACCATCTTTCAAAGATTTTGAAATGACACTGATAAATGCTTTGAGGGCTCGATCAGCATCATCTTTGTGCAGCCCGGCCTGTTCGGCAATTTTCTCTACTAAAGCGGCTTTTGACATAGTGTAGATTGTTTTGGTTGTTGAAGAGAGAGTGTTTGTCGGAATGGGTTCTGCGTTTGCGAGTGCAGAAGGGTCTGTCTGCCCGGGTTTGGTTTGTCATGAGTTTATGTCACCGTATTATGACAAGCTTTTTCAAATAAAACACAATATTTCCATCTTCCCTAAATTCTCTTCCACAATTATGCCTGTTACCGGGATTTTCCATTCTACCGGTTCAGGCGAGCTTTCGCAACTTTTCCGGTCTCCCCTCAGCATCACTCTAATGTTTTCTGAAGCTTAAATCGCTATAGGATAGATTCCTCGCAGCAGAGCTAAGGGCTCGTTGATTTATTTTTACGATAAAAACGAACAACATGAAGCTCTTCATCAGCTCTATTTCTGGAGATAATCGATATTTTGCCGTACTTTTTGCTACGTTTCAGGAGGTTCATTGCTCTGAATGTGACCTGGTTGGTGTTCGTGAGAGATCGGCGAGAGCATGAAAAAGGTTGTTGCGATGAAAAAAATGAGGTTGACGGCGATGCGGTTATTATTGCTTTCCCCAAAGTACCTTGCGGGATTGTTTGTTCTGTTGGTGGCGATTTTTCTTGGCACAACACTCTTTGAGTATCAATACCGGAAATCAGAGATTGAGCATATCATGCGCGAAGAGGCGGCTGTGCTCATTCACGCATTGACCGAAGGCGCTGATAATGCAATTACGGGGTACAACGAGAATCGCTCACTGCTTACCGGCAGCCTTTTCAGTCAACTCCGCCTTCTTGACCGCATTGATAAAAAAACAGCACTGACTTCAGTTGATCTCACCGAAATCGCCGGATCAGGCGGAATGTATCGAATCAATATTTTTGACCGTGACGGAAAAAGGATTGCCTTCAATACTCCGCCCGATCATGAGCCCATGGCTCAGCAGTGCGATCCAAAATTGCAGTTGCAGCCAATATTTTCCCGCCAGGCTGATTCTCTTGTCGTCGGTATCAGAGAGAGTGCATCCCGGAGGGGCCCTCGGTTGATTGTAGCAATTGCCCGGAGCCGGGGTGGTGCCATTACCGGCAATATTGATGCATCCCGGTTAATCAATCTCCGTCGTCAACTTGGTGTGGGGAGCCTCATTCAGCGCATCGGAGCAGATACGACCGGTATCGATTATATCCTCTGGCAGGATACGACAGCCATTCTGGCAGCCACACCAAATATTACAGGAGCGGAGCCCCTTCTTTCAGACACTCTTCTTGCCAGGGCGCTGTTTCATCGAAAGCCAACAACCCGATTGACGACCTTTGACGGGCGCAAGGTTTTTGAAGTTCTCAAGCCATTTATGTATCAGGGTACCAATCTCGGACTGCTGCGCATAGGTCTTAAAACCGATCACTTTACCGTTGCACTGACCAAACTGCGTACCCGATTTATCATGCTTGCCTTTCTTGTCTGTTTTGGAGGTCTCGTCATGCTCAGTATGGTGATGACCCGCAGGAGTGAGGTGCGTATGACGCATGCTTTTGAGCGGGCCGAGGCATTTTCTTCGACCATACTGGAGAGTATGGCCGACGCGGTTGTTGCGGTTAATGCGGATGGTCGTATTACCCTCATGAATGGTGCGGCGGAAGTGCTTTTCAGCCTCTCTTCCCTCAATGCGCTTGACAAAGAGGTGACGCTGGTGCTGCCTGAATGCGCAGAGTTTTTTTCGATCATCATGGATGAAAAAAAAGCCTCACTCCACAGGGAGTATGAGTGTACAGCCAGCGGTAAAAGCCTCACCCTGGCAGGCAATTTTACGCTTATTATAGGCGCTGACCACCGTATCGAAGGAGCTTTGGGTGTTTTTCGGGATCTGAGTCAGCAGCGATCAATGCAGCGGGTTATCAATCGCCAGGAGAAGCTCAGCGCAATGGGGGAGCTTGCATCAGGAGTTGCCCATGAGATCAGAAACCCGCTCAATGCAATAGGGGTTCTTGCCCAGCGTCTCGATATGGAGTTTTCACCAACGGCGGATGAAGGTGAGTACCGTCAGCTTGTCCGTGCCGTGGTCTCCGAGGTGCATCGTGTTAATGCCATTATCCAGCGATTTTTGAAATTTGCCCGTCCCCCTCAGCTCGTCATGGTAAAGAGCGATCTGGATGATTTTATGAACAGTTACCGCCCGATCCTGCAGGGGGAAGCTGATGCGAAAGGAGTCGGATTCAGCCTCCAGACCGGAAGTGGTGCGACGGTATTCATTGACCGCGAGCAGATGCAGCAGGCGCTTCTCAACATTGTGCAAAATGGGGTTGAAGCTACTGAGCCCGGCGGGATGATGACGATCGCTCTCTTCAGCCGTGCAGAGCATGCGATTATCGAGATTACCGATACCGGCAGGGGAGTTTCTGAAAAAGAGAGAACCCGGATATTCAACCTCTATTATACCACCAAGGAGGATGGAACCGGTATGGGGCTGAGTATTGCCAACCAGATTGTTCAGTCACATGGAGGTATTATCGAGCTTGAGCAGAGAGAGCCCGAAGGTACTTGTTTCAGGATTGTTCTGCCTGTTGCATAAAGGGTTTCAGTCATGGTCAACAGCCGAAAAGAGGATTGAAAAATGAGTCACACGATTCTTGTCGTTGAAGATGAACAGGTGCAACTTGAGGCTATTTCCGGCTTTTTAAGCAAACAGGGTTACGAGGTGCTCCAGTCGGCACGACCGGTTGATGCACTGGCCATAGCAAGGGAGCGAGCAGTCGATATTGTGTTGACCGACTTCAAAATGCCCGGAATGAGCGGAGTGGAGCTGCTTGAAGCACTCAAAAAAATGAATCCCGGTATTGAGGTAATCATTATGACCGCTTACGGCAGTGTGGAATCGGCGACAGAGGCGATGAAACTTGGCGCGGTGGATTATATCACCAAACCAATTGATCTCCGTCAGCTTCAGCTCATGATCCGTAACACGCTTGAACGGAAACTACTTGTCAGCGAAAACCGTCAGCTTCGCCGCCAGCTTTCAGAACGGTTCAGTTTTGAGGGCATTGTATCGCAATCAACGGCCATGAGCCAGGTGCTCAACATTGCGGGGCGGGTAGCCTCCAGCAGTGCACCCGTACTGATTACAGGTGAAACCGGAACAGGCAAGGAGCTTGTTGCCAAAGCGGTTCATTTTGCTGGCTCCCGCCGTGAAAAGCCTTTTGTTGCCGTTAATTGTGCTGCACTCTCTGAAAATCTCCTTGAAAGTGAACTTTTTGGCCACGAAAAGGGAGCTTTTACGGGAGCTGACCGCCAGCGCAAGGGGCGTTTTGAAATGGCGGAAGGAGGAACACTCTTTATTGATGAGGTCGGCGAGATTCCGCTGGCCCTGCAGGTGAAACTGCTCAGGGTCTTGCAGGAAAGATATTATGAGCGTGTCGGAAGCTCTCATTCTCTGCCGACAAATGTGCGCATTGTGGCGGCGACCAACCGCAACCTTGAAGCAATGGTGCGCGAAGGAAAATTTCGTGAAGATCTCTTCTATCGCCTGAACGTTGTTGCCATCCGCCTTCCACCCCTGCGGGAGCGCCGTGAAGATATCCCGCCGCTTGTTGATGCCTTTATCAAGCGTTTTGCTTCTGAAAACAGTAAAAAAATTTCCGGTATTTCAAGGGAGGCTATGGATCTGCTCATGAAACACTCCTATCCAGGGAATGTTCGTGAGCTTGAAAATATCATGCAGCAATCCATTGTGCTCTGTCGTGGAGAGATGCTTTTCAGTGAGGATCTCCCGTTAAGAGTGCACGAACCCTTTTCCGAAAAGATTTCCGTTCTTGAAATGGAGGGAACATTCACCGAAAAGGTAGAGGCTTTTGAGAAATCATTGATTCTTTCCGCATTGCAATCGGCTGGCAATGTGCAGACCCGCGCATCTGAACGACTGGGAATTGGTGAACGGCATCTGAGATACAAGCTGAAAAAATATGGGCTGAAATAATTTGCATGTAGTGAGGTCGTTATTATGCGATGGTCGACGATATGGTCGATTCAGCGACCGGCTGGTCGAGATTCCGGAGAAAACCGGTATCTAAGATGATATTAACAATAAAAACAAAGTATTATTTATTATATGGTTACGGGTATTATATTTTTTGTGGCACGGTAATTGATTCTCTTACTGATGATAGTGGAATGGGGATTTGTTAACAAGGGAAGCCGTGCCATGAGTTTTTTCAAGATTTTGATTGTTGTTGTTGTTCTGCACTCGGGCAGTTTTGTCCAGGAGGCATTCGCCGAAGCGCCAGTAACCATCAACCAGACGAAGCAAGGACTGGTTGATGGATGCAGGGGGGATAGGACGCAAAAAAAAGTCAGGTTTCTGGATAAAAATGGCGATGGTCTCAATGATCTTATTCAGGACAGTGACGGCGATGGTATTCCTGATGGAAGGATTTGTAACGGTTCAGGATATGGTGCTGGTCGTGGAGCTTTTTCCCGGCAGGGTGGCGGCGGTATGAAGATTGACGGTGCTGGTAGAGGTTCTGGTAAAGGATTCCGGCAGGGTTGTGGAAGAAGGTAGGAAAGATTTGTGGTGTAACCCAAAAATTCAAGTATTAGAAGAATGAGACGATTGTTATTGATGGTGGGCGTGGGGTTGCTGTTCAACACGGCAGCAGATGCAGCAACAAAAGCCCTGGATGGTCAGGCAATTTTTGACAGAAACTGCACGGCATGTCATGCAATGAATCCGCCGCCAAAATCAGCACCCCCGATTGTTGGGGTGATTTCCAGATATCACACAAAATTTCAGACAAAAGAGGATGGCGTCAACCACCTTGTTGCCTATCTGAAATTACCGAAAAAGCAAAACGCCTTGGAGCAACAAGCCATTATACGATTTGGCCTTATGCCTCCATCACCACTTTCGGAACCGGAATTGAGAGATGTGGCAGAATGGGTATGGGATCAGTATGATCCGGCAATGGGCGCATGTGGTGGTTTCAGTGGTCAGGGCGGAATGAACAACAATTGCAATCAGGGAGCACAATGAAAAAATCATTCAGGTGGCGGGTATTTATAAGCTTCGGGCTTTTTATTGCACTTTTTATGATGCTTGTTTCGGGCGTCATCCTCTATATCTCTCCTCCCGGAAGGGTCGCAAACTGGACGGACTGGCGATTGATCGGTCTTACAAAAACAGGCTGGCGAAATCAGCATCTTATTTTTGGATTTGCCTTTATTCTGCTCTCACTTTTCCATCTTTTTCTGGTTAACTGGAAGGCGTTTTTGTGCTACCTCAAAACAAAAACAGCGGAAGGAATCAAGCGCCCAACAGAGTTGTTGGCGATTCTGCTGCTCTCACTATTGTTCGGAGTTGGAACCTATTATGGACTTGAACCCTTTTCGGCAATAATACAGTTTGGCAACAGGATTTCCAGCTCATGGGAAGCTCAGGAAAAGAGAGCACCCATTCCTCATGCCGAACTTATGACGCTGATAGAGCTCTCGAAGCAACCCGGCATGGGCGGCGATCCTGAAGCACTGAAAGCAAAACTTGAAAAAGCAGGATTAACCATTACTTCTTCGAAAGAGACGCTGGCTAAAATAGCCGAGGCAAATGGCATGGCGGCAGAACATGTTTACGAGATGCTTTCGGCGGAAGAAAATGGGAGGTCGGCACTTAGTGGAAAGGGTTTTGGGCGAAAAACCCTGCAACAGATAGGCGATGAGGCTGGAGTTTCAGCCACTTCACTGCAGCTCGCACTCCGCCAGAAAGGGATCGAGGCAAAAACTGAGACGCCGCTCAAAACGATTGCTGAAGAGAACGGTATTGAGATGAGGGAGTTGCGTCAACTGCTTGAAACGATGATCAAGCGGTAAAGCAACTCGGAAAGCTTTCCCTGGAAGGAGATATCCCCCTCCAGAGCAAGAAAAGTGATAAGGTAATCAGTTTGCTTTTTTATGAGCATAAGATTATAATTAAAATAGAGTTTTACCACAACCATTTACTGCTATTCATGAAAAGCGAAATGATCATCACGATAGGGGAGGGGAAAAAGGTTGATGCAGAGATTAATGGTTTTTCCATCCATACCGACCAGGCGATTGAGGCTGGGGGTGAGGGTTCTGCACCTGAACCATTCACCCTGTTTCTTGCTTCCATCGGTACCTGTGCAGGAATCTTTGTCTCATCATTCTGTCAGCGCCGGGGAATACCTTCAGAGGGCATACGTCTCGTCCAGTCCCATTTTTTCAACGAGTCAGGCCATGGGGTCGAGAAAATAGAGCTTGCCATCGAGCTTCCACCGGATTTCCCGGAAAAATACAAGGATGCAGTGATTAGTGCCGCCAATCTCTGTACTGTTAAAAAGCATATCCTGAATCCACCGGAATTTGTTGTTATTGCGCGATGAAAAACAATCGGGTCGGCAGGCCTAAATTATGCCGCTGCATTCAGGATTTACCAAAGATCACCTGTTTCAGGCCGGATGGCGTGCCCCACAACGAGCTGACAACTGTTCTCTTGACGGTTGACGAACTGGAGTCCATCCGGCTTGCGGATAAAGAGGGTTTATACCAGGCTGTTGCTGCCGTGCAGATGAATGTTTCTCGCCCTACCTTTGGTCGTATTCTTGAGGCCGCTCACAAAAAGGTAGCAGAAGCCATTATTGATGGCAAGCAGCTTTGCATTCAGGGGGGAGTTATCCGCGCTCTCTGCGACTCTCTTCCAACTGATCGTCCGGATATCTGTGTCTGTCCTGAATGCGGCTTTGAGTTGCCGCACCTGAAGGGAGAACCTTGCAGGGAGACATGCTGTTCGCAGTGTGGTGCCTCCCTGAAACGTAAGGGTGGCTGCATGACTTGAGCAGTAACCCTGATTCCTGTTGATTCTATCTCATAACGTTTTACCCTTTGTTAATTATGGCTGATACATGGAGCAGTGCTGATAAATTTAATCGCGAGGCATCGCAATGGGATGAAAATCCACAACGCAGAGCAGTTGCCCTTGGTGTTGCGCAAGCCATCATTGTAGCAATAAATCCCGATAAAACCATGCATGCTCTGGAGTTTGGATGCGGTACCGGTCTTGTCAGCATGGAAATTGCCCCTCTCGTGAAAACGCTTTCAGCAATTGACACCTCCAGAGAGATGCTTGCGGTGTTTCATGAGAAAATAAGCACTTGCGGAATAACGAATATCGAAACGAGCTGTACCAATCTTTCTGTATCCTCTGAAACCGAATTCAAGGAACAACGGTACGAGCTGATCTACAGCAGCATGACGCTTCACCATATTGATGATACCGCAGCTTTTTTAAACAGGCTTTCTGAACTCCTCTCTCCCGGAGGCATTGTTGCCCTCGCTGATCTTGATCTGGAAGATGGCCTGTTTCATGACGATCCGCTTGAAAATGTTCATCATGGATTTGATCGCACAGAGCTTGCCGCTTTATTGCATGCTGCCGGGTTGCAGGTGACGTCGTTTGAGACCATATACACCTTCAACAAAACAAACAGGGCAGGCATCTCTGCAGCATATCCGGTCTTTCTGGTGACCGCCACAAAAACCCAGTCAGTAACTTCAGAATGATGGAGAGAAGAAATCGGATTGTAATAACCGGAGTACCGGCTCTCATGCTTTTGCCGCCGCCGCTCCATATTTTTTTTAACCTTTACACTTTATTGCCATGAATATCGATCGAGTTGTCTTTTCAATTGCAGGCTTTTTAGTGCTTTCAAGTGTTTTGCTCTCAGTCTATCACAACCAGAACTGGCTCTGGCTAACCGGCTTTGTGGGGGCAAATCTTTTTCAGGCGGCATTTACAGGCTTCTGCCCGGCAGCCAAAGTCCTTAAGGCTCTTGGTGTTGAACCCGGTAATGTGTTCAAATAGGCTCACCGCGATTTTTTGTTTATCAGGGTGTTTCTATCAAGCAAAACAGGCAGCAACCCTTGCATTGAAGCTTAAAAGGTTGCCGCCTGTTTTATTATTGTAGCGAAACAAAGTGAGTTCTTCAAGTGCAAGTAAACCACTATTGGCACTGTTTTTTTTGCTCATATTTCTCTTTTCTGCCGAATTCAGCAGAGGGAGATAAAAGTAAAAAAGGTGAACTCAGGAGAGTTTACTTGCTCTGCTGAACCATATAGGCTGTGGCATTGCCGACCTGGAGATCAGTAAGCTTTGCATTGCCTCCTTTTGGCGCCATCATCCCTTTATTGCCCTTGAAGCCTTTGATTGAGTGGCTGACAAGCAGAGCCTCGCCCTGAGCGATACGAGGGGCCCATGCCGCCTTGTCGCCTGTTTTTGGTGCGCCCATGATGCCTGTTTTGTGGCAGGCAGCACAATTGGCATCATAAACAACTTTACCTGCGGCGGCATTGTAGGCTGACTTGGCTTCGGCAGAGCCTGCTGAAACAACAAAGAGGGCACAAAGGGCTGCTGAAACAAAACGAGACATAATCGGGTTCTCCTTAATTTATTGGTTTGGTGGCAAGGTTTATTGAACGAATAAGCCTTCTATTTTAACATTATAATGCGTTTAATCAAAATGCTGGTTTCGATTGCGCTTTGTACAGCGCCGCTCCCTTTTTGCTTCAGATTACGCCGTTATGTTAACGGGCGATCTGTGGTTTTCCGTTTTTTGCGAAAAAGTCATTTAATGCTTCTCCAACCATTTGTTGAATAGACATATCCTTGTCCAGGCCGATCATTTTGAGTTGTTTCAGGACATCTGCTTCAAACCAGCCTGTGATGGACTTTTTTCCAAGTCGATTTGACGGCGTCGGTGAAACTGTCCGCGTTTTCTCTGTTGGTTGCGTTGTGGCTTTGTCGGTCACGGCACCCTCTTTTTGACTATCTGATGACTGCCGCAATGCTGAGGCAAGACTTGTTTTTTTTTGCATGGTATATATTCTCCTTTCGCTGTAAATTATTTTTTAATATCAATAAATCGGCAAATCCACTGATAAACGCCCTGTATCTCCTGGGCCGCTTTGCCTGCAGGCTCATATTCAATGACGCCTTGTCCAACCGTTAAAGAGTGCACAAAAGCAGCTCTTTGACCCAGATATTCAGGGATGATTTTCAGGTCGTAACATTTTATTGCCTCAAGAGCCTCCTCGGTGAGTGATCCTCTTGGGGGAACTGAATTCAGAATGGCAACTGCCGGTTTTTTTGCCATGGCAGCAATATCGACAGAAGTTGCAATTGCACGAAGATCAAGAATTGAGGGTTTGCAGGGAATAATCACCAAATCGGCTACCCTTGCTACCTGCAGGGCAGCAGCATCCGAGTGAGGCGCTGTATCGATAATAACGAGATCCGCCCCATGCTCACGGGCCGTCTGAAGGATTGCATTAATGCGTACCGGCTGGGCTGAAATAACGACAGGACTCTCTTTTGTACGGGTGTCTTGCCACCCCATCGCACTGCCCTGAGGGTCGATATCAATAACAACACACGAATGCCCGCAGCTCTCAGCCGCAACAGCAAGGTTGATTGCCAGTGTGGTTTTGCCTGCCCCGCCTTTCTGCGATATCATGGCAATTATTTTCATGGAGTCATGAGTGATTGTGTTCCTGAATGAAAGCTGTAATGAACTCCGTATAACATAACAACATTACACAAATATTGCAATACAGTGATCAGGCAAAATGGTGTTATGTCATGATACTAATGTATCTTTCTATACATACCTCAATAAGTATAGGCTACTTGATTTTATTACATAATTACATTATTATAGATTGTATTAAATTGCTATAAGTCAATTAAATAAAGTCGTTTAACAAGTCTATTCATCCTGGGGATGAGGGCTGTTTTCCTTTTCCATGAAGCAGGTGACGTGCCACTAATGGGAAGATTACGGAAACCGCAGAACGGCTGATGAGAAATATTTTCGAATGTATCGGGAGTTTTTTTTTGAGCTTTCCGACAAAAATTACAATAGCGCTTTCGGTGATTTTGATCTGTTGCCTTGATGATCCTGGGCTTTGCGCACTTTCAGGAGCAGTTGCCCTCAAGAGCGCAGTGACCACAATACAACGTCATACCTGAGAGCGCTGAGCCCCAGCTTGGCATATCGATCCTCCGTAAACGCTGTATGTTTTGTAATATTGATGCTATTATTTCTTTACATAATAATGTCAATACATATTATTGCAGCTCTTCATGGATAGCTCTGTTACAGAAACAGGAGAAAACAACAGTGTTGGATTTCAAGTAATAACTGATTCCATAAAATGAAGTTAAAGCGGGATTCCGATACCCTGTTTTGCTCTTGATTATATGGAGTTTTGACGATATGATTGAAAAGTATATTGTTTTAAAGTTTTTAATCTGTTGTGTCGTTGATGTGTATTGTGTGATTGTATACAAGATATATTGTATGAAATGTTCCGCCAAAGAGGGTTTCATGTACCCGGTTAAACATCGCGATTTGTCGCATTCTCTTTTTTGCCACAACTCCATTATTGAGTAAAAATAATAACGCACAAGCTGAACATGATTGGGTACCTGATACGCTTGCTTTTTCTGTGTTTAGAGAAATAAAACGTAGATTCATTTTTTTTGTAATGCGTACTCTGCGGCAACTTTTTGCGAAATTCAGGTGTGGAGAGCTGCCGGAGATACCACCTCCAGCAAAGCCTTTGGGGGGTAAGATTTTTCGAACAGGAAGAAGGTGTGATGGTGATTGTGCAGCAACAACTCTTTAAAAAAAAATGGGGTTCGCATGACAACTGAAGTTTATAACTCAATGCGGAAGATGCCGTTGCGGAACCCATCCAAATGGCGCTGCCTTGCGGTTTGGTTTTTCCTGCTTATCTGGCAGCTTACCTTTGCCGAATTATCTTTTGCGGCTGGAGCTGCGCTTTCGGTTGTCGGGATAGAGGTTGATGGGCGTGCAGTTGAAAAGGTCAGCGCTGTTGACGTCTTTGTTTCGGGAAAGGATAATTCCGATAAACGGGATATTACAATAGGATCAATATTTGCACAGGGTGATGAGATCGTTGTGCCGCCCCGTACGGTTCTGGTGCTTCACTCGGCCAATACTAACGACGTGCGGTTGCAGCCGGGTTGCCGATTCAAAATCAATGTTGTGGGCAGCGAGGGGGAGTCGTACGGTATTCGTATGGGAAAGGCGTTTTTCAAGGTGAGCAAGGCGCTCAATTTTTTCAACGTCGATTACATGAAATTCCTTGCCATTGTTCATGGTACAGAGTTTGATGTTGCCGTTGAGCCAAAAAA
>CAIMHT010000041.1 GCA_903840935.1 uncultured Chlorobiaceae bacterium
AGCCGTCAAACGGGTGACTGAGAATGATGGAAAGAAAACCCCCGGTGTAGACCGAATTATCTGGAATACATCGGAAGCAAAGACCAATGCGATAACGTCACTGCAAAAGAGAGGATACTCACCGCTCCCGCTTCGGAGAGATCTTATTCCGAAGAAAAATGGCAAAACACGACCTCTCGGTATTCCGGTGATGAAAGACCGGGCCATGCAGGCTCTCTATCTGCTGGCTCTGGAACCCGTTGCCGAAACGACTGCCGACCGGAACTCTTACGGGTTCAGACCGAAACGCTCAACGGCGGATGCAGGGGCTCAATGCTTCCTCTGTCTTGCAAAAAAAAAGAATGCAGAATGGGTGTTAGAGGCTGACATTGCAGGATGCTTTGACAATATCAGTCATGATTGGATGATCGCCAATATCCCAACGGATAAAACGGTTCTTCAAAAGTGGCTCAAGGCAGGATTTGTGTATCAAAACGAACTCTTTCCAACAGAAGCCGGTACGCCACAAGGCGGTATTATCAGTCCGGTTCTGGCAAGCATGACACTTGATGGCCTCGAAAAGGCGCTCGTAAAAGCCTTTCCGTATTCCGCACAAAAAGGCTTGAAAATGAACATGGTGCGTTATTGTGATGACTTCATCGTTACCGGATACTCGAAAGAGTGGCTGGAAGAGGAGGTCATGCCGGTAGTGGTCAACTTTCTGGCAGAACGAGGACTTGCCCTGTCACCAGAGAAAACGAGCATAACGCACATCACGGAAGGACTTGATTTCCTCGGCTGGAACGTTCGCAAGTACGATGGGAAGTTGCTGATAAAACCATCGAAAGCGAGTATCAAGTCACACCTTGACAAGTTACGGGAAATCATCAAGGCAAACAAATCGGTCAGGCAGGTAGACCTTATCAAGATGCTGAATCCTGTTTTGCGGGGTTGGGCAAACTATCATTGCCATATGGTCGCGAAGGAAACCTTTGCTCGAATTGATCATGCGGTCTGGTTCATGCTTTGGCAATGGGCAAAACGAAGACATCCTAACAAGGGTGCTTTTTGGGTTACGAAGAAATATTTCAAAACCCAAGGCAACCGGAAATGGGTGTTTGCCGCTGAGGATGAGGAACAGGGAAAAGTGATCAGGCTCCTGTTCGAATCTGATACTCCAATTCGGCGGCACCTCAAAATCAAGGCTGATGCTAACCCGCATAACCCGAAATGGCATAAGTATTTTCAAACCCGATGGGCAAGAGAGTACAGCGCGAAAGGGAATGGCGGCAGGCAAAGGGTTTGATGCTTCGAAGCCATTGCTATGATGAGTAAGTCAGATTGAAACTCAGAGGTGAAACCGGGTGCCGAAAGGTGCCTTTGAAGAGGCTTGAGCCGTATGAGGGGAAACTCTCACGTACGGTTCTTAGGGGGGGATGGCGCAGCAATGCGTTGTCTCTACCCGACTAAAGTAGAGTAAACAACGTCACCATAATGTTTTAGCGTGATTTATAGACGACCTTTGACTGCAAATCGACTCACTCTCTTGAACAAATCCTTACTTGGCGTCACGTCAAACATATTAGCCTGAAAGTCGGATAAAGCGCACACATTAACTAAAAAACATTGCCACATGAGCACGATTTTCAAGCAAAGTCGTTCTTTTCTCTTGCTTTATAACGTGTACGTATGTATTATAAAGAATACATGTTAAAAAGGAGAATCCACCATGTCTAAACCAGTAACAGGCAAAACTCACGTTGGCGAGCGGCGTGAAAAGCGTCCGAATGGCGATATTTACCTCTACGAGCGGGTTACAGGCTATAATGAACGGACAAGAAAGACCTATACCGTCAGTCAGAAGCTCAAGGGTAAAATCAAGTCGGGGACACAGGAGATAATTCCTACACGGCCTAAAAAACGCAAAAGTGAGGGGGGCTTGGTTTGTGCGGTGCGCAGGCACAGTGGCCTCACGGATATTTTGGAGTGGGTCGGAAAAGCCTCCGGCATTGACGATGACGTGCGATCTTCGTTCAGCGAAGGCGACGCAGCCAAGATCCTCTCCATTGCTCGATACTGGATTGGTTCCGGCGGAAACACCTTGCCACGCCTTGAGGGCTGGCAGGTAATGCACTTCCTTCCATACAGCGAAGCTATCACCTAAGACGTTTACGGCGAATTGTTCAAAAGTGTCGGGTGCGACGAACACTGCGTGCAGCGCTACTTCTCCTTCCGGGCTGATCGCCTGGGCAAGGCCCCTGTGCTGGCGTTCGATTCTACCACGATATCGACCTACTCCGAGAACCAGTCGGAAGCGCGGCGCGGGTTCAATAAGGACGGTGACGGACTGAACACCATCAAGCTTCTGACCTTGTATTCCGTAAAGGAACGCGAGCCTTTGGCTTTCGCCAAGCAGCCTGGCAATGTTCCGGACGTCATATCCATTGAGAACACCCTGAAACAGCTCAAGTGCCTTAACCTTGAGAGACCCTTCATCGTCACCGACAACGGCTACTACAGTGAAGAGAACATGATAAAATTTGCCTTGCGCAACATGAAATTCCTTACTCTGGCTGACGCCAACGTCACTTGGGTTCGCGAGACGGTGGATGCGCTTCGGGAGACGCTGGCAGGCATGACGAGCACTTGTCCGTTTGATCCGTCGTTTTGCGGCGCCACGGCGATAAGAACGCACGAGTTCGGTCGAGTGCGCCAGCGGTCGCGTAACGGCAAGCTGGGTGGAGAAAACGAAACGTTCGTGCGTCGCCTTTACGTCCATGTATTCTATTCTCCCAACAGCGACACCAAGAAGCAGCTTACCTTCCGTAAGGAGCTGCTTGAGCTCGAGGCTCAAGTGGAAGATGGGGTGGAGGAGTTCACAAAATCTGCACAACAAAAAATCGAGCAATACCTGGTCTGCTCAAAAAAGGGGCGTGGCGGACAATTGAAGGTCGGTTTCAACGACAAGGCCATTGTCGAAGCGACGAAATACTTCGGCTATTTCGCGCTCGTCAGCAATCATGCAATGGAAACCTTCACGGCTTTGGAAGACTATCGACTGCGTGAAAAGATAGAGGAGATCTTCGCCGTGATAAAGGGAGGCCTTGATGGAGCACGGGCGAGCGCATGGTATCCTGACAACCTGCGGGGAAGGCATTTTGTACAGTTTATTTCTCTGGGGTATCATTGCTTCCTGACCAAGAAAATCAAGGAAATGCGGGCAGAGCTTGGAAAGAACAGAAGCGGAAAAACCAAAGCGCTTGTCAATCTCGAAAACAAATTGAAAAAGTGGCTTGAGCAACGCTCTCTCGCTCAGATTCTGGATTGGTTCGACTGCATTGAGACGACTCACGTGCGAACTGTCATGGGAAACTACCGCTGGTCTAAGGAATCAGTAGCCAGTGATCGGTTGTTCTTGGAATATCTGGGAGTGACCTCCTAATAGTGTGCGCTTTATACGACTTTTAGGATAATATTTTATCTGTGCTGATGAAGATTGACAGGTCAGTTTTGCTTCCTGTCCCCTGCTTTGCTGAACCAATTGGCTCTTTATCCCTGGGATGGCCTGATTGATCTTCTGCCTGATATGGTTCAAGGCCTCAGATATTCCTCTCATCGCTGTATCGCGTTCATCCAGAGGCAAATAGGTCAGGTCAATATCGACAGATAACCGGGGCATATCTCGTACAAACAGATTGATTGCTGTACCACCTTTTAACGCAAAGACCTTTTCTTTGGCCATAAGGGGCAATACCTGAAGCAGAAGGTTAACCTGCTGGCGATACATTGACTCTATCATAACTTTACCAGCTCCTCTGGCAGGTTGAGAGCGTATGTTTCAACATAAACGCCGCCTTTAACGATACTTCTTGCTCCTTTTCCGAGATCAAGTTTAGCGTGATCAAGGCGCTTAAACCACTCATGTCTGGCTTTTTCGGCCATGTAGAGAAAAAGGCGTTTTACCATGATTGAACGGCATTGCTCAAGAAGATACTGTACGACTTGCGGGCGAAGTGTTGTCAAGCCTTCCATTATCTGATAGCACTCAACCAGATTCAGGGTATCCGGAGAAAGGTAGAGACATTCGAGAATTGCCCGCTCCGGGGAAGATATGCGTATGGAAAACAAGGGCAACTGCAGATCGGTTATACCGATGTCGTTTGGCAGGAATGATGTTCTTTCATGGACGATCAGTTGCGGCCAGTCATAGTTTCTGAACCATTCCGGCAAACGTGTTTTGATGGGAGAAAATAAAGAGACGGTCTGTTTGCCAAAACGCACATAATGCGCAAAATCCTGCAAAGCAAGGGCCGTGAGCGCCCCGGCATGAAGCGGTAGCTTGGCTTGTGCTTGCAGGGTATAGAGCGCCCCTTGCCATGTCACCTCTTCACCTGGCCGTTTCAGCGCACCGGTGCCGCTGGATTCCATCCAGCCGCTTTTGCGGTAATGTTTCTGGAGGTCATGGGATATGCCAAGTTGCTCAAGCCATGATGCCAGATCAACAGTGCCCTGGGTGTGGTGGGCTATAGTCGATTATGAGTAGTAGTGCTATCAATATTAGAATATTTAGTGCCTGACAGAAAACCCCTGTTTTTTGAAAATCTGACAATCCCATCAGAATCAAAAACTGTCTATTGTTGACCCAGCGGAGATTTTTTTGCGTTTTTCGAGATATGACAAGAGCAAACAACTGAATTGTACATC
>CAIMHT010000042.1 GCA_903840935.1 uncultured Chlorobiaceae bacterium
AAGCCGCCTGATCAGACTCCGAAACGAGGTCTTCTCATAAGTTCGCAGGGATGAATACGTCCGTGATGAAGCTTGTTGATGTACAATTCAGTTGTTTGCTCTTGTCATATCTCGAAAAACGCAAAAAAATCTCCGCTGGGCCAACAATAGACAGTTTTTGATTATGATGGGATTGTCAGATTTTCAAAAAACAGGGGTTTTCTGTCAGGCACTATGTAACTTCAGCAATAAATGCCAAGCCTACTTCGGGAGCTGCATTTTCGTAGTAGCGGGAAGCCTCCCGAAACTCTTCATCTGCTTCCGGCAAGAATTCGAAGTTCATGACAACTCGCTTATCGCTCTTTTGAATACTTCGTTACCAGAAATACCGTGAACCTTCCCTGCGCGATAATCATCAAGTCGTCTTTCTGCTTCATCCAGCCAAAGTTGTTCGACTTCCGACACTGTTGGCTCGTCCAGACTCAAGAGTAGCTTGCCAACGAGCCTGCTTCGGGAGTGCATATCCAGATTGAGAGCTTCTGATTCAATTTTTTTTATTGTCATTGGCATGTTAGTATCTCTTTTTAATTGTTGAGGTTATCTTTGCTTGACGAGTGCGAATTAAAAAATGGGTCGTTTTCAACTGCTTCCAAACACTGTTCCAGCGATAAGTTTTGATAAACGTATGCGTTCAATACGCTACCGGTCGGAGAGATTGTTCTGCACCTTCGAGTTACACATTACTACTTTCACGAATGACCTCTTCTTCAACCGCTTTTTGAATAAACAGGTTTAAAGACATTCCCTTCATCAAGGCAAGCCGTTTTGCTTTTTTGTGCAAGTCAGGGGCTATTCGGACATTGAAGCTCCCTTTATATGACTTCTCAGTTTTCTTGCCGCTTTCTTTACATAGCTCGATATAATCACCAACGGCCTCTTCAAATGCCGTTTTCAGCTCAATGACACTACTGCCTTCAAATGAAACAAGATCTTCGATACCCTCGATCTTGCCAAAAAACACCTCATCATCTGCACTGAAGTGTACCGATCCTGTATAGTCCTTATAAACCAGAACGTCTTTCATAAAAGTCCCCTTGATTTCAGTTCCTCAACGACCTGTTCAATTTGGTATTGTTTTAACTCATTACCTGGTTGTGGCTTATGTAAACGGATAATATGCCTGGTGCTTTTATCAATAAATGCCACTCTTGATCCTGATGTTTTTCCGCTTTGGCTCTCTTCATAACCCAATGAGTTGAGAACTCTACATAATTCATTATATGTAAAGTTTTTAGGCCTTGAAAGAAGCCTTAAAACAAGTTTTTGGTCTTTACTCATATCCTAACGCACAATATAGAGTCAATATTTGCAACTGCTTTTCGGTTGCATTGGATGGGCGAGATACTGCTTACGTTTCGCCATCACTTGCTCCTGCAGGTGCTTTTTTGCGTGGTGCCCTTCTCCGCTGGGGAAGCGATTCGTCCTGCAGGCGACGGCCCAATACATCCTCCTTGGCGATCAATGACAAATCCGCCAACAGCCCGAGAACGCAAAGCACCTGAACGTAGAAGCCTATGGCGACAGATGGGTCGCCGTTTTCAATTTTGTAGAGTGTTGGACGTGAAAGGTTGGCCCTGGCACAGACGGTCTCCATGGAAAAGCGACGACGAAGCCTCGCGTCTCTGAGGCGTTGCCCCAATGCGTCCATCTCTTTCGCCGAAGCGGGGTATAGTGGTGTGGCTCTGCTTGTCATAACGATAATATTTACTGACATTATAATGATAATTTGTGAATTATAATTACGGTTAATTCTGTTGAGTAACATTACTTTATTGACTGAGTAAAATTTATGATCATCAAGTTCTCTCAAAAGATACTTCTGATACAACGGATCGAATCAGATCCCCCGTTAATGTATTCAGGCACACTACGGACCACGTCAAGTTGGTAAAAGCACGCTGGCATTGCAGGTGCATCTGGCTGGAAATTCGTGGATTCCATTTGGCAGGAGTTTGTTGAACTGGAAACTTTGGAGCTGTTTGCGTGAAGGGTTACAGTTGGTGCAGGACGAATGGAGGTACCGCATCAGCTTTGGCGTCATGCTGAGACGGGTTCGCGAAGAGAGCTCTATAGTAATAAAGGGAAGTTTTTGAGAGCTTCGCAGGGGCGGTTGCTCTGTTCAGCGGAGTGGCCGGGGATGGGAAGATTTTTTTTCTTCAGAAGACGAAATATATTCATTTAGGTTTTGGTTTTTTTCATAATTCGCTTACATTGTCTGTCCTTATGGATTTTTAAGCATTGCATTGCGTTTTTTTGTAATCAGAGGTTTTTTAAAAAGAAAGAGAGTTTCAGTATGCCGACGATTCAGCAGCTCATCAGGCTCGGAAGAAGTGTAAAAGCCTCAAAAACAGCGTCACCAGCGCTTGAAAAGTGCCCGCAGAAACGCGGGGTTTGTACGCGTGTTTACACAACTACTCCAAAGAAGCCTAACTCCGCGTTACGGAAAGTTGCGCGTGTACGGTTATCCAACAAGATTGAAGTTACGGCATATATTCCGGGAGAAGGTCATAATCTGCAGGAGCATTCAATTGTTTTGATTCGCGGCGGCAGAGTAAAGGATCTTCCTGGTGTGCGCTATCATATTGTGCGTGGTTCGCTCGATACGTCTGGTGTTGCTGATCGTAAGCAGAGCAGGTCGAAGTACGGTGCCAAGCAGCCGAAAGCCGGTGTTCCGGCTCCTGTAAAGGGCAAGGGTAAGAGGTAGTTAAAATAGAATCATAAATTCAGAGAAGAACATGCCCAAAAAAGTTGGCTATAAAAGAATCGGTGTTGATTTCCGTTACGGGGACGAAAGTGTTGCCCGTTTTATCAATGCTGTGATGCTTGATGGTAAGAAGGCTGTTGCTACAAAGATAGTCTATGATGCGTTTGCTATCATTGCCGAAAAACTTGCTGGAGAGGATCCGCTTGAAGTGTACCGCAAGGCCATGTCGCATATTGCACCGGTTGTTGAGGTTCGGAGCAAGAGGGTTGGTGGTGCGACTGACCAGATTCCTATGGAGGTCAAGGCTTCCCGGAGAGGTGCGCTTGCCTTCCGCTGGTTGAAGAT
>CAIMHT010000043.1 GCA_903840935.1 uncultured Chlorobiaceae bacterium
ATAGCCGACATGCCAGCGATCCTGTTTTTTCCCTTTCAGCGCGGGCTCGGTCAATTGAAAGCAGAACCTGAAGGGTGAGCGTTCATGGATCTCAATTGGACGGCGCCATGCGTTGAGTTGACAGGAAAATTGCTCAATCTCCTGCTCATTTTTCCAGTTCACCCTTGCATCACTGCTCGACAGCGCATGAAGCCATGCATCATGGACGCTCTCGAATTCGTTGATTTTTAATGTACCCGCTTTCTCAGAAGGACGTACCAGCACATTGACAATGAAAGAGAGAAGCCTCCGGAGCGCCAACCGTTTTGGCACTTCCGGTGGTTGCGTGTCGGTACGGCTGAGCGAACGGCATACCGCAGGCATGGTCGCCGCAAGTTTTTCCAGCGACTGTGATGTCGCACTGTCGGGGAGTGGCTGCCACAGGGCCTCCTGAAATGTATCTTTTCTGACCATCGAAGGCAGCAGCGACTCGCTTCTGATGATATTCAGTGCAATTTTTCGAACTTGCCGTATCCAGAGGAGAGAGCTTCCGAAGATGACGCCACTTCCGGGGATGTTGCCCTTTTCGGAGAGCAGGGAAAGCTCAAACAATGATGTGGAATTCAGCCGAAGCGCGGTAATCGGAAACGCTTTGAGGCTCTCCTCGCCCATCATTTCGGGCCCTGTGCCGACAAGCGGAGAAGATGGAACAGGTTTTTCTCCCCTGCAGGGCAGCCAGACACAAAACTCTTTTGTGGTGTTGCTGCGCAGGGAAATCATGCGAATGCCATCCATTGCCAGTCGCAACTCTTTCGGCATACCGATCTTTTTTCCCTCACTCCAAAGGAACGGGACACCGTCAAATATGGAGATATGCAGTGCTATCATTGGCTATCCTGCAGGGGTAATCGGCTCATTTTCAATCATCATGTCTTGACAGGTAATTTCAGGCTTGTTCCATGATTCAAAAGAAGTTATAAAATAGAATAACAGGTGCTTCAGAACAACATGCAAACGGTCAATATCCGAAAAAACAATGGTTTCCCGGAATTGTTGTGGATAATGATCATAAATTATTCGTTACTTTTTACAACGGGAGCAAGTTTCGTGTATCAAACATCAGGTATGTTTCAATGGAGTAGACATGTTCAAAATTAATCGGATAAAAATCTCCGGATTTCGCAGGTTGAGGTCTTTGGAGCTGCCCATGAGGCCCTTTATGGTGCTGATTGGTGCAAATGGAGTTGGAAAAACCTCTCTGCTTGATGCGTGTACCACGCTTTCCGCTTCAGCCTCTGGTAATCTGAATGGCACTCTTTCGAAATTTGGCGGGATAGCAAACATCCTGACACGGGGCAAAAGTGAAGAGCTCTCTTTTATTGTTGAAATGGAAGTTCCCGATCATGAACTTCTTGAGTACGATTTGTCTCTTGTTCCGAAAGGGAATGGCTATGCTATATCAAGGGAGATTCTTTCACAAAAAAGAGATGGATATTCTGAGTCGGAACCGTTTAAGCATATTGATTCTTCAGAGGGGCGCATTCGTTATTATGAGCAAGGAAAAAACGGGAAAAAAGGACTTTGCACACCTGATTGGGAACAAAACCCTATAGAAACTGCGCTTGCACAGGTTCCGAAAATGTATCGTCAACCTGAGGAACTTCGGCGCATTCTTGCAACCGCCACACAATACCATGTTCTTGATGTTAGCCCACGTGCTCCGGTGAAATTGCCGCAGCAAATGAAGCCTGCGACATTGCCCGGTCCTGACGGTGAGGATCTTGTTCCCTATCTTTACTATCTAAGAGAAACTGACCGAAACCGGTTCGATGTCATTACGGATTCGCTCAGGGCGGCCTTTCCTGATTTTGAAGAGATAAGTTTTCCACCAGTCGCCGCCGGGATGCTGGCAATGACCTGGAAAGACCGGAACTTCAGCAAGCCAATGTATATGAATGAGCTCTCTGAAGGCACGCTTCGTTTTCTCTGGCTTGTATCGCTCCTGCAAAGCCCCAATCTTTCTACGGTTACCATGATTGATGAACCGGAGGTCAGTCTGCATCCTGAGCTGTTAAGCTTGCTTGCTGACCTGATGCGTGAAGCGTCAACGAGAACGCAGTTGATTATTGCGACCCATTCAGACAGGTTTATACGCTTTTTGAAGCCTGAAGAGGTGATCGTTATGGATATTGATGAAGATGGTTGTTCTACTGCTAATTGGGCCGACCAGCTTGATCTCGATCATTGGCTCGGCGAATACACTCTTGATGAGTTGTGGCAGATGGGGCGAATGGGGGGGCGTTCATGAAGATAACCATACTGGTTGAGGGGAAAACCGAAAAAACTTTCAAGCCCTATTTGCTTGATTTTTTGAAGCATCGTCTCTCAGGCAGGATGCCTGCGTTGGACTTTTTTCCTTATAATGGGCGCATTCCAACAGATGACAAACTGAAACGTGTTGTTGAAAACTTTTATAAAGGCAGAAACCCGGCAGATCATGTTATTGCATTGACAGATGTTTATACAGGTACGCAGCCTCCTGAGTTTCTTGACGCAGCCGATGCAAAAAGAAAAATGCGGCAATGGGTTGGAGAAGAACCGCGTTTTCATCCCCACGCGGCTCAGCACGATTTTGAGGCATGGTTATTACCCTACTGGCCCAAGATTCAGAAACTTGCGGGTCATAACAAGGCTGCTCCCTCAGGAAATCCGGAAAAGGTGAACCATGGTAATCTGCCAGCTCACCGTCTTATTGAGATGTTCAGGATTGGCACGTGTAATCATGGTTATATTAAAACTCGTGATGCTGGTAACATTCTGCTTGGTAATGATTTGATGGTGGCAATCAATCAATGCCCGGCGCTGAAAGCATTCATCAATACGATTCTTCGGGTCTGCGGTGGTGAGCTTATCCTGTGAGTTTTTCAATCCAAAGATCTGCTGAACTGGAGGCCTTATTGCTTGGGCTCTTCCTTCAGAAAAATAGTAAAAACTCTTACGCTGGAGCTGAAACGTGGGGTGGTATCGGTGCGGCCCGAAACAGCCGTAAAACTGATGGCTGTTTCGGGCAAGATGTGCAAACAGTTACACGCCCAGGGCCTTGAAGAGCAGTGGAATGGCGCAAAGGCCGATAGCAACATTCGTTGCACCACAGATTTTTGTAATGACAGTGTTCTGCTTGTACCACGTAAACGGCAGCAGGATGGTCAGCAGGTTGATGAGCAGCAGCACCGTAGCCAAAGGCCAGATTTTACCAAGAAGAATGGCCTTGTAGCTGAAAACTGCCGTGATAAAAAAAATACCGAGAAACATGTGGGCATAGATCTTTTTGTCGCCGGGGTTGTAGAAATGCATGGCGACAATAACCCAGAAAAGCCCGTATGTAGCAAAGATGGTGCCCAGGTAAATCCTGATGTCAGCAGGCAACCCCATGTCGAACAGATACATGCAGGTTGCGGTGAAAAGCTGCGCAACACCGCCGAACCAGAGGGCGATATGGGCGAGATTGCGTCCCAGTTTTGCGTGATCTGTCTCCTTGTCAAGTCCGAATCCCAACTGTTCAAGTCCGAACACCCAGACGGTGATCATCAGCCCGAACAACCCGATAGCTTCCGGATTAACAACATTCATTGGAAAAACTCCTTTTTTTTTCTTGTTGATAAAAGTTAACACTATGACCATCACCATTGTCATCGGTAATGGCTGCGTTAATGTACGGCTAATTCTCTTGAAAGAGGAAGAGAATTGCATCTCTTATGATCAATCAGCCGATGGCTCTTCGCCTTCAGCCGTAACCTGTTTTCTCTGGTATCGGTGCTAAATCAGCAAGAAATTTCGCTTTCTTTTGATACCTTTGAACGCTGAAGAATGAGTATAACTGAAGATGTTTTGATGCGATGATTTTACCTGCTGAACCGGCCACCCCAACCAATCCTGAAATGACGGAGCCTCGAAGGCGTCGAGGCCTTTCCGGCCAACTGCTTTCAGCGTTTCCCGCCTTTGAGAGTCAGAATTTCCGGCTCTATTTTCCGGGGCAGGTGATCTCTATGGTTGGCACCTGGATACAGATGGTGGCGCAGGGGTGGCTGGTGCTCGAAATAACCGGTTCCGCCTTTGACGTGGGGCTTGCCGCTGCGGCCTCCACACTACCAACCCTCTTTCTCTCTCTCTTTGGAGGCGTTGTTGTTGACCGTTATCCAAGGCGCACCATTCTGCTCTGGACGCAGTCTGCGGCCATGCTGCTTGCGTTTATCCTTGGCATTTTTGCTGTGACTGGTACGGTGACTATCTGGATTATTCTTGTGCTTTCATTTCTTCTTGGCTGTGTGAATGCCCTCAACGTGCCCGCACTCCAGGCTTTTCTCAGCGAAATTGTGGAGCGGGAACATCTCCCCTCAGCCATTGCCATGAATTCAGCGATCTATAACGTTTCACGGGTTATCGGGCCCGCCATTGCCGGTTTTTTGATATCGGCTACCGGTACGGGCAGCGCCTTTCTGGTCAACGGGGTCAGTTTTTTTGCCGTTCTCCTCTCCCTGCTCTCCATGAAGAACACGCAAAAAGAGCCGGTCGCAAAAAACACACAGAATCCCCTGCAGGCAATCAGGGAGGGGCTGCACTATTCCTGGAATCATCCACTGATCAGAACAAGTATCTTGTTTATTGCGGTCATCTCAATTTTTGCATGGTCTTACGTTACCATGCTGCCTGTTATTGCCAAGCGTACCTTCGGCATGGATGCGTCAGGCATGGGCTACCTCTACGGCGTGTCGGGTCTCGGCTCGGTTGTTGGCACCGTGCTCGTCTCCATCTACTCCAGAAAGATTGACCGCCTTGTCTTCATCGCCGGGGGAACAATCCTCTTCGCTCTCGCCCTTATCGGCTTTACCTACACCACCGCCCTTCCGGTGGCGCTCGCCGCTCTCTTTGTCAGCGGATTCGGGCTTGTTTCAGCCGTATCAACCATCAGCGCCACCATCCAGAGCACGGTTGACGACCGTTTTCGTGGCAGGGTGATGAGCCTCTACATGATGATTTTCATGGGCTTCATGCCAATTGGCAACCTTGAAATAGGCTATCTCTCCGAACACTTCGGCACCGGGTTTGCCATCCGCCTCGGCTGTCTCGTAACAATTCTGGCGGCGGTGACACTCATTTTTACCAGCCGTGGGGTACGCAAGGCCTATAGCAGCTACCAGGCGTCGTAATGCTTAAACGGCTTTCAAGTCAAACCCGTACTTGAGGTAGCTGATCATCTGGCTCTTTGCGTGAACATTTTCAATCCATGCTTTTTCTTCATGGCTGATCCTGATAATTTCTCTGGTACTGATACGGGAAAAAGTTTCGGCTACTATTGTTAACGTATGCAGCTCTTCCGCTGAAAACATTTTGGCATTGAATGTACAACCATTTCCAGGAAAAAATTGTTCACCTGTTCCGCCATTGTGAAATTCCTTTTCTTCAACAGTGACGTCACCCTGTTTTTCAATCCACTCAAATATGCTGTTAAAATTATCCGGTACCGGGCCCATGGAAATTGCACAATAACGGGTGCCACTGATCGAATATCCGGTTGTTTTAAAGTGCAGGAAATCAGCATAGAAGAGCAGTTTGTTCAGCTTGGTCTTCCATGGTTTAAGTTGTTCCGCAAAAAAGAGAACCATTTCGCAGAGTTTTCCGAGGCAGGGTCTTCTGTAACCGGAATATTCATCGGGCAGTTTTGAACCAAGAAAATACTCTTCAAGATCAACACAACTTGTTTTTTTACGATTTTCTATCAGGTGTTCAATCCTCGCAGTCAGTTTTTCCTGTTGTTTTCCCTGCAAAGCGCCACTCAGGTATACAATTTTCTTAAACTCCTCCGGCTCTTGAGCAACCTGTATCAGTCGGGCATTCGATTCACTGGGAACCTCACCCTGCTCATAGTTTCGGTAGGTGTTTGTTCCTAACCCGAGTATTTCCGCAATTTTGGCTGCTGACAATTCATAGGACGCCCTTATTGCGCTTATCTCTTCCGGAAAAGGGAGGTTATGCTCATCCCGGTACTGATTGTACACCTGAATCAGGTTAATCTCATCAAGCTCAGTGCTGGTGAACTGCTGCTTACTATCGTTGCAGTAGTAATAGTGGTATTGAACCGGATAGTTATTTTTACGGAATCCCATGATCCGCTGTTCCCGTTTCAGGGTCATTTCCCTGCCTGTTATCGGGCTTCTCATCGTTTTAACTTTTAAATGAATACGAGATTTTATGTTCAGCAATCACTACTGTCCGGTTATAAGTTAAATAAATCTAACTGGTTAGAGGTATAGGTGTTCTCAATTGTGCCAGCAGAATTCGTAACTAATTGATTTATATCGACTTTCTCAAAAACACTGACACTCAGGATTTGTAGAAAAG
>CAIMHT010000044.1 GCA_903840935.1 uncultured Chlorobiaceae bacterium
TATGGAGTACATCATGCATCCCTTTTATACAACCAAGGAGTCAGGAAAAGGAACCGGCCTCGGTCTCTCGATCAGTTATGGAATCATCAAGGAGATGAATGGCACTATCAGGATTAAAAGCGCTCCAATGCGCGGCACCACCGTCATCATTACTTTGCCCAAAACAGCAAAATGATAAAAAAGCTTACGGGGGTGTGCCGGGAGGTTTGACCGACAGGTTATAACGGTTTATAAAAAGACAAGTTTTTTTGGACTTTAGCTTACCAGCAGATTTTTGGTGTGCTGGTAGTGGTCGAGCATCGTTTCGTGAGTTTCTCGTCCGATGCTGGATTCTCCTACAACATTGACGCACAATCAATCAATCAACCAACATTTTGGTGAGCGGAGGTGAGGGACGAACCGCTGCACGCCAAAATGTTTTGGTTACAACCGACTACAGAAATGCCCACCGAAGGTGGCCCGACGTTATGGAAATAAAAATCGATTTTTTCCGTTAAAAATGTGTTTCCTGACTATTGGTTGACCTTAACCAATCAGGGTATCCCAATCATGCTGGACCATAGAAAACCATGCAACTCCTTCTTGAAGTGCCAAGCAATCTGTCTGATGCAGCTCAATGCACACCGCAGCAATTCATAAAAGAGGCCAAACTGGCCATGGCCATCAAACTTTTTGAAATGAAACGGCTGTCCTCGGGAATGGCTGCTGCGTTTATTGGGATGAGCAGGGTCGAATTTCTGGCTGAGCTGCATCGGTACGGTGTACCAATGATTGATTTGGATCAGAATGAACTTGCCCAGGATGTCAGCAATGCCTGATCAAACTAAAGTGGTTGTTATCAACACCAAGCCGTTTATTGCATTGACCGCCGCAACCGGCAATCTTGATGTGCTTCGTTGTCTGTATTCAAGGGTAATCGTGCCCTATGAGGTGGCCAACAAAATCCGGGCTGGTGGTAGGGATGCTTTTGGGGTTGAGGTGTTTGAGCAGTCATTCTGGTTAGACATTCGTCCTGAGCCAAAGGTGCTAATGCCTTATCTGCAAAACACGCTTGATAGCGGAGAAGCATCGGTTATAAAAACGGCCTTACAGCTTGGCATCAATCTGGTATGCATTGATGAAATACTTGGCAGGCGCACTGCTCGTTTGTCGAACCTGAATGTTACCGGAGCTATCGGAGTACTGCTCAAAGCAAAATCTGCAGGGTATCGAATATCAATTGATGCAATAAGCAGGATGCGCGAGCATGGCATTTGGCTCAGTCAAAATGTTATCAATTTTGCCCTGACTCACTGACTTGATTACCTCATCCAAAACCCGCGCTAAACTATTGCCCCACCCTACTCCGGTTTCAGATGCGGGAAGAAGATGACCTCCCGGATGGAGTCCTGCCCGGTCAGAATCATAACGAGGCGATCAATACCGATGCCAATGCCCGCACATGGAGGCATACCGTATTCAATGGCGCGAAGGAAGTCTTCGTCAACAATCATGGCCTCTTCGTCGCCGCGCTGCCTTAGTTTGGCCTGCGATTCGAGCCTTTCACGCTGGATGACGGGGTCGTTGAGTTCGGAGAAGGAGTTGCAGACCTCTTTGCCGCCGATGATCAGTTCAAAGCGCTCAACAATGCCGGGCTGTGATGGGTGCTCCTTGGCAAGGGGCGACATCTCGGTGGGGTAGTCGATGATGAAGGTTGGCTGAATGAGCTTGGGCTCAACAAATTCACCGAAAATTTCGTCAATAATTTTGCCGCTGCTGATTTTCGGGTCAAGTTCGAGGCCGAGGTCTTTGGCTGTGTAGCGCAGTTGCTCTTCGGTTTGGCCAGCAATATTTTTGCCGGTGTATTCCGTAATGGCGTCGATAATGCTCAGGCGGCGGAAGGGTGGCTTGAGGCTGATTTCGTTGCCGAGAAAGGTGGTGACTTCGCTCTTGTTGACCGCGAGGGCGGTCTGGCTGAAGAGCTCTTCGACCATCGTCATCATCCAGTTGTAATCCTTGTAGGCAACGTAAAGCTCAACCTGGGTGAATTCGGGGTTGTGGAAGCGGTCGATCCCTTCGTTGCGGAAATCCTTGGCAAACTCAAAGACGCCGTCAAAACCGCCGACGATAAGCCGTTTGAGGTAGAGTTCGTTGGCAATGCGCAGGTAGAGCTGCATGTCGAGCGCATTGTGGTGCGTGGTGAAGGGACGGGCCGCCGCGCCACCGTAGATAGGCTGCAAAATCGGGGTTTCAACTTCGAGCCAGCCGTTGCCGGTAAAAGAGTTGCGCATGAAGGAGACGATAACGCTCCGTTTGATAAAGGTCTCTTTGACCTCCGGATTGACGATGAGGTCAACATAGCGCTGGCGGTAACGAAGCTCCTTGTCGCTGAAGGCGTCAAAAACAACCTTTTCTCCATCAACCTCTTTCTCTTTGGCGACGGGTATGGGGCGCAGCGATTTGGTGAGCAGCTCCAGCGATTCGGCATGGACGGAGATTTCACCGGTTCTGGTTTTGAAGGTAAAGCCCTTGACACCGATTATGTCGCCGATGTCGAGCAGTTTGAAGGTGTCGTAGGTAGCGTCGCCAACCTCATCTTTTTTCATGTATATCTGGATTCGGCCTGCCGAGTCCTGAAGGTGGAAAAAGGAGGCTTTGCCCATTTTTCGGATGGTCATGATGCGTCCGGCCACCGAGACCGGAGTTTTGGCCTCTTCCACGAAATTGGCTATGATTTCCAGGGAGGAGTGGGTGACCTCAAAGTGGGTGGGGTAGGGGTTGACTCCCGCATCCATAAGCTGCAGGCGCTCTTCAAGACGGCGCTGCATCTGGTCGTTGAGCGAAATCGGGGTTGGCTGTTCCGGAATATTTTTGTTCGGTTCGTTCTCTTTCTGCATGATGGTCGGTGGCCTCTTGAAATTCTGTAAGTTAAAAAATATGGTCAGTCTGCATGCTCAAGCCCGTCAGGAGCAGGTTCGGGTTTTATACCAGACGTAGGGAATGGTGCTTATTTTCTGGAAAAAAGAGCGATAGGCCCTTTTTGAAAAGACATCGTACCGGTTTTTTTCGATGGCGGTTAAAATGTTGCCGTAGTTGACGCTGCTGATAGCGACACCAAAGCGGCTCCGTTTTTCAAGCATGGGAATCCCTTTTTCGGAGGAGCGGTAGTAGCTTCTCGCCCGTTCGACCTGAAACTTCATCAGATTGAGGAAGTTGTCGTTCATGGTTTTCTGCATCAGCTCTTCACTTGTGTAGTCGAAACGGCGCAGATCCTCAAGCGGAAGGTAGATTCTTCCCCTGTCAACATCTTCACCGACGTCGCGCAGGATGTTGGTCAACTGCATGGCAATGCCGAGTTCTATGGCGTGTTCGAGCGCTTGCTTGTCGCTGTAGCCGAAAATTTCGGAGGTCATCAGTCCAACGACGGCGGCCACCTTGTAGCAGTAGACGTAGAGTTCGTCAAAGGTCTCAAATGGCTTGAAGTCGATATCCATGGCAACACCATCCATCAGGTCGAGCGGAAGCTCTATCGGGATCGAATGGCTTTTCAGTGTGTCGTGCCAGGCCATCATGATAGGATCATTGTCGGTTTTGCCGGCGTAGCAGCAGAGAAGCTTCGATTTCCAGCCATCAAGCAACCTCTCAATCTCGTTACTCGTAATGAGGCCGTTGCTCAGTTTCACTTCCGCCAGATCGACAATGTCATCAACCGTGCGCAGCAGGGCGTAAACGGCAAAAATAGGTTTCTGCTGTTTTTTGGGCAGAAACATGCTTGCAAGGTAGAAGGTTTTTGCATGATCTTTTGAAATCTGCCGACAGTAGCTGTAAGCATCTTCGAGTGTTATCACCTTGTCAGGCTCCGTCACTGCATTGTTTCGGTTATCGTTCAGATTCATCTGATATGCGCTTTTATGGGCCTCTTCTGGTCGCCACAGCTTTTTTACCCTTTTGCGGTGTGGGGTGAAAGCAAAAATGTGTACCTTTTTATCGACTGAGTACGTTTACAACAATGAGCTGTCAAGATAAAACAATGGTTGTAATATAGCAACATGCCATATAGCAGCCCTTTATCATTCAAATACTTACGTAATTTATTACTGCACCGTTGAATACTGTCACCCCTGAAAACAGGAGGGAAAAGGCCATTCTGGTCGGCCTCTGCTCTCCCCCCGAAATACCACGATCCCTTGTTGAGGAGTATCTCGATGAGCTTGCTTTTCTTGCCGATACCGCTGGAGCGGATGTGGTAGAATCGTTCATACAGGACAAAAAACTGCGTGACCCGGCTTACTGTATCGGAAAAGGGAAGGTTGAGGAGCTTGTGCTCTTTGTCAAGGAGAAGGAGATTGATCTCGTCATTTTTGATGATGATCTTACCCCTGCACAGGCAAGAAACCTTGAAAAGACGCTTGAGTGCAAGGTGATTGACCGTACCGGCCTGATTTTGCAGATTTTTGCCATCAGGGCGCAGTCGGCCCAGGCAAAGATGCAGGTGGAGCTTGCCCAACTTGAATATATGCTGCCCCGCCTCTCCGGGCAGTGGACTCATCTATCGAAACAGAAGGGTGGAATCGGCAACAAGGGGCCGGGCGAAACCCAGATTGAGACCGATCGCCGTTTGGTGCGTAACCGGATCTCCCTCCTGAAAAAGAAGCTTCAGGAGGTCTCGCTGCAGCACGATACCCAGACCCGTGGGCGGCAGACCGTTCCGAGAGTTTCCCTTGTGGGTTATACTAATGCCGGCAAGTCTACCCTGATGAACGTTCTCTGCCCCGAGGCTGAGGCTTTTGCTGAAAACAGGCTCTTTGCCACACTCGACACCAAAACCCGCCGTCTGGAGCTGAACATCAACAAGCTTGTTTTACTCTCCGATACCGTTGGTTTTATCCGCAAACTGCCGCATACCCTGGTCGAGAGTTTTAAATCGACCCTTGACGAGGTGCTGCAGGCCGATTTTCTGCTCCATGTGATTGATATCAGCCATCACAGTTTTGAGGACCAGAGAGAGGTTGTCCGCGAGACCCTCAAGGAGATTGGCGTTGAGCACGATAACATCATCGAGGTTTTCAACAAGATGGATGCGGTTGACGATCCCGTGCGTCTGGCAGAAATCCGCGAGAAGTATCCCGATGCCGTCTGTATATCCGCTATCAACGGGGTCAATATTGCGCTGCTCAAGGAGATGATCGGCGAGCAGGTTGCCCGCGAGTATGCAGAGCGCAAGATCAGTGTGCATGTCTCCAACTACAAGCTGATTACTTACCTCTACGAGCATACTGAAGTTATCGACAAGCGCTATGTTGATGAAGAGGTTGAACTCACCTTCAGGGTGCGCAAAAATCAGATCAAGCATATTGATGCCCTTATCAACTCATCACAAACCCTCCCCGGATGATGCTGCAAATCCATAACACCACTAAAAAAGAGATTCCGGAGCAACCCATTGAGCGTGCATTACGTCTCGTTATGGAGACTGAGGGGTGCACGGTTGAGTCAATCGTTGGCGTCTACTGCGGCAATAAAATGATACAGCGCATCAATCGTGAGTTTCTTGGCCACGATTATCCTACCGATACCATCACCTTCCCCTATAGCACGGGGAGTGAGGTCGATGGCGAGTTTTATATTTCGCTTGATGTGGTGAAGGAGAATGCTGCCAGATTCTCGGTTGATTTTCAGCAGGAACTGCTGCGCGTCACCATCCATTCGGCACTGCATCTTATAGGCTATGATGATCAGTCGCCCGAGGAGCGCACCGTGATGGAGGAAAAAGAGGCATTCTATCTTAACCGTTTTGCTGAGTCAACCTCATCATCATCGACCAATGAAGAGCAGTAATGATTTCGGTGTAATCCTGCAGCCAAAGCCATCAATCTGGAAACGCATTCTTCTGATTGCGCTCCCTCTGGCTTTTGCGCTGCTTGTCGGGGGAATTTTTTTGACCCGCTACCTTGGGCAGCAAAAGGTGAAAGAGTTTGCGGAGCTTGCCGAGAGCCGTTCGGTGATTATTCAGCGCCAGGATATCCAGCTTTTTGCTCTGCCACTTGCCTGGTCGGTGCGCAAGGAGTTGATGCGCTCCAATTATGACCAGATTGATGACTATTTCAACGAACTGATTCAGCGCAAAGGGTTTGGCGTGATCATGCTGCTTGACCCTGCAGGCAACATAAAAGTATCGACTGACCGAAAGCTGCAGGGAAGCTCTTTTTTGCAGCGTTACCCCCAAATGAAGCTTGGGGCATTGGTTCAGGTCTCCTACGCGCTGCCGCAGGGGAAGAGCATGTTCCTTGTACCGGTTATGGGGCTCAACTCAAGGCTTGGCACCATTGCCTTTATCTACAGCTACCGGACGCTTTCGCTTCCCTGAAGAGTGCAGATTACCCCCTGGGCATCAAGGGGTGGGTAGGGTGCTCCCTCCTGGCGGAGTTCACGGCTCAGGCGCGGATGGGTGTACTCAAAGAGCATTCTCTGAAAGTTTTCTGGATTAAGACGTGCCTGGCTGTACATCCCCTTTGCCGCTCTCTGTCGTTGCGCTTCGAAGAGAATGACCGCTGTGGCGACAGAGACATTGAGTGACTCCACCATGCCAAGCATCGGCACCGTTATGGCGTGATCGGCTCCATGAATGGCCTCTTCCGATATGCCATCCCACTCGGCGCCTACCACAAGGGCCGTTGGAAGGCTATAATCGATCTCCCTGAAATCCATCGCCCCCTCCTTGCCGGTTGCGACAACAATCTGCATACCACACTGCGAGACCGTTCTGAAGGCCGATGCAATATCGGAATGGAGGGTCAGCGTCAGCCATTTGCTTGCACCCGCAGCGGCATTTTGTTCGGTATAGATTGATTTACGGTATGAAACAGCGTGGAGTTCATTGATACCAACACCATCACAACTGCGGATAATGGCCGACAGGTTGTAGGCCTTGTTGACGTTATCCATGATAACCGTCAGGTCAGGCTGGCGGTGAAGCAGCATGGTATAAATTTTGCGGAATCGTACAGGAGAGATCAAGATGTTTGCAGCTTCAATATTGATGAACCATTGTTTGTCGAGTTTCGGAATACAAGAAAGCTCTTTTTTTCTTTTTTCCTCAATTGCGCTCGAAAAAGGGGAAAGATTGCTTCTCTATTGCAACACGTGAAACCCTCTTCCGGCAGGGTACAATCTTGCGGGGGTTACTTTTTTTGAGTATATCAGAAGTGGGCCTTCCCTCCGGGATGGCAGATATTCCGGAGAAAGGAAGAACGGTTCTATCACTATGAGTTTCAAGTACAAAAAACATCCCTATCTTGAGCACTTGCTTCAGCATGCAAGGCCGATCAATTTGGACAACACCTCAAAGGTTCTGATTCTCAGTGATCTGCACATCGGCAATGGCGGACGGCGCGATGAGTTCAAGCGCAATTCCGATCTGGTCAAAACCATGCTCGGGAGCTACTATCTGCCCGAAAAATACAGCCTTGTCCTTAATGGTGATGTTGAGGAGCTTTTCAAGTTCCCGCTTGAGAGCATTGAGGCGGTGTGGGGCGAACTCTACGACCTTTTTTTAAAGTTTGAGCAGAACGGTTTTTTTTGGAAAATATACGGGAACCATGACGCTGAGTTGCTTGAGGAGAGGAAGTACCGGCTTGCTTCATCAATGGTTGAATCGCTGAAGTTTCAGTACGGCAAGGAGACCCTTCTGCTGTTTCACGGCCACCAGGCATCGGTACTTCTGTGGGAGACCTATCCGATAGTGAGCCGTGCTGTTGTCCTCTTTATCCGCTATATCATAAAACCGGTAGGTATCAGGGGTTTTTCTATCGCCTACAACAGTACCCGACGCTTCGCCATCGAGAAATCGATTTATGAGTTCTCCAACCATGCAAAAATTGTCTCGATCATAGGCCATACCCATCGTCCCCTCTTTGAATCGCTCTCAAAGGTGGATTTTCTGAACTATCGGATAGAGGAGCTTTGCAGGGCCTATCCGGCAGCAGATAGTCAAAAACGTGCGGCTATCGAGCAAAAAATCGCAGCACTGAAAGTTGAGCTTGAGGAGTGCTACAAACAGGGCAAAAAAATTGGTCTCCGGAGTGGACTCTACAATAACCTCACCATTCCAAGTATTTTTAACTCCGGTTGTGCCATTGGAAAACGGGGCATCACGGCCCTTGAAATCGAAGGAAACAAAATCAGGCTGGTCTACTGGTACAACGGCAAGCAGAGCCGCAAGTTCACCAGCGACCGCGATAATCGCCCAATGGAACTTGGCTCGACAGGCTTTTCAAGGGTGGTCTTGAACGAAGACTCTCTCGATTACCTCTTTACCCGTATTCATCTTCTTGCTTGAAAACACTCGATAACCATGCGACAGGCACCATTTTTTTTAACGGTCAAATTCATGCTTTGCCTCCTTTCCCTTGCTTTTGCAGGTTGCCAGCAGAGCGATCGGTCGGACGGCTATGGCAATTTTGAGGCAACCGAGATTATTGTTTCATCCGAAGCAAACGGGAAGCTTGAGCTGCTGAATGTCGAGGAGGGGAGTCGGATGGCAGCAGGGAGTGTGGCCGCCGTTATTGATACCACCCAACTGCATTTCACGCGCAACCAGCTTCAGGCAGAGCGTCGTTCGCTTGCCGCCAAACGACCAGTCCTTGCCGCCAGAATCGGTGTGCTGCTTGAGGAACGGCGGAATATGAAGCGCGATGATGAGCGCTACCGGCGGCTTCTGAGTGAGGGGGCTGTTCCCTCAAAACAGCTTGAGACCATCCAGAACGGGATTGCTGTGATCGACCGGCAGATTCGCTCCCTTGAAACGGAGAACCCTGGCATTGCCGGAGAGATCAGCGCCAAGGAGGCCCGCATCGCCCAGCTCGACGATCAGATCTGCAAGAGCGTTGTGCGCAATCCGGTTGATGGTGTGGTGCTTACCCGGTATATCGAGCAGGGTGAGCTCACCTCATACGGCAAAGCGCTCTACAGGATTGCCGACCTCCAGACCATGTTTTTGAGAGTTTACCTGAGTGGCGCGCAGGTGCCGCAGGTGAGGATTGGCGAAGAGGTCGAGGTGCTGATTGATGGCAGCAGGAGCCTCAAGGGGCGCATCACCTGGATCTCCGAAAAAGCCGAGTTCACACCGAAAATAATCCAGACAAGGGAAGATCGGGTGAGCATGGTCTATGCGGTCAAGGTGCAGGTTAACAACCCCGATGGCCGCCTTAAAATCGGGATGCCCGGCGAGATGAGGTTGCCCAAAAAGCGTGGCTCATGAAGGAGGCGCTGCTGGTTGCCAGTGTCGGCAAGCGCTTTGGCCGCGTTCAGGTGCTTCGGGAGATCAATTTTGCGGTCAGTGAGGGTGAGCTTTTTGGCCTTATTGGTGCGGACGGGGCAGGCAAGACAACGCTGATCCGGATTCTGGTCACCCTGCTTCTGGCCGATGAGGGGCGCGCAGAGCTGCTCGGGCTTGATGTGGTGCACTCCTACCGGGAACTTCGCCAGCGCATAGGCTACATGCCGGGCAAATTTTCACTCTATCCTGACCTGAGCGTCGAAGAGAATCTCCGCTTTTTTGCCTCGGTTTTTGGCACGACGGTCGAAAAAAACTACGAGATGATCCGCGATATTTACAGTCAGCTTGAGCCCTTCAAAACGAGACGGGCAGGCAAGCTCTCGGGCGGGATGAAGCAGAAGCTCGCGCTCTCCTGCGCTCTGGTGCATCGGCCTGAAGTGCTCTTTCTCGATGAACCCACCACCGGCGTCGATGCCGTCTCACGCCAGGAGTTCTGGCTTATGCTCCGTCGTCTTCGGGAGCAGGGGATGACCATTCTCGTCTCAACACCCTACATGGACGAGGCGGTACTCTGCGACCGGATTGCCTTTATGCAGGAGGGGAGAATCCTTGCGCTCGATACCCCGGCGGGCATCACCACCCTTTTCCCGGAACCGCTTTTTGCCATCCGTGCAAGCGAAACAGGACGGCTGCTCTCGGTCTTGCGTTCCTCTTCCCATGCCGCTTCCGTCTACGCCTTCGGCAGCGCCCTGCACTACACCGACAACCGTCCCTCCGTCAGCGCTGATGAACTTCTTGCCTCTCTCCATGCACAAGGGTTTTCGGAGCTTTCGGTTTCGGTGATTCAGCCCGGCATTGAAGATACCTTTATCGCCCTTATGGAAGAGAAACCAGGGAGTGCCTCATGAGTGAGCTCCTTATTTTCTTGAGCCTTGACTTTACTCTTGATCGGAAGTGGGTGCCCCATGAGTGAACTGGTGATTCATACCGACAAACTGACCAAGCGGTTTGGCAATTTCGTGGCGGTTGATGCTCTTTCACTTACCATTTACGGCGGAGAGATTTTCGGCTTTCTCGGAGCGAACGGGGCTGGCAAAACTACCGCCATCAGGATGCTGACCGGCCTTCTCGCCCCTACTTCCGGCACGGCCACGGTTGCCGGGTTCGACCTCTACACCGGCTCGGAGGGAATAAAGCGGAACATCGGCTACATGAGCCAGCGCTTCTCCCTCTACGATGACCTGACGGTGCGCGAGAACATCCGCTTCTTTGCCGGTATCTACGGTCTCACCACTCAGGCCATAAAAGAAAAGAGCCGCCAGCTCCTTGAAACGCTCAAGCTGGTGGCGGTGGCCGATGTACGCCTTGCGTCGCTTCCCCTCGGCTGGAAACAGAAGCTCGCCTTTTCAGTCGCCATACTGCATGAACCAAAGATTGTCTTTCTTGACGAACCAACCGGCGGTGTCGATCCGGTAACAAGACGCCGCTTCTGGGACATGATCTACGAAGCCTCCGGGCGCGGACTCACCATCTTTGTCACCACCCACTACATGGACGAGGCCGAATATTGCGACCGCCTCTGCATTATGGTTGATGGCCGCGTGGCCGCCCTCGACCGGCCAGAAGCGATGAAGCGGCATTACAGGGCGGAAAGCATGAACGAAGTCTTCATCCAGCTTGCCCGCCCCGGAAGAACGGAATACACGTAGGTGCAACCCTCGTGATTGCCCTCTGAAGATGCAGCAGTGGTTGCTGGGGATAGATGGAGAGTTGCTACGCCATTGAACTTTGAGAAAACAGGCTGGCACATGGGGATACTAAAGAAGGTTAAAAATTTCGATTTGGGTTACGTTCGCTAAACTTTTTATATTTTTAGTTGATGGGCGCTGTAAATTGATTAAAAGTAAATCGAAAAATAGCTGAACATGCTCTTATTTGAGTGGGATAAGCAAAAAGCGCTCAGTAATGAACAAAAACATGGAATTTCTTTTGATGAGGCAAGTACAGTCTTTGGAGATCCTTTGTCACTGACGCTTCATGATCCCCTGCATTCTGAAAATGAGGAACGATTTGTTGTTATTGGAACCTCTCATAAAAACCGTGTGTTGATTGTGGTGCATACGGAACGGGGTGATGATATTCGAATAATCAGCGCCAGAAAGGCGACAAAAAATGAGAGGTTACAGTATGAAAGTAATGCCTGATGATTCTGATATGCTGGAGGAATATGATTTCAGCAAAGGCGTAATGGGTAAGTATACAGCAAAATATTCTGAGGGAACAAATGTCGTTGTTATTGATCCTGATGTGGCCAAATATTTTCCTGATCACGACTCTGTCAACGAGGCATTGCGGTCACTCCTTCCGATAGTGAAGCGGCATGAACAGAAGAGCGGTCGATTATCTTGACGTGACTTCATCTCTGCCTTGTATTTTTTCTGTACAACCAGACTACGACATGATGCTTAAAAAACGTTACATCAACCCCTCACCGACTTCGGAAGCAAAATATTTGACATAGCAGAGATAGCAAAATACTCACCTGCGGAAGTTGCGGCCTACGAAGATAGCCTCAAGATATATCGAGACTTGAAAGATGTCATTAATACGGCATTTGATGAGGGTAAGGCGGAGGGTATTGAAGAGGGCAAGCTTGAGGTTGCCCGGCGGTTGGTAGAGAGTGGGATGAGTGTCGAACAAGCAGCAAGTATTGCTGGTGTGCCGGTTGTATTGTTGCAATCATCCTGAGCCTTGAGTTACATATTTGGTGGATTTTTCAATACTAAAAAAGGGAGACACTGTGGGACGATTTTTAGCTATCGGCCTTGTTACCCAAATTAGTGTAGATAAATTGGGTCTTGCTCGCACTCAACTTACGCCTGAACAATTGCAGGAACGGATGAAAGCGAAGTTGCATTATGATCCTGAACTTTATCTCTTGCGTGAGCAATTTTATGCCCATTTTGATTTTATCCCATCACCGGTTGATCCTTATCATTTGTTTCTTTTACTGAAAGATGTTCGTCGGATTATCGAAGTGTAGCCAATAAAGGAATGCACAGTTTCAGGGGCTTTGTGCTCAAGGAGTTTTTCCACATTTTTCGTGACCGCAGAACGGCGGCAATTCTTTTCGGGATGCCGCTTATCCAGTTGCTTCTCTTTGGTTTTGCCATTCGCAACGAAATTCAGGAAGTCACTCTCGGGATTTTTGACCAGTCGCACGATACGGTTACCCGTGAAATTACCGACAAGCTCGCCTCCTCGGGCTACTTTATTTTGACGAAAGAACTGCATTCAACAAAAGAGATTGAGCAAGCCTTCTCTGAGGGGAGCATTACCGAGGCAATTGTGTTTGAGACGGGCTTTGCTTCGCGCATGATGCGGGAGGGGAGGGCGACCGTCTCGGTGATTACTGATGGGTCAAACCCCAATGTCTCGAAAATCATCACCGGTTACACCGCTTCGGTGCTTCAGGAGTACCGGAACGCAGCATTCGAGGCGGCACAGGTCGGCGTAGAGGCGGTGCCGCTCATGATGTTCAACCCTGAGCTGAAAAGTGTCTACCTCTTTGTGCCGGGGTTGATGGCCCTCATTCTCATGCTCGTCTCGGCGTTGATGACCTCCATCAGCATTACCCGGGAGAAGGAGAGCGGTACCATGGAGGTGCTGCTGGTCTCGTCGCTCAAGCCGTTGGAGATCATTGTCGGCAAGGTGGTGCCCTACTTTCTGCTCTCCTTTATCAATGTGGTGACGGTGGTGGCGCTTGCCTCCTTTGTTTTTGGCGTGCCTTGCCGGGGGAGTGTTACCTTGCTCATGCTCGAATCGCTCCTCTTTATTGTGACGGCCCTCTCGCTCGGCATCTTCATTTCCACCATCACCGACTCGCAGCAGGTTGCCATGATGATCTCTCTCGCCGGACTGCTTTTGCCGACCATTCTTCTATCTGGTTTCATTTTTCCCGTGGCGAGTATGCCGCTGCCGTTGCGCCTCATAAGCAACCTTATTCCGGCAAAGTGGTACTTGATTATTGTGAGGGGGATTATGCTTAAGGGAACAAGCTTCGGCTATATCTGGAAAGAGACACTTGTGCTTGCCGTGATGGCGACGGTGCTGATGGGGGCAAGTGTCAAAAAGTTCAAGACAAGGCTTCAATAGTAGGCCTCTCAACTCACCGGCACTCCGTCGGCTTATGACGAGGCGTTGAGGCTCACGGATAATCAAGATGGAATAAGGCGATGCGTACAATATGGTTTCTGGTGCAAAAAGAGTTCATCCAGATCTTCCGCAACCGGGGGATGCTGCCAATCATCATTGTTATGCCCTTTATCCAACTGGTGATTCTCTCCAACGCGGCAACCTTCGATATCAAGCGAGTGCCGATGCACCTGCAGGACCGAGATCGTACAGCTCTCTCGGAGCGACTGACGGAGCGCTTCACCGCCGCCGGATATTTCCGCTTGAGGGGCACCTCTTTTTCTGACAACGAGAGTATCGGGGAGTTGCTCAGCCGGAACGCCGACCTTGTGCTTGTCATTCCGCACAACTTTGAGCGCGATCTCACTACAACCGGTCAAGCTAAAGTGCAATTGATGATCAACGCTGAAGATGGCTTTTCGGTCGGTGTGATACAGGCCTACGCCAGTGAGATTATCGGCAGCTTCAACCGCGAAGAGCTGCTAAAATCATCAGGAACGGTAACGCTTCAGGCAACTCCGGAGATTGCCCTTGTCTCCGCAGGCTGGTACAATCCCGAACTTGAGTACACCCACTATATGGTGCCGGGGATACTTGTCATTCTTGTCACCCTCATCGGTCTTTTTCTCTCGGGCATGAACGTGGTGCGGGAGCGGGAGATTGGTACCATCGACCAGATCAACGTCACGCCCATCAAGCGCTACCAGTTCATCACCGGCAAGTTGCTCCCTTTCTGGATTATCGGCCTCGCTGAAATGAGCATCGGCCTGCTGATAGCCCGACTCATCTTTCACGTCCCCATGCTTGGCAGTTACTGGCTCATCTATCTCGTATCAGCCATCTACATGCTCGTCGTGCTCGGTATGGGGCTTCTCATCTCCACCGTCACCGAAACCCAGCAGCAGGCCATGTTCGTTGCCTGGTTCTTCATGGTCATCTTCACCCTGATGAGCGGCCTCTTCACTGCCATCGAAAGTATGCCCCACTGGGCCCAGACCATGACCTTGATCAATCCCGTCCGACACTTCGTCGATATCATGCGTCGCGTCATGCTCAAAGGGTCAGGCCTTGCAGATATCCGTGTGCAGGTACTCTGGCTTGTCGGCTATGCCGCCGTGATGGTAACGCTTGCGGTGAATCGGTACCGGAAGGTGGCTGCGTGAGTGGTAATCACTTTCATCGGTTTTTTTCTGAAAGGGAATTGGATTAAAGTCTTCTCTGCCTGTGCTTGCGTATCAGGTTGGTAACGCCGACTATCGAAAATTTTTTGTGTGGGTTAAGTTTGATAAACTCTTTATCTTTTTACTCAAGCAGGATATTGGTGATATTTGATTTGTGCTATTCAATGTAACGGTTTATTTGAGTTGAAATTATGTATGCAGAACGATTGATGTTGGAGACTGATATGGCGGGTAAACTGAAGCGGGTTCCAAAATTACCCCCAAACAAAAAGCTTGAGGCTATTTTTCTGGTTATTTCAGATGATGCTGTTTCTACGGCGGCCTTTCGTCGGGTGCCACATCCTGATATTGCAGGAAAAGTTATCATTAAGGGCGATATCATGAGCAGCGCGCCCTCTTCCAGTTGGGATTTGCCTGAATGATTGTTCTTGATACTCATATATGGCTTTGGTGGGTCAACAATGATACTGATCATCTTGATCAAAGTCGATTAGAGCAGATTACAAACTCAGATGTCATAGCTGTATCGGCAATAAGCTGTTTTGAAGTGGCTTGGCTGGAGCACCACGGTCGTATTGTTTTACCTGCAGGCAAGAGTGATTGGTTTGAAAAGGCCCTTGATGCTTCAGGAATAAAATTACTGCCAGTTACTCCTGAAATTGCATGTGTCGCAGTTGAATTACCTGAGCACCACAGTGACCCTCAGGATAGAATTATTATTGCAACAGCTCTCGTGCATAATGCGAGTCTTATGTCCTCTGATCGAAAATTCAGCGGTTATGTAGAACTGGAGAACAGGCTGTTATAGCATAAACCTTCAAGAGACTCTGGAGTTTGTCCTTGTGTCGCTGTTTTTTTACTTCTTGCGGCCCGGTCATGATTGGTTCTTCATGGTCATCTTCACACTGATGAGCGGTCTCTTCACCGCCATCGAAAGCATGCCCCACTGGGCCCAGACCATGACCTTGATCAATCCCGTCGGCCACTTAGTCGATATCATGCGCCGCGTCATGCTCAAAGGATCAGGATTGATGGAGATCCGTGTGCAATTGCTCTGGCTCGTCGGCTATGCCGCCGTGATGGTGACGCTGGCAGTGAACCGGTACCGGAAGGTGGCTGTGTGAGGAGATATACATCGCGATACAGTAACCGGCGGAAAATTCCAGTCACTCGATAAATTGATGTTATGAAATATTTTGCTGGACTTTCTTCCATCAATATTGTTGTTATTATCGTATATCAGCTTTATCTTTACTGAAAATCTTTTCATTTTCATTCTCCCTCATCTGCCGGTATGAAAAAAGATTTCTTCATCAGTTATACCGGCAGAGATCGGCCGCGGGCAGAATGGATTGCCTGGCAACTGGAAAAAACAGGTGGTTATTCCACGGTTATTCAGGCATGGGATTTTAATGCAGGAGGAAATTTTCTCCTTGAGATGCATAGGGCGGCAAAAGAAACTGATCGCACGATTGCAGTTTTATCCTCTCGATATCTTGAATCTTTATATGCGCAACCTGAGTGGGCTGCCGCATTGGTTCAAGATCCTACAGGAACCAAAAGACTACTGATTCCGATTCGCATTGAAGATGTCCAACCTGATGGATTACTTGCACCGCTAATTTATATCGATCTGGCTGGATTATCCGAGAGTGTTGCGAAAGATCGTTTGCTCAAAGAAATACAGCAAACGTTAAGCAGCGATTCTGCACGGCCAATAACGGCACCCGACTTTCCTGCTTCGGCATTGCATTCCGTGAAGAACGAACCCCGTTTTCCTGGTACACTGCCACCAGTCTGGAATCTTCCCCGGCGCAATCCGAACTTTACCGGTCGTGTTCAGGTGCTGGAGGATATTCGCGACTCATTGAACAAAGAGCATAATACCGCTTTGACTCAAAAGGCACTCTATGGACTCGGCGGGATTGGCAAGACGCAGATTGCCATGGAGTATGCCTGGCAGCAGAGCTCATCCTACGAGCTTGTCTGGTGGCTGCGCGCAGAAGCGCCATCAAGCCTTATTGCTGATTACATCGCACTGGCAACGGAACTGGAATTGCCGGAAAAGAGTGAATCAGATCAGGAGCTTATTGTTCAGGCTATGCGGAAATGGCTGGATAAGCACCAGGGCTGGTTGCTCATTTTTGACAACGCCAAAGATGCAAAGAGTATTCGCGATTATCTTCCGGAATCCTCTGGCGGCCATGTGCTGATCACCTCCCGGAATCAGGACTGGAGAGCGGTTGGCAAGCCATTATCCATTAACGTATGGAACCGGAATGAAGCCATTGCCTTTCTGCAGAAACGAACGGGACAATCGGATGAAAACGTTGCTGATAAGCTTGCACAGGACCTTGGAGACCTTCCGCTTGCTCTGGAACAGGCTGCGGCCTATATCGAAACCAGAACAAAAACGTATGCAGAATATCTTGATCTGTTCAACTCCCGCCGAAAAGAGCTGTGGGAAAGAGAAGAACCACCGCCTGGCTATTTCTATACCATCGCTACAACGTGGAGCCTTGCCTTTGATGAGATAAAGAGCATCCCCATGGCCAAAGAGCTTCTCTCTCTTTGCAGCATGGCGGCTCCCGACACCATTCCCAAAAGCCTCCTGGAAACAGCTCTGGAGCATTATGAGCAAGACGCGGAGGCAAGGGTAATCATTGATAGCTTTACGGTTGATGATGCTGTTGCAGCGCTTCGTTCCTATTCACTCATCACGCCTGACACGGAAAAGGTTTCCACGCATCGACTTGTTCAGGCCGTGGTTCGTGACCGGATGAGTAAGGATGAGCTTGCACGGTATAGGGATGCGATGATAGAAGCGTTGAGTGTTCGATTTCCCGATAAGGCATACAACAACCCTTCATGCTGGACTGAATGTGCAAGCTTGCTGCCTCATGCGCAAGCATTACTTGATGACACCGAGGATGATTTAGATGAAAGCTGGCGGGAACGCGCCATATTGTTGAACAATATTGGGGAGTATCACTATGGGCGGGCAGCATACGCCGAAGCGGATTTGCTCTTCCATCGTACATTGGTGATCAGGGAAGAGCAGTTTGTCCCTGAGAACCTTGATGTTGCCTATAGCCTGAACAATCAGGCTATGGTGCTGAATGAACAGGGGAAGTATGTAGAAGCGGAGCCCCTCTACCGTCGTGCACTACGGGTCAGGGAAGAACAGTTGGGTCCAGAGCATCCTGATGTAGCAACAAGCCTGAACAATCTGGGTGCATTGCTGCATACAACCGGGAGATACGTTGAAGCGGAGCTGTTGCACCGTCGCGCACTTCGTATCTTTGAAGAGCAGCTATACTCTGAGCACTCTGATGTAGTCTATAGCCTGAATAATCTGGCTGGATTGCTAAAAACAAAGGGGGAGTTTGCCGAAGCGGAATCGCTCTACCGTTCCGCTCTAAAGATTGTCGAAGATAAGCGGGGCCCGGAGCACCTTAATGTTGCTTTTAGCCTAAACAATCTGGCTCAATTGCTGTATGCAACAGGGAGAAATGTTGAAGCGGAGCTGTTGCATCGTCGAGCTCTGAGTATTGTGGAAGAGCAGTTAGGTACGGAGCATCCTCATTTTGCAACAAGTCTAAATAATCTTGCGCTATTGCTGGACTATCAGAAAAAGTATACGGAAGCTGAGGCATTGCACCGTCGAGCATTGAGGATCAGGGAAGATAAACTGGGTACTGAGCATCCAGATGTAGCCATAAGTCTGGGTAATCTTGCGTCATTGCTGCAAACAAAGGGAAAGTTTGACGAAGCGGAATCGTTCTGTCGTCGAGCGTTGAGGATCAGGGAAGATAAGCTGGGTATTGAGCATCCAGATGTAGCCATGAGTCTGGGTAATCTTGCGATATTACTGGAAAAGCGGAAAAAGTTCACCGAAGCGAAGCAGCTTTACCGTCGAGCTCTCAGAATGATGGAGAAAACATTGGGGAAAAATCATCCTTCTACCGTTACCATTCGAAAGACTTGTGCCAGACTGCATATTAAATAACCCTGAAATTAACGTAACAGTCAATCCATCGAAAATTCAGGCTTTGTCACCGATTTCGACGACCGGTTCGCCTGAACGTATCAGTTCCACAGCCTTTTCAAGAGATTTTTCAAGAACATCTTCTGTTGTTCGAGGTATTTCCACAAGTGATCCAGATGATTTGAGGTGGCGCCCGAACTGATCGACCAGTTTCAGGAAATCAGAATCTTTACTCATGATCACTGCTTCGGCATGTTTTGCTGCATCAAATATGGCATGGTCATCCGCTCGCTGAAGGTCGAGAGACCGCACTGATTTTGCCTGAATATTCGGATAGCTGCGGTTGATCCATGCCGCAAGAGAGGGGGATAGTTGTGCGTCGATCCAGATGATCATGCAGCAATGACAGGATGATCGAGATTGCGGCTCGCATATTTCAGCGTAGCCTGAATATCTTCTTTTTCAAGATCGGGCAGTTCCTCAACAATCTCGTCATGGCTGAGGCCAGTTGCCAGCAGATCAAGGATATCAGTTACCCTTATACGCAATCCTCGAATGCATGGTCTTCCGCCACATTTTTCGGGGTTAAGGGTGATCCGTTTTTGCCAATCGTTAATGATGATGTTTTATGTTCCGTCTCCAATGTAATAAAAAGTGAATCAGTTTGGATAAAGAACGGTTTTGACGTAAAAAACATCTCACAAGGTAATGCTTGTTGATTTACCTCACTCTGCCGTCGCTATCCTCAAAACCACACTGAAGACCGAGCCGTGGTTGATGCGTGAACGTACTTCGACGCTGCCTTTGTGGGCCAGAATAATGTGCTTGACAATGGCAAGCCCGAGGCCGGTTCCTCCGCGCTCGCGTGAACGGGCCTTGTCGACCCGGTAAAAGCGCTCAAAGATACGTTCGAGATCGGATTTCGATATGCCGATACCGTTGTCTTCCACTTCCAGCCGGATAGCATCATCACTTCTGAAAGCTGAAATCCTTATTTTTCCATTGCGGTCGTCGACATATTTGATGGCGTTGTCGAGGAGATTGCGGATAATAATGTCGAGATAGCGGGGATCGGCATAAACCGGCGGAAGCTCATCGGGGATATGGACTTCAAGCCTGATCTGCTTTTTTTCAACTTCATGTTGCAGAAGATTAACCGATTTCCGCACGATACTTTTAAGGTCAACCGCACTGAATTGGTACTCAATATAGCCCGATTCAATTTTGGACAGGTCGAGCACATCGTTGACGAGAGCGGTGAGTTGCTGGCTTGCCTGCAGGATAATTTGCAGGAAGGGTGTGGCATGTTCGGGCTCAAGCATGGCCCCGTCGAGCAGCGTCTCGGCGTAGCCGGTGATGACGGTGAGTGGTGTGCGAAGTTCGTGGGAAACACTGGAGACAAAATCCCTGCGTATTGCTTCAAGGTTGCGCAGTTTGGTGGTGTCGTTCAAAACAAAAACGGTTCCTTCGAACTGCTCCTTTTTTGTAAGCGGCATGGAACTGATCTCCATGATGCGCCCTCCCCTTGTGGTCATGAGTGTCATCTCCTCCTTGAGCAGTGCCAGGCGTGCGCTGTGAACCCTTGCGAAAAGCTCCTGCAGGTTGCTGTCGGAAAGATGGCGGAGCGGGCGAGATTTGAACATGGTGCCGTCAATGCGGAACATTCTTGATGCCGCCGGGTTGACCAGAATGATTTCGCCAGTCGAATCGGTAACAATGATGGCCTCACGAATTCCTGAAAAAACAGCCCGAAGCCACTCTTCACTGCGTCGCAGTGTTATGATTTCATCCGTCATGACCTGCAATGCTCGGTCAAGCACTCCTGTTTCATCCTTGTTCGATACATGAGTGGTGGCTGAAAAATCGCCGTGAATCCTTTTTTGAGCGGTTTTGGCAAGAATCCTGAGCGGACGGGTCAGAAAAAACGCTGCCATAAAACCCGCAATCAGTGAGGAAAATAACGCCAGAAAGATCCCTTGGGTGATCTCTCTCTGAATTCCGCTGTCGAACCCTCCGATATCGTAGAGCGGTTTTCCGAATCGAAGGATGGCGCAGGGTTTCGGCAAACCGACAGGGATGGCCATATAGAGCATGTGCTCTTTCACGGTTTGACTGTACCGGGTTCTTTCACCGTACCCTTTTGTAATTGCATCCTTGACTTCGGGTCGTCCCCAGTGATTTTCCATTCCGTAGAGCTTGCCGGGGGGGATAGAGGAGTCGGCGATGACCTCTCCCTGAAGGTCAATCAGGGTGACCCTGATATCAAGTGCGCGTCCGATACGCTCTACCCATGCGCTGCTTTGCTTATTTGTCGGCCATCCCTGTGCTTCATCTTCGAACATCTGTTTGCTCTGCAGAAGATCGCGGTAAAGCTCCTTTTTTGTTGCTGTGACCAGTATCTCCGCCAACCGATGCTCAATTGAGAAATAGCTGATGATTACGGAAAAAAAAATGATCGCCCCGATAACGAGACCAAGCTTGACAGTGAGTTTATCCCGCATGGTCATCGCCCTCTTTTTCCTCAAACTTGTAACCAAGTCCCCGTACGGTTTTGATCATGCGACCAGTTTCGCCAAGTTTTTCGCGGATTCTCGTAATGTGTGTGTCGATGGTTCTTGTGTTGATGCTTTTATCGATATCCCAGACATCGCTGAGCAGCCTCTCTCGCGATTGCGCCTCTCCCTTCCTTTTCAGGAGAGCCACGAGAAGTTTGAACTCCATCAGCGTCACCACAAGCTCTTTGCCTTCAAGTGTCACAAGGTGTCGCGTCAGATCGACTTCAAGGGCTCCTGCCTTGAGCAATTCCTCAATTTTGCCGCTCTGGCGGTGATCCCGCTTGAGGATTGCCCGTATGCGCAGTGTCAGTTCACGGGGGCTGAAGGGTTTTACCACATAGTCATCAATGCCGAGCTCAAAGCCGAGAATCCGGTCGATCTCCTCCCCTTTGGCTGTTACCATGATGATGGGAATATCCTTGTAACGCTGATGCTGCCTGATTTTTCGGCAAAGCTCAAAACCGTCCATTCCCGGCAGCATCACATCAAGCAGCACAAGGTCAAAGCTTTTTTGTGAGAGCTGCTCAAGCCCATCTTCACCGGTGCCGGAAAGATGAGATCTATAGCCTGCCCGATTGAGATTATATTCAAGCAGCTTTGCAAGGTTCTGGTCATCTTCGACAACAAGCAGCAATGGATTTGACATGGTATGCAATTTTAAATGGTGTGCTCTGTTACCTGGCCATGGATGAGCTTCAGAAGCTGATTCGCTCCTGTTGGCTCTTCATTCAACAACGGTACTACGGCGTAGCGGGTGGCATAAAGGCGGGCCACGGCGTCAATCTCTTTCAATTCGTTCTGCGCTCGTTGGTTGAGAAGAGGTGAGTTTGATCCGGCGGCAGCTATGCTGTTATTGATGATCCAGCCCCATGGCTCAATGCCGGCTCGTCGCAACTCTGCTTGCAGATTGGCGGTTTCGAGCACCGGGGTAGTTTCAGCCAGCGTCACGAGCACGATGCTGGTCTGTTCCTGGTCTTGCATCCTCGTCATTGGTGTAAGAGAGTGAAGCTCTGTTTTTCCACTTTGACGGTTGAATTCACGGTGATAGGCACCGGTTGCGTCAAGCAGCAGCAGGGTATGACCGGTGGGGGCCGTATCCATGACAATGATTTTTTGGTCAGCCTCATTGATAATGCGTGAAAAAGCCTGGAAGACGGCAATTTCTTCGGTGCAGGGCGAGCGCAAATCCTCTTCAAGCAGCCCGATACCTTCAAGGTCGAGTTCCGTTCCTTTCGTAGCCAGCACTTGTTGCTGGTAGCGTTCGGTTTCGACGCGGGGATCAATCCGGCTAACGGTAAGATTGTCTATGTTGCCGATCAATGTTTCCGTGAGATGAGCCGCCGGATCGGAGGTGGTAAGGTGTACCGGCAGGCCGCGACGGGCAAGCTCAAGAGCTACTGCTGCAGCGAGGGTCGTCTTTCCCACCCCTCCTTTGCCCATGAACATGACAAGGCCCTTGCCTTTGAGTGCGATGTCGTCAACCAGTGTCAGGAGGCCGGGAGCGTTGGGTGTGATGGCTTCTTTGCTGGTAAAAGAGTGCTGCTCTTTGTCGGAGAATAACTGGCGCAGGGCTTGAAGGCCGACCATATTGAATGGCTTGAGTGTGACATGATCGGATGGCAATGCCCTGAGGCTCTCCGGCATGGCCGATAATGCTGCCTGCTCACGCGAAAAGAGTGCCGCAGCGAGCGCATCCTCTGCTGCTTCGCTCTGAGGGAGTACGGCGTTGATGATGAGATAGTGTTGTGAAATGCCAATTGCGGCGAGCTCTTCACAGGTTCGGGCGACTTCGCGCAAGGAAGATTGCTGGGCCCGGGAGACCAGAATCAGGCGTGTACGCAAGGGGTCGGCCAAGGCTTCGACAGCCTCCCTGTACTGGGTTCGCTGCTTTCCAAGGCCGGCCAATGGGCCGAGACAGGATACGTCGCCCTTGCCCTCTTCAAGAAAACCGCTCCATGCGCCGGGTAGTTGCAGCAGCCGGATGGTGTGCCCGGTTGGCGCAGTGTCGAAGATGATGTGGTCGAAGTCGGCAGTCAGGGCTGAGTCGCTCAAAAGGGCAGTGAACTCGTCGAAGGCGGCAATCTCGGTCGTGCATGCGCCGGAAAGTTGTTCTTCAATGCTTTTGACGATGCTCTCTGGCAGGAGGCCGCGTACCGGTTCAACGATACGGTCGCGGTAGTGCTGTGCCGCTGCCTGCGGGTTAATTTCGAGCGCAAAAAGACCCGTAACGGCATCGACAGGAGTAATTTTACTGCCGATAGTGATACCGAAAACCTGGCCGACATTTGAGGCTGGGTCGGTGCTCACCAGCAAAACATGCTGCCCGGCTTCAGCGAGTTGCATGGCTGTTGCGCAGGCAATTGAGGTTTTACCAACGCCCCCTTTTCCGGTGAAGAAAAGGAAGCGTGGAGGCTCTTTGAGAAATTTCATTGGATTTTATTCGTGAATTATCCGCAGCAATTGCTATCGGAGCAGCAACTTTTGGTTTGTTTCGACTCTGCGGATGGCAGCGTGATGGATGCCCAACCGGCAAGTTCAGCACGGCTTGGGTATCGGCCACTCAAGACCACTTCGTCATCAACGAGAATCAGCGGCAGAGCCTCTGCCCCCAAATTGTCGAGAAAGGATTTTACCGTTTGGTTTTCTGCGAAGGACAGCGGCTGTCGGGCCAGATTAAATCGCTCTATCTGAGCCCCATTCTGCAAAGCCCAATCAACGTCAGCCGAAAAGCTGACCAGTGCCTGATCGACATCAATCCCGCAGACACCACTGCTGCAGCACAATGCGGGATCAAAAACCTGAATTATAGTATTTATAGACATCTTGGTTATTGTTTGAATTTGTTGGTTGAATTGCAAAATTATTACAGTAACTGTCAGTTAATCCGGTTCAGATGCTCCTGAATGTACGGCAAAAATGGAGACGTTGTTTGTAAAGAGCCGGTTGTCGGTGGCAGTATTTTAATTTATTTGCATTTTCTTAACAATCACGTAACAATTTTGCGACATTGTTCAACGTATCATGAAGTCAAAGCTATGCTGATCGTGACACTGATGATGCCATAACCCTTCACCAACTCCTGACGGAGTAAGATGGCCGAAGAATTCTTCCGATCCAAGGTGCGTTGTTGAGAGGTTCTGGAGGAACTGAGAGAAAAAATAATTTTATGGGTAACCGAGGTTTCATGGTAGATCAGAGCATCAAAAAAAAACTGCCAAACTTTTGGGATGGTGCCGCCTTTATTCTTGTTATGGGAATGGTTGCCCTGTTGGCATGGGGAAGTCGGCAGATGGCTGTACCTTATGTGCCGGGTGAAGCAATCCCTTTTTCGCTCGACCCGATGAACCTGCCCATGTATGCATTGCGTACCGTGCTCCGGATGGTTGCAGCGCTTATCCTTTCGTTTCTGTTTACCTTCACCTACGCAACTTTGGCTGCAAAAAATCGTCGGGCAGAAGTCATTATGGTTCCGCTCCTCGATATTCTTCAGTCGGTTCCAATTCTTGGTTTTCTTTCTGTTACGGTTACCGGGTTTATCGCTCTCTTTCCCGGTAACCTGTTCGGTGTTGAAATGGCCGCTATTTTTGCCATTTTCACCTCCCAGGCATGGAACATGGCTTTCAGCTTTTACCAATCGCTGAAAACCATTCCCAAGGAGTTGAAGGAGGCTTCTGATCTTTTTGGGCTCTCATCCTGGCAAAAATTCCGGAAACTGGAGGCCCCTTATGCAACACCAAACTTGATCTGGAATACCATGATGTCGGTCTCTGGCGGCTGGTTTTTTGTTGTCGCTTCTGAAGCCATTACGGTCGGCAAGACCTCTGTGACACTTCCCGGAATTGGTTCCTATGTGGCCCAGGCGATTGTGAGCAAAGATCTTTCGGCAATTGGTTTTGCACTGATCACCATGCTGATTGTCATTCTCATGTACGACCAGTTACTCTTTCGGCCGCTGGTAGCATGGGCCGAAAAATTCAAGTTTGAATTGACCGAAAGTCAGGATCCGGCGGAGTCATGGATACTTACGCTCTTTCAACGTGCACATCTGCTTCGCCGTTTTGCAAGAGCTGCTGGTGAGCAATGGAGCGGTTTGATTGAAAAAATTCCAAAACTGCCTCGGCGTAATCTGCATTTCAGGGAGCTGTCACCTTTTGTGACCATAGTACAGGGAGTTCTCTGGTATGGGCTCTTGATTGGTGCAATGGCGCTCGGTGTATGGATGCTGATCAGTTTTGTCAGCAGCGGTGTTGATCATGCCGAGATTGGGAAGGTCTTTGTGCTGGGGCTTATAACACTTGCCCGTGTGATGGTGCTGCTCTTTCTGGCTTGTCTGATTTGGGTTCCGCTGGGGGTTATTATTGGACTTAATCCTCGCTGGGCGACAAAGGTTCAGCCTATAGCCCAGTTCCTTGCAGCTTTTCCGGCAAATCTCCTCTTTCCCGTTGTAGTTTTTGTGATGGTGCGATACCGGCTCTCTCCTGAAATCTGGACGGCGCCCCTTATGATCCTCGGTACGCAATGGTATATCCTTTTCAACGTCATCGCCGGTGCATCAGCCATTCCCAATGATCTTCGTGAAGCAGCCCAAAACCTTGGTCTTTCGGGTTGGCGTCTCTGGAAGCACCTTTTGCTTCCAGGTATCATTCCGTCACTTTTGACGGGTCTGGTCACCGCTTCTGGTGGGACATGGAACGCCAGTATCGTTGCAGAAGTTGTAAAGTGGGGTAACACAACACTCACGGCTACCGGGCTGGGTTCCTACATTGCCCACTGGAGCGAAAAGGGGGACTATCCGCATATTGTTCTCGGTATCGCCGTCATGAGTCTTTATGTTGTATTTTTCAACCGTTTCTTTTGGGGGCGGCTCTATACTCTTTCCCAAACCCGCTATCGTCTTGATTAAATGAGCAGCATGACGGAACCCTTACAGCCGGAACGCAACCTGGTGGTACTCAGCAATATTTGCAAATCCTTCAAGAAGACAGGAGGTGAAGAGCATCTCGTCCTTGATGGGGTAAGCCTGAACATCAAGGAGGGAGAGATCGTTGCGCTCCTGGGACGTTCAGGTTCAGGCAAATCTACTTTGCTTCGTATTATTTCCGGCCTTGCCCGACCGGGCAGTGGCGAAGTGTTATATGACGGCAAACCGGTTGCCGGGCCGGTAAAAGGGTTGGCAATGGTGTTTCAGACTTTTGCCCTTTTCCCCTGGTTTACGGTTCTGGAAAATGTTGAACTGGGATTGGACGCCATGGGGGTGCCTCAAGGAGAGCGCCGCCGAAGGGCATTGGCTGCAATTGACTTGATAGGGCTGGACGGTTTCGAATCGGCCTATCCAAAGGAGCTTTCCGGCGGGATGCGGCAGCGGGTCGGGTTTGCCCGTGCATTGGTGGTTGAACCGACACTCCTTTTGATGGACGAAGCCTTTTCAGCCCTTGATGTTTTGACAGCCGAAACGCTCCGTACCGATTTGATCGAACTCTGGCTGGAGCGGCGTATCCCTACCAAGGGGATTCTGCTGGTATCCCATAATATCGAAGAGGCTGTTCTTCTTTCAGATCGGATTGTTATTCTTGGAACCAATCCTGGGACAATTTTGGCTGAGATAAAAATTCCCCTGCAACACCCGCGTGACCGTGAGGCGCCGCCGTTTCGCCAGATTGTTGATGAGGTGTATGATCTCATGACCAAGCGCTCACGCAGTGCTGCCGGCAAGAGCGAAGCAGTACCACTCTCTTATCGTCTGCCGAGTGCTCCTATCAATCAATTGGCTGGTTTCATGGAAGCTTTGGCAGGAGAACCCTATAATGGAAAAGCTGATCTTCCTGAATTGGCTGATCAGATGGGATTTGGAGTTGAGGAGCTTTTTCCGCTGCTTGAAGCATTGGAAATTCTTGCTTTTGCCCGCACCGAGGGTGGCGATGTGGAGTTGAGTGTGTCGGGAAAAAGCTTTGTTGATTCTGATATCTTGCAACGCAAAGTGATTTTTGCCGAACATCTTATCCGTCATGTTTCCCTCGCCGCCCATATTCGTCACATTATTGATGACCGTCCCGGCAATCGGGCAAAGGAAGATCGTTTTTTGCGTGAACTCGAAGATTTTTTCAGCGAAGATGAGGCTGAAAGAGTTTTGCAGGTCGCTATTGAATGGGGTCGGTATGCGGAACACTTTGCATACGAGGAAGCGTCAGGCATACTGAGTCTGGAGAACCCGGGCAGAGTTGATGAGGGTTAGACTATTTTACCGAGGGTTTCAGTCTGGCTATCTGCATGATTTTTTTTGCAATATCGGTATTGTCGTAAAAGCCCCTGAATGCTTCAGCTCCACGCCCAATGGCAAAAACCTGAACGGGTACTGCAGTATGGGCGTTGCTGCTCCAGCCGATTGCAGCTCTCTGGTTCAACAGGGAGGTTACGGCTGGGCTGAAGGTATCATTTCCCTGTTTTCCCGGAGCCGTGCTTTTCATGGTCGTCAGGTAGGTTTCCTGCAGTGTGTTGCGATCCCCGGCATTAAAATCTCCAAGTCCGAAATAGACCTTGACACTGTCGAGCGCCATGGGTAAGGTTACGGTACCCTGTTGTTTCCATTTGGAGACCTTTTCGGCAAACCGTTGCTGCGAAATTTTTTGATGGTGCAGCAGGTCAAAATGGGTTTCGTAGCCGTTTGCTGCGTTGCCAATTGAAAGTCCGCCGCATTCGTGATCGGCAGTAACGACAATAAGGGTCTCTTCGGGGTGACGGTGGTAAAAAGCAAGGGCTTCCTTTATAGCTTTGTCAAAAGCCTCAACATCGTGCGCTGTTGCAGCGGCATCGTTTGCGTGGCATGCCCAGTCAATTTTTCCTCCTTCAACCATCATAAAAAATCCTTTCGCGTTGTCGAGCAGCCGGATCCCCTCGCGGGTAAATTCTGCAAGCTCAATATCGCCATTGTTACGGCGATCCATGGCAAAGGTCAGCGCTCCTGAGCTATCATAATTGCTGTATGCCCAGCAGTGCACTCTAGGTTTAATGGACGCAAGTTCAGTTTTGTTTCGGGATATCACATAATGAGCCGACTGCATGAGGCCTGAAATATCTCCTTTGAACGTTTTTGATTTTGCCTGGTTTTCTGGAAAGTTTCCAAGGCTGTACCCGCCTCCAAAGTAGTCGAAACCGCTCGAAGCCATCTGCACGGCAATGTCGTACAGGTTGGCGCGGGAAGCGTTGTGGGCATAGAAACAGGCTGGGGTTGCGTCGTCGATTCCAACACTTGAAACAATGCCTATTTTCATCCCTTTTGCCTTTGCCATTTCTGCAACGGTTCTCAGTGTATCGAGGTGATTCCCGGCCATGGAAATGGTGCCGATGGTGGTTTTGCTGCCAGTAGCAAGTGCAGTGCTTGCTGCTCCGGAGTCGGTGATAAGGCGCTCTGCCGAATGGGTGGTTGCCATACCGAGCACTGGCAACGAGGTCATGGCGAGAGTGTGGCCGCTCTCAAGCAGTGCGTCGGAGAGTTTCACCTGTGCAGGCCCCATGCCATCTCCTATAAAAAGAAAAATAAAGCGCGGTAGAGGGACGCGTCCCTTTGCAGCGGCCTGCAGAGTCTGGTTTTTGGGGCAAAAAGCTGAAGCCGATACCATGACGATCAGCAGCAGTGCAATTTTCAGCTCCCTGAAAAGAGACTCTTTTTGACGATATGCCTTCATGAATTTCTTTTGAGACGGGTGGTTAAATGCTCAACATTCTGGTTTTTTATAAGTCCAATATCTGCGTTTTAATGCAGAGGCAATGTTACAGCCGTGTGAAAACGTAATGGGATTTCTGAATTGCAGATGCTGAAGCAAGAGCGAGAGGGTTGCCTGCTTTTATTCAAGATACGAGCGAAGCTCTTCCCAGAGGTTGCGGTAGGCTTTTGAGGCTGGAGCGTTGGGCAGAACGGCATTGAGTGGTGCGCGGTAGAGGCCCATTTTTTCAACCTCTGAATTGTAAGGGATTGATTGGGCGAGGAACTCCGGACCATCACCGAATTCAAGGATGATTTCTCGGTGTAATTTTTTCTGTTTTTCTACCATACTGAAAAAAGGACGTATTTTTGATCTATCGAGTTTATTGGCTTCAAAAAAATCCTGTAACTGGATGTAGGTGCGAATCGAGAGTGTCGTGGGTATCAACGGAACCAGGATCAGGTCGGAGGCCGCAAAAACGCTTTCAGAAAGGAGTGTGAGGTTTGGAGGGCAGTCGAAAAAGAGATACTGGTAATCTTCGCTTAGTTCTTCAAGGTTTTTTCTAAGCTTTTTTTGAGGCTTTTTCTCTTCAGAGAGTTCGATATCAAGATTGCGGTAAGAAAAGTCTGAAGGGAGCAGGTCAAGGTTTTCAAAATCGGTCGCCTTGATATTGCGGTAGATCTTTTTATTTCCCTTCAGAAATTTGTCGCTGTTGTATTTCTTTGAGGCGGTAATCCTGAAATAGTAGGAGCTGGCTCCCTGCGGATCGAGATCGCATATCAGGGTTGGCTGAGAGAGCAGGGAGGAAAGGTAGGAGAGGTTGACCGCAGCAGCCGTTTTGCCGACACCGCCCTTGATGCTGTAGAGTGCTATGGTTTTCATTTCAGTTTGCTTTTCAGAAGATCGTGAAAAAGTTGAGCGGTTTTTTCATGGTCAAACGCCTCGAAGGTTTTGTGGAATGTACCCCTCGCCTCTTCCTGTTTTTGAAAAAGGATTGCCATAAGGGCGCCCATTGATGCGGCAAGCAGGGTCTCCTCTTTGCCGGGGGGCAGTGCTGCCAGACGTTCACGAAGAAAGTGCAGTTGAACCGAAAAATCGACAAAGTCACCAAGGTTGTCCTGGAGTTCCTTCAATTGGCGTACAACAGGAGCGACCGATTTGTGGGGAAAAATCGAGGAAAAAAATTCAAGCAGATAGCGCAGCTTTTTGCAGTCAATCCGCAGTGCATGGAGCTCGCTGTCCGTTGTTTCCTCGCTGACCTGACGACCGTGGCGGATAACCCTTTTCCATGCTTTTTTAATGCTCTCCACAGCAACACTGGCAGTCGAAAGTGAGGCGTTCGGGCAATGCTCTGGATCAGGAACGGATTGCCGATGTACAAACGCTTCCCACTTGTCAAGAAATGATTTGCAGGCGTCGGAGGCAAGATAGTGGCAGAACTGCTTGTGCAGTTTTTTGCGGGAAACAGCAATGTCGGTGAAAAATAACTTGAGCGATGGCTGGAGACAAGGGGGCAAATCGTGAAAATAGCTTCCCTGCCGCAGAAGAGAGACATCCCTGTCACGCAATTCGTTGGTTCGCGTTCCAATCTCCCTGAAAAGATTGAGATAATATGCCGTTTCTTCGGGCTCAAAAACACCCTTGAGCTGCTTCAGGATGGAACGGGTTCGGCGTATGGCGACACGATAGTCGTGCAAAAATTCAGTATCGAGATTCCTTTTTATCCCCTCTTCATTGGCTCGCATGACAGAGAGGGTGAACTGAAGCAACTGACGGGCACTTTCATGAACAGGAGCATCAGGATCAAGATCGAGGTTGATTTTCGAAGAGTAACCATGGACGCTGATGCCAGCCTCCTTCATGATAAGCAAAAAAAGTTCCCTGAAATCAAGAGCTTTCGCAATGTTGTCGTCGTTGGTCAATGACGTTACCATCAGTTCCATTTCATCATCATATCCCCTGAGCGGCGAGAGTGAAAAGAGATGCACAAAGGGTTCCTGCTTTTCGGTGTCGGCAAGGCAGAGCGATTCGGAGGTCAGAAGGGCGATACTTTTCTCATTATCGTCAAGAATGCGGTATGTGGTGATGATGGTATCAATGGAACAGAGCCTGGTGAACGCCCTGATATCCGTTAGAGTTGAGAGCGCCGCTTTCAGGATGCCAGGCGAAAGTGCGTCAGCGAAAAACGAGGAGGGAGCTGTGGGGAAGGGGATAGAGGCGGTTTCCTTTCCGATCTTGAGATCGACAAGAAAAAGGGTTCTCCTCTTTTTTACAATTGCGACCTCGTTCTCAAAAGCCTGCCACTCGAATGTATCGTAGAACTCCCGCCGTTCTTTGCGGAACGCATAAGCTTTGAGTTGCCATCCGGAAAAAAGTGCGTTTTCAGCCAGCGATTCAGTGGAGACTGCCGGATTCAATCTGAGATATACCGTTTTCGAGGAGGTGCGCATCCGCAGCTTACGTTAAAATGGAATGAACTGACCGGACTATAAACCCTCACACCACAAAGATAAAATAGTTTATACCAAAGAAAAGTAACAATTCAATTCCATCTTTTCTCTAATCAAATGGATAGACTTTATCCCTTGTTTTTGAATTGTTCCTTACAGAGCAGTCAGAAAAAGTGAGAGAAGTTTGCACCAATGTAACAGAGTGCCTCTTGCCAGGTCAGTGAGAAATCGGTAAACTTTGTTGTAGTAAAAGAAATGTTGTGATGTATGCCAATTGGGCGTTTTGTATGCAGAATATTACCTCTAACCCCTTAACAATAAATGCAATGGAAAACCAGACAGACGAAACAACGCTGAAGACACCGGAATTGCGTGAGGAAGAGATCAGACTCGCTGCATACTATCTGTGGAAAGAGAAAGGCGAAAATCATGGGTCAGATAGTGAAGACTGGTTTCAGGCGGAAGAGTATCTTGGAAACTGAACAAAACAAATACGGTTAAACAGATAAAAAGGCCACTCTTTCGGGAATGGCCTTTTTACTGTCAGTCATACAACATCATGGAATTGGCGATGGTTATAATTGGGGTTCTTTCTCTGTAACGGGTGTTGTTCCATCGATATAGTTTCCTTTTATCGAACATGTTGTCCGAGCCTCTTCTTCATCAAAAATTCCGGCATTTCCTCCGCAAATAAAATCTCCGCCAACTTTCTTGAGCGATCCATCGAGAGCGGTTAGTTTGTTACCTGAGCAATCGAAATTTCCCTTGACTTTTTTTGGAGCCCCATCAAGAGAGGTTAACTGGTTATTTGAGCAATCAAAATTCCCCTTGACCTTTTTTGAGGCACCGTTGAGCGATGTCAACCGGTTTGCTGAACAATTAAAATCTCCGCTGACTTTATGCGGGGCGCCCTGGAGTGTTGTCAACTGATTGCCGGAACAATTAAAATGACGAACCTCCTGAGGTGTTCCCGCAAGAGAGGTCAGTTGGTTTCCTGAACAATCAAAATCGCCCTCAACCTCTTTGGGTGCTCCCTTGAGCGACACCAGCTTATGGTTTGAACAGTCGAAGTTTCCATACACAACAATCGGTCCTCCTTTCAGTGAGGTCAGTTGGTTTCCTGTGCAAAAAAAGTCACCAATAATAAAATTCGGGCACCCTGCCAGTGAGCTGAGATAATTGCCGGAACAATCGAAATCGCCGTGAATTTCATCCGGGCTCCCTTCGAGTGAGGTCAACTGATTGTGGGAACAGTCAAAATCACCAACTTCCCTGGGAGCGCCCTCAAGTGAGGTCAATTGGTTATCCGAACAGGCAAAATCGCCGCCGACTTTACGAGGTGCATCATGGAGAGAGGTCAACAAGTTGTCTGAACAGCAGAAATCGCCACCAACTTTTTTCAGAGTGCCCTGGAGTGTCGTCAACTGGTTGGCGGAACAATCGAAATGACCAGTCACCTTTTTTGGAGCACCTTCAAGTGAGAGTAATTGATTGTGAGAACAATCGAAATCGCCATGAATTTCATCCGGGGCAGCTTCAAGGGTAGTTAACAGGTTATTTGAGCAGGAATAATCTCCGGTAACGCTGTTTGGCCCCCCATCCAGTGTTGTCAACTGATTTCCTGAACAGTTGAAATTACCAGCCACGATTCCCGGGCAACCATCAAGTGAGGTCAACCCCCTGTTTGAACAATCGATGTCACCTGTACCATCAAGAGGGCCCATAATATTGGCAAATACTCTGTTCGTTACTTTTATACTCATTGTTACTCTCCATAAATGAATTGATAGATACCGCTTATCAGCAGATATCTGTTTTGGCCGTTCTTCTGGCAAAGGATAAAGATTGCCCAATATACTTTTTCAAAAAGGAGTGCTTCCTTTTTCCCCATCTTCCTGGAATTTGTTTTCGTAATCGTAACAAAAGCTCATTGGTTTGTGACGCCAAAGCCTCTACATTAGAATCATTCGATGTTCATTGTGCCCAAAAATTATGGCATTCTTTTTATACCGCATGGGAAAATCGGGGTCAATTTTTTATGCCTCTTATGCAGACAAATGAGGAAGATGGCAAGGTAGTGGCGCTTCCGGATTTTTTCGACACCTCTTATTATCTCAACAGGGAGCTGAGCTGGATCTCTTTTAATCAGCGTGTACTTGAAGAGGCGCTTGACGGTGAAGCACACCCGCTTTTGGAACGAGTGAAATTCATCTCGATTTTCAGTGCAAACCTTGATGAATATTTTATGATTCGTGTTGCCGGTATTGAGGATCAGTATGAGGCCGGTATTGTGGAGCGAACGATTGATGGGCACACCCCTTTTGAACAGCTCGAAAAAATCCGGACGATGGTCTCGCAGCAGCTCAGCCAGAGAAACAAGTGCTTTTATCAAGACCTGGTGCCGGCACTTCAGCAGGAGGGTATTGAGTTTCTTCGGTTTTCAGAATTATCGGTTACGAAGCAACATGCATTGAGCCACTATTTCCGCAAGGAGATCTATCCTGTCTTGACTCCGTTGGCATTTGATACCGGTCATCCTTTTCCCTTTATGTCGAACCTTTCACTGAATCTCGCCATAGAAATTGCGGATGATGAAAGCAGTACGTTAAAGTTTGCCCGTGTCAAAGTCCCGACTATGCTTCCACGACTTCTTCGGCTTAATGAAATCAGGGGTTTTGATGATGATGGGATTATTCGATTTATCTGGCTTGAGGATCTTATTGAAAATAATCTGGAGCAGTTGTTTCCAAAAATGAGGGTCACCAAGGCCTATCTTTTCAGATTGATACGCGACGCAGATGTTGAAATTGAGGAGGATGAAGCGGGAGATTTGCTGAAAACCATTGAAAAGGGAATCCGCTCACGCCGTTATGGAAAGGTTGTTCGCCTTGATATCACGACCACAATGCCTATGCCGGTGAGAAAGCTTTTGATGAAAAATCTTGGTGTTGCCGAAAGAAACGTCTATGAAATAGATGGTGCACTCGGACTTGGCTCTCTCATGGAGCTTCTGAAAATTGAACGCCCGGATTTGAAGGATGAGCCCTTTGTGCCAAAGAACCCTATTGAGGAGCAGTTCAGTACCGATATCTTCAGCGCCATAAAAGCCAAAGATCAATTACTCTACCATCCTTACGACTCCTTTCAGCCAGTTGTTGATTTTATCAACCAGGCAGCTCTTGACCCTGACGTGCTCTCGATAAAGCAGACACTCTACAGGGTTGGCAGTAACTCGCCGATTGTCAAGGCCTTGATGAAGGCTGCTGAAGCAGGCAAACAGGTGGCTGTTCTCGTGGAACTCAAGGCGAGGTTTGATGAAGGCAACAACATTATATGGGCGCGGGCACTTGAAGATGTCGGAGCACATGTCGCCTACGGTCTTCCGGGGTTGAAAACTCATGCCAAGCTTACCCTGATTGTGCGACGTGAGCCAAATAAGCTGAAGCGCTATCTCCATCTTGGTACAGGTAACTACAACCCTGCAACCGGGAAAATCTATACCGATTACAGTCTCTTTACCCTCAACGAGCAACTTGCAAACGATGTGGCAGAACTTTTTAACGCTTTGACGGGATATTCAAAACATACCGAATACAGAAAGCTGATTGTCTCGCCGATCAATACCAGAAAAAGGATTATTGAGATGATTGAACGGGAGGTCGAGTGGAGCCGAAAGGAGAATAAAGGACGGATAATCATGAAAATGAATGCCCTGGTGGATGCAAAAACCATCCGGGCACTATACAAGGCTTCGTGCGAAGGGGTAAAGATCGACCTTATCATCCGCGGGATCTGCTGCCTCAAGCCCGGTATAAAGGGGGTTAGTGAGCATATCAGGGTCATCAGTGTTATCGGACGTTTTCTTGAGCACAGTCGGGCCTACTACTTCTATAACGGAGGAAAGGAGGAACTTTATCTCGGAAGTGCTGATATCATGCCACGAAACCTTGATGATCGGGTTGAAACCCTTTTTCCGGTGTTTGACAAGGCGATAATCCGTGTTGTCAAATCGGATCTTGATCTGATTATGAGCGATAATGTTAAGGCATGGGAGATGCATGCCGATGCAACATACTCGAAAATCAGCAATGATGGTCCGCAAGTGAACAGTCAGGCACTATTTTTAACCCGTTCAGCCCAGAAAAAAATGTCATAACGCAATGAGATGGTTTGTCAGTCTAACGCATTATAATATAATGATATTGCGTTATCTTGGATGTTTTTTATTAATAAAATTTTGGGATATTGTTTTTTTTATAGACTTCTGCTCATCGAATTCATTACATAACTGATTTACAAAGGAGATACGGCATTGTCATTTATTCCAACAAAAGTATTTTTCACCAAAGGTGTTGGACGCCACAAGGAGTATCTCTCATCATTCGAGCTTGCCCTGAGAGATGCAAAAATCGAGAAATGTAATCTCGTTACCGTATCGAGTATTTTTCCTCCGCACTGTGAACGCATCAGTGTCGAAGAGGGTCTGAAACTGCTTACCCCAGGGCAGATCACCTTTACAGTTATGGCCCGTAATTCAACCAATGAATATAACCGCCTTATTGCCGCATCGGTCGGTGTTGCCATTCCGGCAGACGATACGCAGTATGGCTATCTGTCAGAACACCATCCTTATGGGGAATCGGCCGAGCAGTCAGGGGAGTATGCCGAAGACTTGGCGGCTACGATGCTTGCAACCACCCTCGGTATTGAGTTTGATCCCAACAAGGACTGGGATGAGCGTGAAGGAATTTATAAAATGAGTCACAAAATCATCAATTCATACAACATCACTGCGACCGCAGAGGGTGAAAATGGTGTGTGGACAACAGTTATCTCCTGTGCAGTCCTTCTTCCGTAGTTTTTTGTAAAGTACGACTAACCCTTATAAAATCTTATGTCAGAACGGCTTGTTCATGCGCAAATAACTGAACTTTCTGAAGTTCTTGTTCAACTTTCCAATAAAGTGTTGGAGAATTTTTTGCTTTCATTGCATGCGGTTGTACAGCATGATGAACATGGTACAGTGCAGAGAAAGCTTGCTGATTATGAAATTGATATGGCAGAAATTGATCTCGAAGAGCGATGCCTCTCTTTTCTCGCCCTTCAGCATCCGGTTGCAAGTGACCTGCGCACCATAATGACCATTATCATGATCAATGATGAGCTGGAGCGTATTGGCGATCTCTCTCTTCATAGTCTTGATCTTATGCTTGAAATCACTCCCGGGATCTTCGAATCCTTTGAGTTCGAGAAGATGGGTGTACTTGCTGCAGAAATGGTTAAAAAGTCGATTACGGCCTTTACTCTAAAAGAACAGGTTCTTGCTGATCAGATTTCTGATCTTGATAAAGAGATTAAGGTAATGCACCGTTCAGCAATTAACAAGGCAACAGCTTTGATAAAAATCCCGGATGCTGATGTGAGTCAGCTTATGGCAGTCTTGAGTATCTCGAGGTATATCGAGCATATTGCCGACCATGCTGTAAAGATTTTACGGGAGGTCATTTATCTCGTGACAGGTGAAATCATTCACAAGGATGCGTTACATTAAACGCATAAAAAATCACAGGAAAATATTTTGTTATTAATAACGTCGATAACTGTTTTTCAACGGAGGTATGATGAGTAATAAAGTAACGTTTGCCGATGTCATGGGGGAGCTTGATGGAGAAAGTGACATTGATTGTTCCAATAAGGGATTAACTTCGCTTGAAGGGTGTCCGGAGAGGGTAAAGGGAGATTTCATCTGCTCAGGCAACAAGCTCACCACACTTGCGGGTAGCCCAAAAAAAATTAAAGGTGATTTCAATTGTTCAGGGAACAAGTTGACCTCACTCGAGGGTGGTCCTGAGGAGGTTAAAGGGGACTTTGATTGTTCAGGCAATCAACTGCCCTCTCTTTTGGGTTGTCCATTATTCATTATGGGAGATTTTTCTTGTGCAGGAAATCAGTTGACCGTGTTCAAAGGGGAGGTTCTTACAAATACGGAAACCCTCCTCGCGGGTTGTCCGGAAATCGTAGAAGGAGATTTTAACTGTTCAGCAAACAAGCTCACCTCGCTTGAGGGGGCCCCTTTGATAGTGGGTGGTGATTATAACTGCTCAGATAATCAGCTTACGACACTCCAGGGTTCGCCAATAAAGGTGCAGGGTGATTTTGATTGTTCCTGCAACCAACTTGCTTCACTGGCAGGTAGCCCCGATGTTGTCAGGGGAGATTTTTCTTGCAGTGGAAACCGGTTGACCTCGCTTAAAGGAGTCTCTCGTGAAGTGCGCTGCACCTTCGATTGTTCAGCAAATCAGTTGACTTCTCTCAAAGGGTCTCCTCAGGAAGTCGGGGTATTTGATTGTTCCGGTAACAAACTGACTTCCCTTAAAGGCATTCCTCAAAAAGTTGACGGTCTTGATTGTTCAAATAATCAATTGATTTCACTCAAGTGGGCCCCTGAAAAGGTTAAGGGTGATTTTAATTGCTCAGAGAACCAGCTTACAACACTTGAGGGCGCTCCCAAAAAGGTTAAGGGTAATTTCGACTGTTCAGGAAACCAGTTGACCGCACTTGAGGGTTCCCTGAAGAAAGTTGGAGGAGACTGGATTTGTGGACAGAATGCCCAACCTTTTAGTGAGGAACACGTTAGAGCAGCCTTAAATGTTAAAGGCAACTGCTTTTTATAACCATTTCGTTTGTCTTAAAGGGTTCCGTCATGATTTTAACGTACAGTATCAGGCAACAGCCTTATCATGGTTGTTGCCTCATTCTGAGTACCTGCAACAGGTTGGGGCAGGGGTGCAGGAGTAACGGCAGACAAAGACGAGTGTCGACGTACAGCGGAATTTTTTGCCGGCAGTGATGACGTTACAAGGTGTTTTGAACAGTGTTTTATTATGGCAGATGTGTCTACTGTAGTTACTGATGGCCTTGCTGTTAAAACTTGCGGGCGAGGAGCCGAAGCATTGGTACTCTGGTCGTTATAACTGGAGCAGACGCCTATAAGAACGCCGATAAACATGCCGACGGTTAACGGTAGTATGGACTTCATAAGCTCCGATTTATAGATGTTTATCTTGCCAAACAGGTTCTTTTATTATGGTATCCGACGTGTTTGTACACCATTCTTGAATTTACTTGACCTCTTCGGGGTGCTCCGTTTTTGTCATATTTTCCGGTGCTCAGGGTTTCTTTTGCTAAAAGAAAAGTTTGATCATGTAATAGTTATCATTCGGGCATTTTATAATCCAGTCACTGGCATATTCCGCATCTTCCGGTACTGCTGTATCGAAATAGTCGGTGGTCTTGAGCTTCCGCATCTCCGTTTCTCCGTATTTTTCATTCATATCATTATCAAAAAAAATAAAATCCGGTTCACTTGAAGAAAAATCCTTTCCCACTGTAGCAAGAAAGAAGCCGTCAGAATCATGAGCATTGACAAGCTCTCTCAGTGTCATGTTTTTGTGCTTTCTTCGGGTTAATGAGCTTTTTGTTTTTGAATCTGGTATTGCGAGTTCAAATATATCAGTAGTCAACTGACAGTCGTTATCGAATTCAGCCTGCTCCAGATCGTCTCAAGGATAACATCTGTTGCTGAATCGGCATCATTACCTTCGTGTAATCCGAGTTCATTTCGGAGGTATATGCCGAGAACAAAACGAAGTTTCTGCAATTTGCCCTCTGGAATAGAGCTGACTTTGTTTTTCTCTTTGTCGTTCATTATTGAAATGATCCGCTCTGCAGCACCATTGATCGTCTCATGCCAAGGTGATCTATTATTATGCATAGTCAGAAGAAAAGTTATGATAGTTTTTATTGCAGCATATCATGTATGCGTTATGACATGTCAGTAAATATTGTCAATAATATATCAAGAGGAAGCGTGAATCTATTTTGCTCTCATGGTTGTTTACAAATAATTAACAGAACTCTTGATAGCTTGCATTTCGACAGGTTTAGCAAAAAAAAGATGAATGTCTCCTTTTTATGCGGGGTTAGATGATAGCTCTTGTTTTGATGAAGAGATATGGCAGGTAAAGGTTCCGGGAACCTGCTCCTTTTCGAGATGAAGGTGAAGAAGATGGAGCAGTTGGTCTATTTCATGGAGCAGATTGCGATGATTGAAGGCGAGAGTGACAAGAAACAACGGAAAGGTAATATGTTCTTTTCGAAGCTTTCTGAGGACATTGCCCATCGCCTGTGCCATGACGGGAAACGTTCTGGCTTTACTGATAGGGTGATTATTCCCGGTTTTTTCCACATCAGGACGAGCGTAATCGCAAATGAAATAAAAATCTTCCTCACCTCTCCATTCTATGATGATCTTATAGGGCTTAACGGTGTTCATTGTTCGTTTTGTTTTTTTTACTCTCTTTAAAAGAAAAATTATTTCCGTTTCACTCTATATAAACTTTGCCAGGATTTTAATCGAGCATCCTTATGTTACAGAAGCGCAAAACTTTCCTGTTTTCTGCTTTGCTCTCATCCTTAACCCTTATTTTTATTCATAGCGGAGGGCTTCTACCGGTTTGAGGTACGCAGCTTTTCTGGCAGGCCAAAGGCCGAAAAAGATGCCGGTAAGCGCTGAAAAGGTTGTTGCAAGCAAAACCGAAACAAACTGGGTTTTAACCGCCCAGCCGGCATAAGTGGCGAGAATCAGGGAGATACCGATACCGGCAAGAACCCCGATGATGCCTCCACTGATAGTCATACCGACCGATTCAATAAGAAACTGCATCATGATATCGTTTTTTCTTGCGCCAATGGCCTTCCGCAAACCAATTTCGCGGGTTCGTTCGGTCACGGAAACAAGCATGATATTCATGATACCGATCCCGCCAACCAGTAGCGAGATGGCCGCAATGGAACCAAGCAGCAGGCTCATGGTCTCTGTTGTGCTTTTCAACATCTTCTGGATTTCGGTCATATCCCTGATATTGAACGTGTCGTCATTCTCTTTCAGGCGATGGCGTTTACGGATCAGATCGCTGATCGTGATTTTGGCTTGATCAACCAGGCTGGGTGAAGCTACCTCGACAAAGATGCCGCTGAGATAATCCTTGCCGAGCACCCGGTACATGGCTGTCGTTACCGGTATGATCACCACGTCATCGTCATCATGCTGCCCGGAAAACCCTTTTGCAGGCGAAATGCCGATAATCTTGAAATTAATTCTGTTGATCTTGATGGTCTTGCCGAGAGGATTGCTGTCGCCAAAGAGCTCTTTGACCACTGTTACACCAATAATGGCCGTCTTTGACCGCATCTGAATCTCTGCAGGGGTAAACCACCTTCCCACTGAAGGAACCACAGCACGCATGCTACCGTAATCGAACCCAACCCCCGTCAGCGTCGAGCTCCAGTTTTTGTTGCCATAAACAATCCGGCCAGCTCCGTTGATCACTCCGGAGGCATTTTTTACCAGCGAGTTGAGCAATACAATGTCGTCTACATCCTTGAAGGTAAAGCGGGCAACAGCGCCAGCTCCCTGGGATGCACCCCTGATTTTTGCTGATCCTCCCCTGATCGAGAGTATATTTGAGCCCATGGATTTCAGATCATCCTGCATCGCCTCCTGTGCACCTGAACCGAGTGCCATCATGGCAATAACCGAGGCAACCCCGACAAGAATTCCGAGTATGGAGAGAAAGGAGCGCATCTTGTTGGCAAGAATAGACTGAAAGGCCTGTGCCATAAATCCGTTAAACCTGCCATCCCGCCATAACGAACCTTTTCTTGCATTATGCCGCTCAAATCCCCACTCTGCGTTAACTCCTGCTGCGGGAAGTCTCCCCGTTCTGCGTTCATCAGAAACAATACGACCGTCTTTCATAATAATGACCCGCCCCGCATAAGCCGCAATATCGTTTTCATGCGTAACCATAATCACGGTCTTTCCCTCGTCATGAAGCCCCTTGAGAATCTTCATGATCTCAGCGGAGTTTTTTGAA
>CAIMHT010000045.1 GCA_903840935.1 uncultured Chlorobiaceae bacterium
GCAGAAGATTATAGGTCGAAGCAAGTGCCGTTTTACAGCCCATTCGTTTGTCCAGAGCACTCTTGATCTCGACGACAATCAATACGCCACCATGGATCGTTTTATCGAAAAAAGGGGCAAGAAATGCAGCCTCTTCCTCTTTGCTCATATTTTCCCGATGGCGTCCACCCCGCTTTGGATTTGTTTCTGCTGGCAGGCCACCGGCCTTTATAAAACGCCTCCTCAATTGACAGGCCCAACCCTATGAAATACCCAATACAGCGGCCACTTGGTCAATAGAAAAATCGTATTCCAATGGCAAAACCACCGCTTGTACCTGGCGCAGCTCTTCTACAGTCCGAGCCTTTGCCAATGTTTCCTTTGTCTTTTCCAAAACGTCCTTACCACTTACTGGTCGTGCCATCTACCCACCTCCTTTTAGGGTATATTATAACACTTTTGTTTTAGAAATGGAATTAAGAGTATCAATATTGCCATAACTTTTTTTGTTGCTACAAAATTAAAATTAACAAATTAGCAACAAAAACAAGGCAAATAGCCGCAAAAAGAAGACAATAAAAGCAACACAGAAAACGCTAATCACTTTTAAAATAAGATATTAATGAAAAACAACAGAACAAAGCTTCACTTTCCGATACAGAACCGCTCAAAGATGAGGTTGACGATCTCCTCGTTAACCACCTTGCCGGTGATCTCTCCGACGTAGTCGAGCGCTGAACGAAGCTCAAAGGCGATAAGTTCAGTTTCGGCCTGGCGGGTGATCAGCTCCTGTGCGTTAACAAGAGCATCAAATGCGTTTCGCAGCGCTTCGTAGTGGCGCAGACTGGTGACAAGCACACTTGCCTCCTGTTGCTTATTCAGCCCTTGGGCGATTATACTCATTAATTGCTTGAGAAGATCAAGCCCCTCTCCCTTTGCAGCGGCGATGGCGCAAACATCGCAGCCGGTTGCGCCACGAAGTTGCTGAAGCCGTTCAGCACTTTCCTGGGTCAGGTCAATTTTATTGGCGACCACAATCAGGCAGGCGTTGCTGTAGTGCTCCAGAAAATCACGAATCGCCTGAACCTCATCCAGAAACTCGTCAAGGCTGATGTCGAGGAGGTAAAGAATGAGGTCAGCTTCAGAAATCTTCCTGTAGCTTCTCCGAATCCCCTCGTGCTCTATCTCCTCGCCTCCTTCCCGCAGTCCGGCGGTATCGGTGAGGCGAAAGAGGGTTTTATCGTGAATGAAGCACTCCTCGATGTAGTCGCGGGTTGTGCCCGGAGTATGGCTCACAATGGAGCGCTCTTCGCCAAGCAGCGCATTGAGCAGGGTTGATTTACCGGCATTCGGCTTGCCGGCAATGACAGTTCCAACGCCCTCTTTCAGAATCCGGCCATGCTGATAGGAGTCAACAAGTCGGCGCAGCTCCTCCTGCATCTCCACAAGCTCCTGCTGCAGTTGGGTGCGGCTCTGAAACTCAACCTCCTCTTCACTGAAATCCAGCTCAAGCTCAAGCATGGCGCATGATTGGAGAAGCGCACGCCGCATGGCATCAAGCCGCTTGGAGAGCGAGCCCTGCATCTGTGTCACTGCGGTACGGAAGGCCGATTCCGTTCGGGCATGAATCATCTCGCCAATCGCCTCGGCCTGCAAAAGGTCGATGCGCCCGTTGAGAAAGGCCCGCCGGGTAAACTCTCCCGGCTCAGCCAGCCTGCACCCACTATCGAGCAGCACCTTCAAAAGATGCTTCACCACAACCGGCCCGCCGTGGCAACTGAACTCAACCATATCCTCCTTCGTGAATGAGTTCGGTGCACGAAACACAAGGGCAACCACCTCGTCAATGAGCCCTTCGCTGTCGTGCACAGTGCCAAAATGGGCCCTGAACCCTTTTGATTGTGCAAAGCGAAAATCTGGGTTATTTTTTTTGCGAAAAACTTTCTGGGCAATATCAAAAACCCTGCTGCCGCTGATACGGACAACGGCGAGGGCTCCGACACCAACCGGTGTGGCAATGGCGGCAATAGGGTATCCCTGTTCTGGCTGGATGATAGGCGTCGTCATGGCTCCTGGATAGCAAAATTGTATGGGTCAGCTTCATGGACCCTCTTGGGGCAAGTATACGGAAATAGCGGCAAGAAAGAGTAACTTCAGCCAAACCTGGATGGCGAAACCGATAGAAAAAAGGATTGAGGCAATGGCAGAAGAAAAAACGATTGAGCAGTTGAAGGCCGGTATTGTGGCAGAGAGGGAGAGAACCCTTTTGGAGCAGTTCGAGCGCACCCTGGAGCTTGTCAAAATGCTTCGTCAGGAGTGCCCCTGGGACCGGAAGCAGACTCCGGAGTCGCTGGCCCACCTGCTGCTTGAAGAGAGCTACGAACTGATCCACGCCATCGACCAGCATGATGAGAGTGAACTGAAAAAAGAGTGCGGAGACCTCTTTCTGCATATCGCCTTTCAGATTCTCCTCGGCGAAGAGCGAGGGAGCTTCTCCTTTACCGATGTTTTCGAGTCGCTCTGCCAAAAGCTCATCAGCCGCCACCCGCACGTCTTTGGAAAGGTCATTGCCGAAACAGAGCATGAGGTGCTGCAAAACTGGGAGACTCTCAAGCTCAAGGAGGGACGCAAAAGTATGCTCGACGGGGTGCCAAATGCGATGTCGGAGCTGTTGCGCGCCTACCGTGTGCAGAAAAAGGTTGCCGGTGTCGGCTTCGACTGGCCAAGCGATGAGGGTGTGCTCGACAAACTTGCCGAAGAGGTGAGGGAGCTGAAAGAGGCTGCCAGCAAAGAGGAGCGGGATGAGGAGTTCGGCGACCTGCTCTTCACCCTTGTCAACTACAGCCGCTTCATCGGCACCAACCCCGAAGATGCCCTCCGCAAAGCCACCAACAAATTCATGGGCCGCTTCCGCCACATTGAAGAGAGCGTACAGTCATCAGGCCGCAACTGGCAGGAGTACACCCCCGAAGAGCTTGACTTGCTGTGGAGGGAGGCGAAGCGCAGATAAGCTCTACTCGCCCTCCAGAAACTCCCCAGCAGCTTTCAGGTATGCTTCATTGACCCGGTGACCACCCAGGAACTCACTGACTACAACCGGCACAGCACCCTCCTGCAGCCTCGCCGCATCCCGCTCATGGCGCTCCCTGGAGTAGAGCCGGTCACGACTGCCTCGGGCAAGGTGCACCCTGCCCATACGGTCACTGACGGAGAGTTCGGGCGGAATATCACCACCGAGGAGCATGAGCTGCTTTGACCGGTGACGGCCAAGCAGGGCCGCACGGGAGGCCATTCCGGTACCCTGCGAATAGCCGTGGAAGCAGAGTGTAGCATTTACAGCATAAAGAGCTCTGATACGCTCAATCACCCCATCAACGTAGTGCACATTCGCTTCGATCTGATGCTCACGGTCGCGGCTGCTCATCCAGCTTGCACCGCCGTTGCCTGCCGTGGTGCAGACGGAGTGAAGCGCCTCAATGGCGCAGCAGAACCAGCGTTCTGAACCGGGAATGGCACAAAGCAGACGAAACTCATCTTCGGCCGTCTGACCGTAACCGTGAAACCCCGCAAGAAGCGGGGCCGGGCCGGAGTGCGCGGGCAAACGAAGAAGATACTTCCCGCGCACTGATGTCTGTATTGTCGTTACCTCCATGGTGTTTCCCCGATACGGCTGCACGTTGAAACAAAAAGCCCCTATCCCTGACACCTCTTGTTTACGACTCCAGAATCTTCAAAATTCCCCTGAGTGGTATGGATGCCCAGTCAGGACGGTTGTTCAGCTCGTAATTCAGCTCGTAGACCGCCTTGTTCATCAAATAGGCCCGCATCAGATGTTCCCGCTGTTTCGGTTCTGCCGGAACAATATCGCTGCCTTTTGTTTTTGCAAAATAGCTGTCGATAAAGTGCTGCCCCACATAGAAGCTCCAACGGTCAGCCCAGGGCTCAAGGGCAAGCCGTTCTTCGGTGCGAATGACGGAGTTGCCCTGCTGCAGCACACTGAAGGCGGCATAGTCGAAGGAGCGGAGCATCCCTGAAATGTCGCGGAAAACCGAGCGTTTGATTTTGCGCTCGGAGAGTGGACGGGAGGGTTCTCCCTCAAAATCAATAATCACAAAGTCCTTGCCGGTAAAAAGAACCTGACCGAGGTGATAATCGCCGTGAATGCGGATTTTGAGCGTATCGATTTTTTCAACCCTGACGGGATCAAACTGCTGCAAGATCTGTTTCTGCTTATGCACAAAAAGAGAGGCAAGCTGCTGCTGCTCCGGCGTCATCCGGGGCATGATTTCGCGAATTAGAATGACTGCGCGTTTTACCTGCTCGCACATCGCCTGATAGATAGAGCGCTGGTAGAGCGTGGTAAAGGCCTCCGGTATAAATGCAGGATCGCTGTCGAGCGAGGCCAGTGAAAGGTGCATTTCTGCCGTCCGTTCAGCCAGCTTTTCAATCATGCCCAGATAGGCTTCACCAAGAAGTTCGTGCATTATGGCCGGGAGCTGCACGGGATCGCCACTCAGGCCCGGCAGCGGAGGGAGTTCAACCCCTGTCGTGATTCGAGCAAGAAGGTCATCATAATAGCGTTGCACATGCCCAAGCGAAAGCTGCCAGGCATCACCTTCGTTTTTCACGTAATGCTGCAAAATTCCAAGCGAGTAGCGACTTGTACGGCTCTGCTCATAGTTCAGTGAACCAAGGTAGTCCGGCAGGTTTTTAAATGAGGTCTGATCGCTTAGTGCGCTGCACATCTCCACCTCGGGAGAGAGTCCCACTTCAATGCGGCGGTAAAGCTTCAAACAAAGGTCGTTATGGAAGCGGATCGAGGTATTGGTCTGTTCGACACCCATGAGGGATGGCTCCTGCTCACGGCCAACCGCTTTTTCAGTAATAGCATCAAGCTTCGTAGACTTCAGGCCGGAAACAAGGCCCGCCTTGCCCTGCCAGACCTCTTTGCCGGTAACAAGCTCATAGAGGTGGTTCAAGAAGCGGCTGTCGAAGGTTGCGTCGCACAAATAGCCCTCATCATCGCCAATGGTTACCATTGCAATCACCCGTTTGTAGAAGTTATCATCCGACGAATTAATCATCGAGAGCGATGTAAAACAGACCGGCAGTTGATAGCGCTCGTTTTCACCACTTGAGTAGCGCACTTCAGTCACCAGCAGCTTCGCCTTGGCCATCCCTTCGACCGGAATGGTGTCGATGATGGAGATACGCATAATATTGCGTGCCTTGCCGCCAAACCAGCGGCTCACACTGTAATACTTTGGCAAAATCTCCGTTTCAAGCCTTTCGCGGCTTTTGCCGCTGAAGAGGCTTTGCCAGCGCGAGGGTTTGGCAAAGGAGCTTTCGAGGAAGGGGCGGCTATCGGAATTCTCGGTATCCTTGACAAGCTTGAGCCAGAAATAACCGTAGGCGCCAAGAGAGACCATGTAGGGAGTTTTTCTTATTTTCGGGAAGCGGTTCAGACTGAAGACCTCTTCGGGCACAAAGCCGTCAAAGCGGGAGAGGTTGATGGTCACCGCCTGGGCATTCCTTGAAAGGTTGATAACGCTGAGAATGGTCTCATCCTCAAACTGGCGGATAAAAATCAGCACCTTGGGATTGCTCACCTCAAGGAACTCAATGGTACCACGGCTGAGCGATTTGTAGCGATGGGCCGTTGAAATGGTATGGCGCATCCACCAGAGGAGAGAGTTGACATTGCTCTCCTGCACCTCAACGTTCACTGCCTCATAGTGGTATTCAGGATCAATGATGACCGGAAGCTGAAGCCGCTGGGGATTGGCACGCGAAAAACCGGCATTGCGGTCAGAGTTCCACTGCATGGGAGTTCGAACTCCGTCGCGGTCACCAAGATAGAAGTTGTCGCCCATCCCGATTTCGTCACCATAGTAAAGCACCGGTGTACCAGGCAGTGAGAGGAGCATGATGTTCATCAGCTCAATCTTGCGGCGGTCATTGGCCATGAGCGGAGCAAGACGGCGGCGGATACCGAGGTTAATACGCGCCTTGGGATCGTTGGCATAGACTCTGCGCATGTAGTCACGCTCCTCATCGGTGACCATTTCAAGCGTCAGCTCGTCATGGTTACGCAAAAACGAGGCCCACTGGCAGTTTTCCGGAATTTCAGGGGTCTGTTCAAGAATATCGATAATGGGAAAACGGTCTTCGGTGGCAAGCGCCATGTACATGCGCGGCATAAGGGGAAAATGGAAGTTCATGTGACAGAGATCCCCTGTACCGAAATAGGCAGCGGAATCTTCAGGCCATTGGTTGGCTTCCGCAAGCAGCATACGGTTGGGGTAGTGCTCATCAACATAGGAGCGCAACGCCCTCAAATAGTCGTAGGTCTGTGGCAGATTTTCGCAGTTGCTTCCCTCCTCCTCATAAAGATAGGGTACCGCATCGAGGCGAAGCCCGTCAACACCCATGCCAAGCCAGAAATCGAGCACGCTGAGAAGCGCCTTGTGAACTTCGGGATTTTCAAAGTTCAGGTCGGGCTGATGATGGTAGAAACGGTGCCAGAAATATTGCCCGGCAACAGGATCCCACGTCCAGTTAGAGGCCTCGAAGTCCTGGAAAATAATACGGGTTTCTGAATATTTTTTTGAGTCGTCGCTCCAGACATAAAAGTTCCGCTCAGGTGAGCCTGCGGGCGCTTTCCGTGCACGCTGGAACCATTCGTGCTGGTCGGAGGTGTGGTTCACCACCAACTCGGTAATCACCTTGAGGCCAAGGCTGTGTGCCTCCTCAAGAAAATCCCTGAAATCTTCCATCGTCCCGTAGTCGGGGTTGACGCTCATATAGTCGGCAATATCGTAGCCATCATCACGCAACGGCGAGGGATAAAAGGGAAGCAGCCAGATAGCCGTGACGCCGAGACTTTGCAGGTAACCAAGCTTCTGGCGCAAACCCTGGAAATCTCCTACACCGTCATTGTTGCTGTCATAGAAGGTTTTGACATGCGCCTCGTAAATAATTGCATCTTTGTACCAGAGCGGTTCGGGTTGATACATGTTGAATTCGTTGGATAGAAAGTGACTGAATTAAAATATTGAATCCGGTGTCAGGCCAGCGTGACCCTGAAAATATGCGCAGGCATGAGCTGTGGAATAATCTCCACAAAATTCCATTCTCCGCTCCACTGGTAGCGTGAACCGCTAAGCAGATCCTCAACCATGAACGAGTGCTGATGCGAAAGACCGAAAAGTTCGAGCGGAAAGCGGAGCCATCCACCCTGTGTGCCAAACTGATCAAGATTAACCACCGTCAGAATAATGTTACCATCGCCTTCCGACCGCTTTACATAGCCCATCAACTGGTCATGTTCATGGCCAGGCGAATCTTCGATGCGCACAAAGGTGATGTCGCAACTCTGCTGCAGGGCAGGATTCTCTTTGCGGATGCGGTTAATACGGGTAATCTCTGCACGAATGTTGCCGGGCCTATCAAGATCCCAATGCCTGATCTCATATTTTTCGGAATCAAGGTACTCCTCCTTGCCTTCGCCAACCGGCACGTTTTCGCACAGTTCGTAGGCAGGTCCGTACATGCCATAGTTCGATGAAAGCGTTGAGGCCAAAACAAGGCGGATAATGAACTTCTCCCGTCCCCCTTGCTGCAGCTCTTCATGCAGGATATCAGGTGTGTTCGGCCAGAAATTCGCCCGCATGAAATGCTTCAGCGGCGCTGATGTGAGTTCGGTCACATACTCCTGCAGTTCATGCTTGCTGTTGCGCCAGGTAAAGTAGCTGTATGACTGGCTGTAACCCACCTTGGCAAGCTTCGCCATAAGTTTCGGGCGGGTGAAGGCCTCGGCAAGAAATACGGTATCCGCATACTCCTCCCTGATTGAGGCAATTACCCACTCCCAGAAAGGGAATGCTTTGGTATGGGGATTGTCAACACGGAAAATTTTCACACCCTTGCTGATCCAGAAAAGAAAGATGCTTTTCAGTTCAATCCAGAGATTCTGCCAGTCAACTGACTCAAAGTTGATGGGGAGGATATCCTCATATCGTTTGGGCGGGTTTTCCGCAAACTGCACCGTACCGTCAGGACGCCAGGTGAACCACTGCGGGTGCTCCAGCACATAAGGGTGGTCGGGTGAGCACTGAAAAGCGATATCGAGCGCCACGGAGATACCAAGCTTCTCTGCCTCCGCCACAAATTCCGTAAAATCTTCCAAAGTACCAAGTTCCGGGTGAACCGCCTTGTGCCCTCCGTCGCAGTTGCCAATTGCCCAGCAACTTCCCGGCTCACCGGGAGCAGCTACAAGCACATTGTTTTTTCCCTTCCGTTTGCTGTAACCAATCGGATGAATGGGTGGCAGATAGAGCACATCAAACCCCATGCCGGCAATCAAGGGCAATTGGCCGCGACAATCATTAAAGGTGCCATGTTTGCCGGGTTCTGCTCCCCATGAACGGGGAAAAAGCTCATACCATGCACTGCATCCCGCCTTTTTTTGCTCCACGGTCAATCCGAGCAGCTTATCGTAGAGAGAGGCACAGCTCTTGTCGGGATAACGCTCCATGAGCCTGCCAAGCTCAGCGTCAAGCACCGCAGTTTCGGCCTCCTCCTTATCCTCTGAACGAAGAATCGAGGCAATAAAATTGAGCATAGCGGCATCGGCGACTCCAGCCCTTTCCGCCCCCTTATCTACAAGGAGCGCACCGATCTGCAAGTCAAGCGAAACATCCTGTCCTGCCGCAATTTTTTTCACCAGCCCCTTTTTCCATGTCTGAAAATGGTCAACCCTTGCCTCGATGGTATATTCGTAGCGGCCCGGTGTCCCTGCAAAAAAGAAGCCTTTCCAGCGATCATTGCCTTGCGGCTCCATCGGCGAAGCGTGCCACTCATCTCTGCCAGCGATCCGGAAACGGAGCTCCGCCATGATGGTATCGGCGCCGTCAACAAAAATATCGGCCTCAACAACCACTCGCTCACCCTCAACCGCTTTGGCTGCATAGTTGCCGCCATCAAGTTCAGGTGAAACATTTTCTATGACAACCCGCTGACGGCCGTCAAAGGGTTTATTACTGTATTGGGGTGCAGCCCGTAGGAATGCTTGGTTCATCTGCTGAATCTCTGATTAATGGCCGAAGGTGTCCTCCGTATAGAAGGGAAAATATGAAAACTCCATTACTTTTTTGCTTAGATACTCTTTCTAATTTCGATGAAACCCATCAAATCAACCAATACAACAACTCCTTTGATTTCTCCTGAAAATAATTGTTCTTTGAGGACGACCATTTTGATCAAAAACCAGACAAATGAACAATCATGTTTGAACCACAAAAAGAAAGACTGCAGGAGATTCATCGTCGCCTCGAACAGTTACGGGGGTATCTTTGACGTCGATCAGCGTAAGGAAAAAATAGAAGATCTTGAAAAAATCTCTTTTGACCCAACCTTCTGGAACGACCAGAAGGCGGCCAACAAAATACTGAAGGAGCTGAACGAACACAAGTCATGGACTGACGCATACGCAAAGATCGCTGCGAAAGCGCGCTCCTGCCAGGATGAGTTCGACATTGCCATAGAGCTTGAAGATGAATCCTTCGGCGAAGAGCTCACCACCACCATAGCCTCAATCGAGCAGGATATCGCCGCCGTTGAGTTCAAAAACATGCTCTCGGGCAAAGATGATCCCGGAAACGCCCTTATCACCATCCATGCCGGAGCGGGCGGTACCGAAGCACAGGACTGGGCGGAGATGCTCTACCGCATGTACATGCGCTGGGCCGAGCGCAAGGGATTCAAGATTTATACTGACGACTACCAGGAGGGAGACGGTGCGGGCATCAAAACCGCAACACTTGAAATAGAGGGTCCCTACGCCTACGGTTATCTGAAAGCTGAAAACGGTGTTCACCGACTGGTGCGCGTCTCGCCTTACGACTCCAACGCCCGGCGGCACACCTCATTTGCAAGTGTCTACACCTATCCGGAAGCTCCTCCCGATGTTGAAATAGAGGTACGCAAGGAGGATCTCGAACTTTCAACCTTCCGCAGCGGCGGCAAGGGGGGCCAGAACGTCAACAAGGTGGAGACCGCCGTGCGCATCAAGCACCTCCCGACAGGCATTGTGGTCGGCTGCCAGGAGGAGCGCTCACAGTTTCAGAACCGGGAGCGCGCCATGAAAATGCTGATGGCCCAGCTCTACCAGCGGCAGCGCGACGAAGAGGATGCCAGAAAACGGGAGATCGAGGGCAAAAAGAAAAAAATCGAATGGGGAAGCCAAATCCGAAGCTATGTGCTCGACGACCGGCGCATCAAAGATCACCGCACCAACTACGAGCGATTCGACGTTGAGACCGTGCTTGACGGAGACCTCGACGAGTTCATGGAAAAATATCTCTCCGAATTCGGCGACTGATGGCAGGCTCTGCCATCAGCAATCCTCTCCGGTTCGGCATCATCTCCGACATCCACTTCTCTGCGGAGAGCGAAACTGCGGCAGCAGAGGCAACTGCCGCAGAGCTTCGTGCTTGCATGGAGTGCTGGAAAAGTCGCAATATTGATTTTCTCGTGCAGCTCGGCGACCTGATCAAGGGGAGCGACGCACAAAAGCGCGAGGAGTTCCGGCAGGTTAGCTCAATCCTCAAGGCATTTCGAGGCACCATCCGCCACGTCATCGGCAACCACTGTCTCGCCCTGCCGCGCCAGGAGCTGATGGAGGCTCTTGCTTTGGATAGCGCCTATTATTCATTTACCATGCAGGGGTTCCGCTTTATCGCGCTTGACGGCATGGACGTGTCAGTGCTCCGCACCCCTGAAACAGAGGAGGATCGCCAGCAGCTTGCCCTATTTCATGCACACCCCGAACTGCACGACTACTGCGGCGCAGTCGGAACCCGGCAGAAAACATGGCTGCAAGTAGAACTTCATGCCGCAGAAAAGAGAGGCGAAAAGGTGATCATTATCTGCCACTTCCCGATCCTGCCCGAAGCCACCGACCAGCGTCATGGTCTCCTCTGGAACCACTGCGAAATTGCCGAACTGCTTGCCTCCTCCCCCGCCGTCAAAGTCTGCCTCAGCGGCCATTATCATGACGGCGGCTACGCACAGCTTAAGGGCCTCCACGTTGTGGTGCTGCCTGCCTTCGTAAACCGCAACGCACACCCCCGCTTCTCCTGCGGCACAGTGGAGCTGACGAGTGAGCGAATGGTGATACAAAATCAGCTTGATGAAACACTCTACGATCTGCCTCTCCGGCATTGAACCGACTCTGCAACAACCCTGCTATAAACCTTCCGACCGTTACCTTATCATCAAAAACCACCCTCATCAGCAAAAGGATTGGAAATCTGTTCCGGTGGCTTGATGCTTATGGACGCCGGGAGATGCTCACCCTTCATGGTCGCCACAATATCGTCGATAAGAGACTTGAGCCTCTCTGCATGATCGAGCCCCTCACGGTCTCGCGTGATGTCGAGGCTTCCATAAATCGAAATACGATCCAACCGGTTCTCAATGCTTAACCCGCCAATACCCAACGCATCAGCTTCATTGGCAAAGGGAGATATCGTGTTTTTTTTCTTGCTCATACTGCCTCCGATTTTGTTCCGGATTATCAAGATTGAAATACGCTTCAGGGTAATTAATACCGGTCATTATGCTCCAGAGGGTCGGGCAACACCAGCTTCAACTCTTTGGCCGCAAGTGAAAGATTCGGGAAAAAATTGATTCCTGCCAACTTTTCTACCTGGCTGATGCTCAGTACCTGCCATCTCTCGCCCTCCTCATTGCTGACATAGTAGGCCGCTCCCCTCTTTGTGCGAGGATCATAGACAATTTTGAACATATTTGTCGGCACAAAAACCCTGCCATTCAGCCGACTGAGCGTGTTGCCAAGATAAAGTGGCCCTGAAATCACAAAAAGATCTCCACCTCTTTTGACCATGCTCCTCACTGAGGATTCAATGGCTGCCCATAAATGACGGTTATTGTCAGGATCCTGCGGAATCATGTTTGCAAGTGAAAAACATTGCTCCTGGGCCCTTTCAGACGGCATATCAGCATTTGGTGCCAGATGGCCACGATCAAACCCTGATTTTGCATAATCCCTCAACTCTGCCCTCTCACTGGCGGGAAGCTGCTCTTCATGATGAAAACTGTTACGCCTCTCAAGCCCCTGCGCACTCAACAGGTTCTGGCGCGTCAAATGCTCAGCCGCCCACAACGGGCTCATCGTCACACCCGAATGCATCACCACATAGTTGTCAAAACCCAACTCACGCGTTTTTACCGCCAGTTTCAGGTTCCTGATATCCGGCGCTACACCGCTCAAATATTGCGATGGCCACACTGTGATGGCCGCGCATAACGTACTTGCGTTCCCTGCTGCCACCAGCAGTACGACAGACAAAAAAAAAGTTATCCGACTCCGAAGAGACGTCGTAATACTGAGCATCTTCATAAGAACCCTCCTGTAAGCATGTTATTGAATATTGCACTACGAAGCGGGGGCAAAAAAAAGACTGGATGCTAACCCCTTTATCTGAATGAATATACACTTACAGAAAGCAACTGTGCACGAGGCAATAACGTGGAAAACAGGAGTGACGGAATGATGCCGTGACAGCGAAGAAAAAGCGGAGTGGATCCGTCTTTCAGAGAAAAGTTTTTTGATTTTTTTTGTAACGAGCAAAGCGATTGCCCTGCACTTTGAGGCAACCCGAACGCTCCGGTCATACAACAGGTTGTGAGGAACAACGTCATGACCGATAACTCGCAGACTGTAAAATATTTACCTATAATCCACTCTTCAGGGAATCAGGCTTTTCATAGACCGCGACATTATCAAAATCTACAACAAAACTGTCTTTACTCCACCCCTCAACAAGAAGCCCGTAATTTCCTGTAATATTGGAATGGTCTTCAATTGCGGCACACTTCATGCTGTTGATATATAATGTAATAAAGGGCCCATCGGCAAGAACCGCTATGCGATTTCTCTTGAATACGTTCAGACCGGGAATAACAGTCCATCCGATGATTTCTTTCCAGACCCCGTTGTCAAGGGAGCATAACGAATATTTCGCATTAGCCGATAAAATAAAAACATACCCTTTGGTTCCAGTCCATCTGAAATAAAGGCCTGAAGCGGCTCCTTTCTCAGCACTACTTCTTGGTGCAACAACATTAAAATCCGCAGCAAAATAGAAATTACTGATTGGCATGTATGGAGCCATGTTTGACATGTACGCACCTGTAGTTTTATGGAAAGTATAGTCAAACCTGTATTTTCCATCAATGACGTTTGGCTTGCCGCTAAACAACTCGGTTGAGGTACTGTCACTTGGCCAGTTTGCAGCATTATCGGAAAACGTTTCGTCAACAACTTTATTCCAGCTTTCCCAGGGCTTCGGATTGAGGGGCTGGGGAACAGGCACTGGAGGCGATGGCGGCTTTGGATGATCAATCCCCCCATTTACTGGTATAAAAATCAACATCAGGCCAATGATCAAAAAAACAGTCCCGAAAAGGCTTGCCGCCTTCTGTTTTTGTGGGGTAATATTGATTTTCCCACTAATTCCCCCGGTAATCGACAAAAGAATAAAAACAATCCCTGAAATAATTAATAAATTAGGGATGGGTGTTCCCTGTATTGTTTTTACGATTTCTTCCATTATCCCTCCTTTGTGCCTCTCTGTTTTCAAAGACCCGGCAACTCAGCTTGAACATAATCCTACGTCTTCTTGCCTTCAAACCGGCATCTCACCGCCAGCCATACGGTGTAATACATTGACAGCAAATCATGATAAATTTACATAAAATTTGCCATTACAAAAAGATAGACGCAATTTTTTCCCAAAATAGTCACCATTACGACGCCACTCACGTCATGGAGTGTAATTCTATCATGTTTCCCTCGGTATCCAGAGCCAGGCCTATAAAGCCGTGTCACCAATAGTTCAAGGAGGCATGAGTATCAATCAGAACAAGAATGAAGAAGAAGCCATGTTCGATGGCAAGTGGGTGCTGCGGACAATAAAAACATGTATTGCAGCAAACAATGGATGAGCGATAGAGAATAAGTCCAGCATCAACCCGGCTTGACGTTCTTCTCATCGTACTTTCCGACTGCGAGAAAAACGTAACCGGGCTAACGGGGAAACATCTGTATAGAAAAAGCCACTCCCTACCACTTCAGCCAGAAAACATTCTGGAAATGGCGATCAGTAAAGAGTCAAGAAAAAAACACTTACGGTTTACAGATTTTGCATGGTCTATATCCGGCTTTGATCGCTTCTTCACGGGTTTTGAAAGTCGCCGTATTATTTTTGCTATTATAGAATCGGCAAGTCGACTTATGGAAGGTGTGTTCTGCTGTATTGCCGCGATAAGAGCCTGTTGAAACATTTGTTACCGTTACGGGTTTAGCCGGCGCAGTTGTGTTTGTCGCTATTGCTCCAGTTTTTCCCTTTTCTGCGACAGCGGCGGTTTTTTTCGTTACAGCCGTTTTCGACCCTGCCGTCACGACTTGCGGTGAAGTTGATGTTTTTTTCTCTCCGGCAGCACCAGAAGCGGCGGCTGTAGCAGTTTTGGTGTCAGCTTTCTTTTTCTCTGTCTTCTTCTTGGCGTCATCCTTTTTTTCTGTTGTTTTTGAGGAGGCTGTTGTCGCTGGGGATGCTTTGGAGGCAGTTTCCGCAAAAGAGACACTACCTAAAGCTCCACTCATGACAAGAGATGCCATAAGTGTTACAATAATTTTTTTAGCGTTCATGTTTTAATTGGTTTAGGGTTTTAGGGCTAACTTTATTTGAAGCAGCAAGTTCACTTTCCAACTATTGCCCTTTCTCTGACATGCAACCCGTGAAACATATCGTCAGAGACATCAATAAAGCAATAAGGATACTCCTTTATTATCAAATTTAAGAATTCTTGCGCAAAGGCAAAAAACGGTTAATCCGGAACGCGGTGCTGGCAAGACCTCTTACGGGAATGGATGCAAGCAGAATACCTGCCGGGGAAGTATGGGTTTCCTGAGACTTCCGGATTACATATCCGCCCATGGAATAACCGACAGATAACTTCGATATGAATGGTTCACTCCGCTGAAAAACGTTATAAAAGCGATATATCAACTCACGCCATGGAATGCAGGCCGACCATGTTCCCCTCGGTATCCAGTGCCAGGGCAATAAAGCCATACTCGCCGATAGACATCTTTTCACGATAAACCGTTCCGCAATATTTGGTAACGGAAGCCGCTTCGACCGCACAGTCCGCGCAGGAGAAATAAACCCTCGTACCATTATTTCCCCCCGAAGCCACTCCATCCATTTTAACCAGGGCGCCACCGACTCCGGGCCTGTCCATCGCCACAGGAAAACTCCACATCTCAAAACCGTTAGAGTTCAGCCTCTCAAGCTTGGCCTGAAACACCGATTCATAAAATGCCTTGGCACGCGTCATATCCTGCACCATAATTTCAAACCAGATAACCGCATTGTTAACCATGTTTTTATCCTCAGGATTTTGGATGATTAAGTAACAGATACATCACCAAGAACCGCTTTACGGTAATTTTTGGTTCCCGTCAGCAGACATGGAAAAGCTTCAGGTTTTCGGCGAGGCTATTCATACCATCCAGCTTTCCCTTCAACTCATCCGGAACCGCAAGAAGCCGGGCCGTTTCCGCCAGAACATAAAAACTGAACAAATTGGACTGCTCAATGGAAAGACGAGGAAAGCTGCCGTGCAGCTCTGTTTGAACGAAAACGTACAGATCAACATTTTCTGCCCCTGAAGCCAGGCAGGAGAGTAACTTTCGAATAACCTGATCAAGCCGGGCCTTCGTCGCCGGTTGAAGGAATGATTCGACCCTCTGTTTTCGGGTAAAGGCTGATTGCTCAAAAGAGATATCCCGATTCACTCCAGGCACAACACGAGTTAGTGCAGGAGCTGCCGTAATCCGGCTACTCTGCACAAAAAGGGATAATCCTGCAAATATAAGCATCACAGGAAGATACATCGTCTCATTTGTATCTCTTCTTTTTAAAGGACAATAACCTGTACGTGGGCCTGATTAAGTGCGTCTGCTCACAATTCGTTCTCCCCCCGAGCCCTTGATCGGGAGACTTCTACCGCATCAAGAATATCTTGTGTAGTTGCGGATGTTTTAACACCCTTGACATCTAATGGAGAGTGTGATTTCTTTTGATAAACAACAGTAAATATCTCACCAGACCTTTTTTTTATCATCACATCCTCACTACGAGCAAAATCAAGCACCGTTGACAGCTTTTGGCGCGCTTCCGAATAAGCATATACTTTCATGATAGTTACTCTATAATTTGAATCCCAATCTCTCTTGCAACAGCTTTCATTCGACGGTCAAGAGTTAAAAGCGGACATCGCATCTGCAAAGCACACTCAAGGAAATAAGCATTATAAGCATAAATCCCTGCATTCATAGCTACTCGTAATGCCGAAACAATATCAATGCCACATAACTGTACCGGAATCGATTGAACTGCTTGCCAAGCCAAATGCACCTCTTCAAAACTCAATACATGCATCTTCACAAGAGCCGTGAACGCATTGCCGATTTCATAAGGCAAAATTTCAGGAGCCGCAAGTTCATGACCTGCAGTAAGCTCTATAATCCTGAACTTATCAGGTTCCTCAAGAACCACAGCAAGAAAAATGTTTGTATCGGCAATAATTCTCATATGTACAATTGTACAAAACTTAATCAATCAAATAAAATAAACTTTTTAGACTACGGACGGCCAGAAGAGAGGCTCTATGTATGGTTTGCTGAACATCAAAAAGCGCTTCACCCCCAGCTCTTTGATCTTGCTGATGATGACAAAGTTGTGACTCCACGGTATTTGGGCAGCAGGCTGTTGCCCAATTGCAGATTGGTTCAATTGCGCAGCAGCTTGCTTCGCAATTGCATTCGTTCCTGACCAGAACTGATACCAATGGCATATAGATTTCAGGTTGCACACGGAGAACCCTTTCATATCAGGAAATTCGGTCTGCAAATCACGGCTTATCTGCCCGAGAATGCCGTCACCCCAAGCCGAGGCCTGTTGTCGTGCAATAATGCTTTAAGCCAAATCCCAGTATAACTTAAGAAGGGTTTGGTTGACCGAAACCGCAGCTTTGAGTTGTGCCGATTGAATCCGGTTTTTGAGTTCCTTGAGAAACTTCCTGTATTCTGTTGTGTTTAAAAGCGGTTGCATGCTATCACCCTCGCTAAATTATCAGTAATGGCCCCGGTTCAATGGGACGAATCTCTACAGCACCCGGTCAAGCACCGCGATAATGCGCCCGGCGGAGGCTCCGTCCCATTTTTCGGGGATTTTTGAGCGGCTGGTGATGTGCTTGTGCGTGCCGGGGTGCAGAATGTCGTGGATGCGACTTTTGATCTCCTCTTCATCGAGGCTGACAAGGGCGTTGGTGCCAATTTCGATGGTGGCAGGGCGGGCGGATGTCTCCATGATGGTGAGGCAAGGCACGTTCATGACGGTGGCTTCCGACTGCATCTCCTCGATGTCGGTGAGGAGCAACAGGGAATCGCGGAGCAGCGTCAAAAGCGTGGCATGCTGCGGGGGCTTAATCATCTTCACTCCCTCCATTTCACCAAACGCCTCACCCAGGCCATGCTGCTGAAACAGCTCGTCAAGCCCGGCAACGAGCGGAATGACGACGGTGATTTTACCGGAAATCTCTTTGAGCAACCGCTGCATCATTTCAAGCGGCTCTTTCGAGGAGAAACGGCCAGCAGGATTGAGAAGCAGCGGCGCGTATTTTTTGGGTTTAGCATCAGGAACCGTTGGTATATCGGAATTATTCGCCTCTTCCATCAGGCCGACGAGGCTGTCGATGAGAAGATTGCCTGCAAAGAAGACCTTTTCATCGGCAACACCTTCGTTGATGAGGTTATATTCACCGCTGTGTTCGCTGACAAAATGGAAGTCGGCCATGGCGTCAATAACCACGCGGTTGACCTCTTCGGCATCAGAACGCTCGTAACTTCGCAGCCCCGAATCGACTGCGGCAATGGGAAGGCCGAGCTTTGCGGCAGTTACTGCGGCTCCAAATGCGGCATTGTCGCTGCCGCAGACCAGCACAAGGTCAGGTTTTTCGATGAGCATGATCTTTTCCATGCCGGTCATGGCAGCGGCAAGCTGTTCAACCGGTGTACCATCCTGAAGGGTAATGGTGTGGCTTGCTTCGCCAATGCCAAAGCTTGCAGCCAGTTCGCGGCTGATCGGCTCTGCGCCCAGAGGGGCGGCCAGTATCACGACGGGCTGATATGCTCCCTTTTTTTTCAGGGCTTTATAAAGTGGGGCAAGCAGAAGGGTGCCAGGCTTGCTGCCGGCGGCCAAAAGTAATTTTTTCACAGTCAAAACAAAGCTTTGTTACATTAGAGAGAACGTTCTTTCAGGAACAGCTCCGGCTTTAAACGAACCACCCACGACACTGTCCCCGGTGTCAGGAAAAACCACACAGGATGCAATGAGAAAAGTTTTTTCACGACCACTCTTCACCGCTTTTCTGCTGCTTTTTCTGGCAGCATCAGTCACTGTTCCGATTCATAATACACTCCAGGCGGAACAAAAGAAAATTATTCTCCAGCATGCCGATACCATCGAAGGCAGTGAGAGCGAAGGTGGACGCTACCGATCGGTTATCGGCAATGTGGAGTTTCAGGACGGCACCCTGACCCTCCGATGCGACCGTGCAGCCAGTTACGAGCAGGAGCACAAAATTGTGCTTGGTGGCAACATCAGCATTACCGACACCGCCTTTGCCATCTATGGCGACAGTGGCGTCTATTTCACAGACAAACAGGCTGGCGAAATAGACGGCAACGTCCGGGGCCGAATGCTCGACAACTCCCTCTTCGGCAAGTCACGCCGCGCGGTGGTCAACAAGGCGAAAGGCCAGGTCTGGCTTTACGACGATGCCATTGCCTGGCACCAGCAGCAGCAGATTAGCGGAGATATTATTTTGCTCCACTTCACGGAGTCCGGGAGCAGCAAAAAGCAGAACATTGATGAAATACAGGTGCACAACAACGCTTTTTTTGCCTCTGCCGATACCCTTTCCCGATCTCCGGTAGTCTATGACCAGTTCAGCGGCAAGCAGATGGTCATCCGCCTCAAGGATGGGAAAAAAATAGCCGGAATAACGCTCACCGGCCAGGCCGAGAGCCTCTATCACCTCTACAATGAAAAACAGCAACCATCGGGCATCAACTATTCGAGCGGGGATATGATCAGGATGTTCTTTTCCGACGGCATTCTCGGCAGTGTAAAGGTGACGGGCAATGTTGAAGGGAAGCAGTATCCTGAAAGCTTCAGGGGGAATGCGAAGATCAACCTTTCAAAATTTGCGTGGAGAGAGCGGGATAACCCCTTCAGAATTCAGAAAAGCCTTCCGTGAACGAGGGGAAGGCTTTTCAAAAATCAGGTTCAGTGCTTCAACTGAGGCACGAGCAGAGACGCTTTCTTGCAATCAGCTTTTCTATTTGGCCATGGGGCAACTTCCGGCGGAGCAGGCACCGGTTGAGCAAGGGCTTGGAGCAGCCTCGGTTGCGGCTGGCTTGCCGCTGCCGTAGTCATTTTTGTAAAAGCCGGAGCCTTTCAGCACAAATCCTCCGCTGGCGCTGATGACCCGCTCAAAGCTCTCTGTTTCACATTTCGGACAGAGCGTCAGAGAAGCATCACTCATCTTCTGGACTATTTCAAGCTCATTTCCGCAGTTTTTACAACGATACTGATAGGTTGGCATCTCTCTATTTCTCCTTGATTAATCGCTTGCTGACGGTTACTCTTCCCCGTCACCCGGTTGTTTAAAAAGTTCTTGGGCTGCAAAAATGCGCCGTTTTCGTATATAGTGATATTTGCCGGAATATAAAACCCTGTGCCGTGATCGTCAAAACCCGGGCTGTGATATTGCGGGAAATAAAATACCGCGACCAGTCGAAAATCTGCTCCATCTACACCCGCGATTTCGGCAAAATGTCGGTAATCATCAAAGGTGCGCGCAACCCGAAAAACAAGCTATCCTGCCTTTTCAACGCAGGTAATGTGCTCGATCTGGTTCTCTATAAAAAAAGCAGCCGCGATATTCAGCTCGTCAGTGATGGTAACCTTGTTTTAAGCCCGATGGTTCCCGAACCGGATCTGGAGCGCTTCGCCATCCTCTACCGCATCATCGACTTTGTTCGCCATACAACCCAAAGCGAGGAGAAAAACCTGCCGCTCTTTACCCTGCTGGCAGGCACCCTTGAGCAGCTCTATCATACCAATCTCAATTTCGAGCAGCTCTATGCCTGGTTCCTCTTGCGCTTTGTCTCCCTGCTTGGTTTTCAGCCCTCCCTGCTGCGATGCGTCTTCAGCGGAGAGGAGTTGCTGCCTGCCGTCAAGGCGCAAAATCTGACAGAACTCTATTTTGTGATGAACCCCGGCGGGCTTGCACTGCCCTCCGCTGCCGATCCGGGCATGGCAAAAAAGCGGCTCATTCCGGTACGACTCGCCATGCTGATGAGTGCACTTGCCGCAACGCGCCTTCCATCCGGCGACTCGATCAAGGCCGACCCAGGGGAGATTGAAACGATCTGGAATCTGCTTCAGGAGTATTGTTCCCTCCATCTGGAACATGCACGGGGGCGCAAAAACCTGACCATCATCTCACAAATCCTCCTGAAATAAGCACGCATGCTCTTTTTGGGGTTTTATATCTTGCGGACTATTTCTATCTTGAGCAAGCCTTTTATTACTCTTATAACGTCCTCTCCAATCAATAAAACAGCATAGTCCGACATGCCTCAACTCACCAAATCTGCTGAACTCTTTGAGAAAGCAAAGAAGTTTATTCCCGGCGGCGTGAACTCTCCGGTACGAGCATTCAAATCCGTTGGCGGAACTCCAGTCTACATGGCCAAAGGGTCGGGAGCATACCTCACCGACGTTGATGGCAACACGTACCTTGACTATGTCGGCTCGTGGGGTCCCTTCATTCTTGGCAGCATGCATCCCAGAATCACAGCAGCGCTTGAGTATACACTGAAAAATATCGGCACCAGCTTCGGCACCCCGATTGAGATGGAGATCGAAATTGCCGAGCTCCTCTGCAAGATTGTCCCGTCGCTTGAAATGGTGCGCATGGTCAACAGTGGCACCGAAGCAACCATGTCGGCCGTCCGCCTTGCACGAGGCTACACTGGCCGCGACAAAATTATCAAATTTGAAGGTTGCTACCACGGCCACGGCGATAGCTTCCTCATCAAGGCAGGTTCAGGCGCACTGACACTTGGCGCTCCCGACAGCCCCGGCGTCACCAAAGGCACCGCGATGGACACGCTCAACGCGACCTACAACGACATTGATTCGGTAAAACTTCTGGTCAACGAGAACAAAGGTCAGATTGCCGCCATCATCATCGAGCCAGTAGCAGGCAATACCGGCGTTATCCCGGCCAAGCCAGGCTTCCTTGCCGCGCTTCGCGAACTCTGCACCGAGGAAGGCATTGTCCTTATTTTTGATGAAGTGATGTGCGGTTTCCGCGTAGCACTTGGCGGAGCACAGAGCCTCTACGGTGTTACACCTGACCTTACCACCATGGGCAAAATCATCGGTGGCGGTCTTCCGGTTGGCGCATTTGGTGGCAAACGCGAAATCATGGAGCGTGTTGCTCCGCTCGGCGATGTTTACCAGGCAGGCACCCTTTCAGGAAACCCGCTGGCACTGACCGCAGGTCTTGAAACCCTGAAAATCCTCATTGACGAGAACCCCTATCCGGAACTCGAAAGAAAAGCGGTGATTCTTGAAGCAGGTTTCAGCGACAACCTGAAAAAACTCGGTCTGAACTATGTGCAAAACCGTGTCGGCTCCATGTCATGCCTCTTCTTTACGGATACACCGGTAGTGAACTACTCGACCGCAGTCACAGCCGATACGAAAAAGCATGGCAAATATTTCCACTCCATGCTCGATCAGGGTATCTACCTTGCCCCGTCGCAGTTCGAAGCGATGTTCATCAGCTTCATGCACACCGACGAGGATCTGGAAAAGACCATCAAGGCAAACTATAACGCCCTTGTCGCTTCCGGCAAGTAAGCTCAGCCTGTTATGAATGGGGGGGACAAACCCCCTCATTCCATAATTCCCACACGTACCAGCTCTCTGGTAATCATCACCCGTCCTGACGCATCCTTCACCAACTGATGAATAATAGGCAGAAAACCGTCAATCTTCACAGCCTCATCAACAATCTCGATAATCATGGGAAGGTTTGTGCCTAAATCCATGATTTTTGACGTGTTGATCTGCAAGTCGTGACCGTAGGAGAGAACCCCTTTCAGAGCCGTGGCACCTGCAAGACCAAAGAGGCGGGCTTCGCGCACAATCTCTTCATAGAGTGGCCGATGACCATAGCGCACCTGCTCACCAACAAAAACCCGCAGCAGTTCCAGATTATGTAGTTCCATCTCTCTTTACCTCCATTATGTCCAGAGTTTTGCAAAAAGCGCTCCTGTGTAGAGTGCAACGAACCCCCCAACGAAAGTGCCGGCAAGATATATTCCGGCATAAAAAAGCTGACCATCCTTGAGCAGTGCTGTATGCTCAAACATATAGGCGGAGAAGGTGGTAAACCCTCCACAGAAACCGGTAACAAGAAAAAGCCGTGCTTCAGGAGAGACAAGGGTTGTCGATACCGCCATTTCACCAAAGAAACCGATGAGAAAACTGCCAACAATGTTGACTGTCAAGGTGGCAAAGGGAAAGCCCGGTGCCAGGGGAGCAAAAATGAGCCCCACCATATAACGAGCCACAGAGCCAATAAATCCCCCCGTCCCGACAAGCATCACCGCCCCAGCCTGTTTCATAACCTGCCCTCCCCGGAATGCGCTGCTGCTGTTGACATCGGCTCAGCGATCGTGGCAGCCGGTTTGACCATCCTCAATGCGTTTGTGCGCACAACACATTTCATCAAGAATACCGAGCAGTGTATTGAAAATTCCGATACAGATGATGGTCGGTGCCCATAACCCGATAAAAATGGCAATCAGCTCATGATTCACCCCTGTACCAAAAATAAAGAGATAAATGGAGAGGAGTATTGAGAACGTTGCTCCAATAAAGTAATAGTGTGACTTCATACCATCTGCATTTAGTTACGTGATTCATCTCTTCCCAAAATGTAAGAATAATAAGTCCACTAAAAAATCTGCACACGACCACCTTGACGCTCAATCCTTACTCAATATCGATATGCACCTCGTTTCGCCGTAAAAATGGAAGGGTCCAGGGAGGATCGTAACTTGCTGCACGCGGTTGAGAGCAAACACAATACCCTTTTTTCTCAAGCCACTCGGTCAGCTTTACGGCATAGTTCCGGAGGTTGCTTTCGGAATGCAAGCCGGAATAGCGGATAACGGCAACCTTCTTTCCCTTCACAGAACGAAGAGTTACGGCCGTATCAAGCGGTACGGGTAGCGTTTCAAGCCGTGATCCTTCAGGCATCACAAATGCCATCACCCAGGCGCTTCCCCTCTTTTCCTGAAGCACAGGTGCCGTCATGGAGAGTTTCTCACTGACAGGCTCCTGCAGCACCGGAGCGGTCATCGATAGTTTCTCTTTTGAACGGTTTTTACCAAAAATATATCCGGCAAGGCGGCTGAACCCCGGAGCTCCTGTCTGACCGTATACACCTTCAATAACCGTTTCGGCGACAATCATCTCCCCATATCGTCTGACCTCAACGTCCCCATCCTCCTCTACCACCGTGTACGAAGGCTCACTTGCCGTTCGTTTTCCCAATACCGAACAGCCAGCAAGCATTAAACTTGTCATCAGCAACATCGATAATCCACTCATCATATTCTCCTGTTATAATTCATTGCTTTTAACACCAGGTTACCATAGGAAACAACCCTAACAGCGAAAAGGTTTGAACATTACCCGTCAGTTATTTGCGCTCTTCGAGCATGACGCAGTTCTCCATAGATAAAAACAATATCAGTGATCAGCGCTCACGATTCCCTTAATAAAGTTGCTATATTTTTATCGGGATGAAAACCGCTTTGCACAAAAATATTTCACAACAATACAATCGAAAGGTGTGGCCATGGGCCTGACTCAAAAAAAAAGGGTTGTCGCCATCGACTACGGAACAAAACGAATCGGAGTGGCCCAGAGCGATCCCCTCTGGCTCTTCGCACAACCGGTCGGCACCTTTGACCGCGCCGGACTCTCCGTGACACTTGAGGGGATGATCAGAACGGATGATATTGATCTCCTTATTGTCGGCTACCCGCTCAGTGAAAGTGGCCAGAAAAACGCCATGACCGGAGTGCTTGACCGTTTTATCGAGACACTGCACGAAGAATTCCCCCAACTGAAGATTGAAACCGTCGATGAGCACCACTCCTCAAGGGACGCACGCAGCATCCTCGTCGCATCGGGAAAATCAAGAAAGGTGCGGCAGCAGAAGGGACGAATCGACAGTGCGGCAGCCTGTGTATTGCTCAGCGAGTACCTTGAAAGAGGGCGATAAAGTACCTCGACGAGGTGAAGCGCAACCACTCAAATGTTTTTCCTTTAGCTTTTGGGGGAGGCTTCTTTATCTTTACCATCTTGTTCCTGTCATATTTCCATGCAACACTCTTTCTTATGAGCACTTCAGACATGCTTGATGTTTTCAAAACAACCGGAGCCCTGCTTGATGGCCATTTCAAGCTGACTTCCGGTCGCCACAGTAATGCCTATTTTCAGTGCGCCAAGGTGCTGCAGCATCCGGAACACCTGACGGCAATCTGCAGCGAAATTGCAGGCCACTTCAGGGGCAAAAGGGTCGAAACGGTTATCTCTCCGGCCATTGGCGGAATTGTGGTCGGAACGGAGGTTGGACGCCAGCTCGGAGTCAAAACCATCTTTGCCGAGCGCAAGGAGGGTACCATGACCATCCGCCGTGGATTCTCACTCGAGCGCAACGAACGAATACTGGTTATTGAGGATGTCATCACCACCGGCGGCTCGGTTGCTGAGGTCATTGAGCTGATCAAGAGTGCCGGAGCCACAGTTGTGGGGGTCGGCTCAGTGGTTGACCGCAGCAACGGGCGTGTGAGGCTTGCGGACGACCATTTTTCGCTCCTTTCGATGGAGGTGATAAGCTATACTCCTGAAGAGTGCCCTCTCTGCCAGAATGGAGTGCCAATCGATGCCCCTGGAAGCAGGGCAAACAAGCAAAACTAACCGACACCGGCTGTGAAGTCACCTATCAGGAGCATCTCATTTATTGGCCTCGGGCTGATTGGCATGTCGCTGCTGCGTGCCCTGAAGCGCTCTCCGCTTACCCTTGAGAGCGCCATTCTTTTTCAGGGGTTCGATCCGAACTTTACCGCCAGCGACCGTGAAAGCGTTGAAAAACTTGGCCTTGACCTCTTTACGTCCGACAAAACCACCCTCTATACGGCTGACCTGATTATTCTTTCGGCCCCGGTCGAGGTCAATATCGCCCTGCTTGACGAGATCAGCCATCTTGCCCCCACATCAACACTGGTGAGCGACGTCTCAAGCACAAAATCGCTCATCGCCCGGAGAGCCCGCGAGCTCGGCCTCCCCTTTCTCGGTATGCACCCGATGGCTGGCAAGGAGCAGCAGGGGTACCGCGAAAGCCATGAAGAGCTGCTGCAAGGGCGCCGCATTATCCTCTGTGACAACAACAATTTGCTTGCAGGCGACAAGGGCGCCTTTCTCGTCGCACTGCTTGAATCGGCTGGCTGCAAAACGCTCTCAATGAGCCCGGACGAGCATGACCGCATTATCGCCAAAGTGAGCCATCTGCCCCAACTGCTCTCGACCTTGCTGATGACCCACTGCGGAGATTCGATCAGCGCTTCGGGCCCCGGTTTTGCCACCCTCGCAAGGCTGGCGGGCAGCCAATGGGATATCTGGCGAGATATCATCGCAACCAACAGCGACAATATTGCCGGGGAACTTGAAAGCTTTTCGCGCGAACTTGCCCAACTCGCCAACGAAATAAGGCAACGCAACCTTACGTTGCTCGAATCGCGCTTTAATGAGGCAAATCAGCTCTACCAAACCCTTAAAGAGATGAACCGGCCATGAAATTCGCCATTGTTGTCAACGTTTCACGGCAGAACGCAATCGATCTTGCCCGCAAGCTCGCCACCTGGCTTGAGGTGCGGAAGGTGGACTATATTTTTGAAAGCCTCTCGGCAGAAAAACTGCAAACCGAAAATTCGGCGCCGATCGAAGAGCTCAACACCCGTTGCGACGCCTTCATATCACTTGGCGGCGATGGCACCCTTCTCTTTACCTCGCACTACGCAGCAACAAAGCCGGTTATCGGTATCAATGTCGGCTACCTTGGTTTTCTGACGGAGTTTACCCAGGAAGAGATGTTTTCTGCCATAGAGCGGGTACTCAATAATACCTACACCATCCATAACCGCTCGCAACTCGAAGTGGCGGTACGTATCGGCAATGAGATGCAGCAGCTCAGGGCGCTGAACGACGTGGTCATCGAAAAAGGGGCCTATCCGCGTATTCCCACCTTCATCATAAAACTTGACGACGAACTGCTCAGTTCTTACCGGGCTGACGGCATCATCATTGCCACATCAACCGGCTCAACCGCCTACTCCATGTCTGCCGGAGGCCCAATCATTGCGCCAAAATCGAGCGTCTTTGTCATCACGCCGATCTGCCCGCACATGCTCACCGTCCGGCCCATCGTCATCAGCGACGAAAAAATCATCGAGGTCTCGGTTGATGCCCCCGACGGCTCTTTTCCCCTGAACTGCGACGGCAACCTGAGAAAAATGCTCGCTCCGCAGGAGAAGATCATCGTACGTAAATCAGCAGTGGTCATCAACCTTGTCGCCAATGAAAACCGCAATTACAGTGAAATCCTGCGCACCAAACTGCTCTGGGGGCGCGAGCATAATTTCGGACAGCAAAGTGACAATGGAGAGTTGACCGTTGACCGTTGACCACTCTCTACTAACCCTTGTCCATTATCAATTATCCCTTGTCCATTGAACAGCATCAGTTCCCATTCACTCCACATCCTCCTTGGCATTCCTCTCGATACTCCGCTGGGGATTGATGAGATGTGCAAAAGGCTCAGGCCGGTGCTCTATCCGGCACCGGAACTCTCACCACGGCTTGAACGCTTTTGCCGCGCCCTTGCCGACACCATGCACACTCTCGGGATTGTGGTACTTTCAGAAGAGCAAGCTGCGGGAGATGACGGACGTTTTGCTCCCGGTACCGTTATTCTTGCACCGGGCGTTTTCCCCGACAACTTGCTGGCCATCAACCGGGTCACAACGCTTTACAACAACATTATTGTCGGCATTTACGACGAAGCGCCGCCGCTTACCCCAAACTCCCTGCCACAGAAGCGGCTCGACGCCATTGTGGGCCGACTTGCCCGCGACATGGTGCATATTCTCATCTTTGTGACCGACCGGTCGTGGAGCATCTGCACCATGAACGGCGGAGTGGTCACCTTCAATACCCCGCTTCCTTTACCGGAAGATGTCCGAAACACGCTTGTACCCAAGCTCACGGCACAGGTTGTTCCGCCAAGGGGTGAGGATATTGACATGAAGCTGGGAACGATGAAGAGCGGAACAACAGAGTTCGAGAGTGTTGCACAGGATTTTCTTGAGTGCAGCGCCCTCTGGGGAGGCAACGCCTGCCTCCTGACGCATACCTCAACAGAGGGGCTCGAATACCGCAGCGACTTTTACAAGCGGATTGTTGCCCGCTATCTTGACCAGCGAAGCGGCATGAGCTACGGCTTCTTTGCCCGCCAGTTGCCGGTTTTTGTGCAACCCGCCATCATACTCGAAGAGCCGGAAGCGATGGACGAACATGTAGAGGTGAAGGCAGGGATGGTACGGGTACGTGTGAAGGGGCAAACCCTGCTCGTGCCGGTGCCGCAACTCCGCGTCATCACCACCCGGTCTGGATGCAAAAAAAATCATCTTGAAACAAAGAACGATCTGCTGGAGATCGGGCTCATGCAAAACAACGGAAGGGGACGCGCATACCTCAAGACCCCGATGGGCTGCCCCCCGGAGGTTGTCGTTAAACCCTCCTTCGACACCCTCACCATTCTGGCTCACGCTCTCGGTAATGCCCTGACGGCAAGTATCCTGATGAGACTTCAGCCTGAAGCGCGCTTCCCCCGCCATCTGGCCAGTTTCGGCGCGTCAATGACACACTGGCATGATTATCCGGAAAGCGGACTGCTGCCCGAGGGGTACCATCTGCACGGAGAAGAAAATCCGCCGGTCGCCTGCTCAACGCCGCAATCTGCGGCGTACAGCGTACTTGGAAAAATAGCCGCACTTGAAATTGCTCTCGAACAGGGAATGAACTACCGGGGAGATGTACATGTGGAACCAAGCCACGGCACCAACATTGTCGGCATACTTTCACTGGCAGAGACGGCAAGGCTCATGAACCCTGCCCGCACTCCTGAGTTGCTTCACGAGGAGCCATAGAGGGTGCTACTCCTCCTCGACTCCACTCTCAATGTAAGGCCATTTCCCTTGCTTCATGAGAATCATCTCGACCAGCTCCCGCACACACCCTTTTCCACCCTCATAGCCCGAGATATAGCCTACCCGGTTCCGGAGATAATCCGCTCCGTCAATGGCGGTTGCGGGCAGGCCGACTTTTGCAAGCACCCCAATGTCACCGATATCATCACCGATATAGGCGCACTCGTCATCGGCAAGATCGTGCCGCTGAAGAAATGCTTCGTAAGAGTAGAGGAGATTTTCACCGTTGAGGTAGAGATCCTGAACCCCGAGCGCCTCAAGCAGGGGGCGGTACCCTTCGGCATCCCGTTCCGAGAGAACGGCAATATGCACACCCTGCTTCAGCGCCTCCTTGATGGCAACAGCATCCCTGACCGAAATTGAACAGAGCTCTCCACCGTTCGAGTCAAAGGTAATCCTGCTGCCGTTCAGAACCCCGTCAACGGGAAACAAAAGCGCCCGGACAGCTTTAAGGGCAAGATCTATTCTTGACGTTGGATCAGCTTGCGATGGCTGCATACCGAAATATTGAAACCCTTCCAAAATCGTATGATGTTTTAGAGTGAATGAAGAGTGTGCACACACCGGTAAAGGTGGAGCAGTTGTTTGACCATCGTGCCGAAATCGGCCAGAGCGACCTGTGTGGTGGCATCCGAGAGCGCTTTCGGCGGATCGGGATGAATCTCAAAAAAGAGGCCATCTACACCAGCGGCAACCGCTGCACGGGCAAGAGGCATCACATACTGCCGTTCTCCGCCTGAAACTCCCTGGCCTGCTCCCGGCAGTTGCAGGCTGTGCGTCGCATCATAGAGCACCGGATAGCCCGATTCCGCCATTTTTGCCAGCCCCCTGAAATCGACAACAAGGTTGTGATAGCCAAAGCTTGACCCCCTTTCGGTCAGCATCACCCGCCGGTTGCCGGTCTGGAAAACCTTGTCTGCAGCGAGCACCATATCCTCAGGGGCCATAAACTGCCCCTTCTTGATATTGACTGCAAGACCGCTCTCTCCGGCAGCCACCAGAAGCTCCGTCTGACGGCAGAGAAATGCCGGAATCTGCAGCACGTCAACATAGCGAGCCGCAAGGGTAACATCCTTTGTTTCATGCACATCGGTAATCACCGGCATGTCATAGCCCTGGCGAATTTCGGCAAGCACTTCGAGCGCCTCGACATCGCCGATACCGGTGAAAGAGGAGCCGGATGTTCGATTTGCCTTGCGGTAAGAGCCCTTGAAAATAAAACGAACACCCTCCTGCCGGCTTATGCGCTGCAACTCTTCGGCTGTCTGCAGAGCCATGGCCCGGCTTTCGATCACACAGGGGCCCGCGATAAACAGCGGAGTACTGTCGTCAGGAACAGAGAGTGCGCCAATTAAGAACTTTTCCACCTTATTATCCGTTACTTTTTTTTTGTCATTGAATAGGTACCGATGATGACTTTAATGTTTTAGTGCTTAAATTTACAACAATAATTCTTATTCACACTCCGTAATCAAACGCTAAACAGTATGAGCATCGCCGACACGAAACAACGGCTTGAGGAGATAGAAAAACAGCTCGCGAACCTCATCGAAGAACAGACCGTCATCAAGGCAAAATGGGAGAGCGAAAAGGAGCTGATACAGTCATCACGCAGCCTGAAATCGCAGCTCGAAGAGCTTCGGGTGCAGGCCGAGGAGTTTGAGCGGCAGGGCGACTACGGCAAGGTGGCCGAAATCCGTTATGGCAAAACCGTCGCCATTGAGCGCCAGATCGAAGAGAACCGCCTGAAAATCGAAGCGAAAAAGGCCTCGGGAGACCTGATCATGAAAGAGGAGATCGACGCTGAAGATATTGCCGATATTGTCTCAAAATGGACCGGCATTCCCCTCAGCAAAATGCTCCAGTCGGACCGCCAGAAGCTGCTGCTTATCGAAGAGGAGTTGCACAAGCGGGTGATCGGCCAGGAGGAGGCCGTCACGGCGGTCAGCGAAGCGGTCAAACGCTCGAGGGCAGGCATGGGTGACGACAAGCGGCCAATCGGCTCCTTTATCTTCCTTGGTCCAACAGGTGTCGGAAAAACCGAGCTTGCCCGCACCCTGGCCGACTATCTTTTTGACGACGAAGAGGCCATGATACGCATCGACATGAGCGAATACATGGAGTCACATACCGTCAGCCGTCTGGTGGGTGCCCCTCCGGGCTACGTCGGCTATGAAGAGGGTGGGCAGCTCACCGAAGCGGTGCGCCGCAAACCCTTTGCCGTTGTGCTGCTCGACGAAATCGAGAAAGCACACCCCGACGTATTCAACATCCTTTTGCAGATTCTTGATGACGGACGCCTGACCGACAGCAAGGGACGGACGGTGAACTTCAAAAACACCATCATCATCATGACGAGCAACATCGGTGCCCAGCTCATCCAGTCGGAAATGGAGCTGATGGATGGTATGAACCGCGATGTCATGCTCTCCGGCCTTCAGGAAAAACTCTTCCTGCTCCTGAAGCAGAAGGTAAAGCCCGAGTTTCTCAACCGCATTGACGAGGTTATCCTCTTCACGCCACTCACACGTGAAGACTTGAAAAAAATTGTTCTGATCCAGTTCGATCGAATCAAAGCGACAGCATTGCGGCAGCGCATCAACCTCACCATCTCTGAAGCGGCCATCCAGTGGTTTGCCAATGCAGGCTTCGATCCGGCCTTCGGAGCCCGGCCACTCAAACGGGTGATGCAGCGAAAAATCACCAACCGTCTGTCAGCGCTCATTCTTTCGGGTGAAATAGGGGAGGGAGAAGAGGTGGCCATCGACATGACCGACGGCGAACTTTCCATTATGAAAGCCGTCGACTGATGCCGAAAAAACTTCTACAGGAAAGAGAAAACAGGCCGCCCGAGCATTTCATGAAACGCTGCCGCATGAAAAAACAATCGCGTGTGCTGGCTGCACTGTTGCTCCTCACCCTTCTTAGCCTGCCCGCACAAGCCACAAAGAAAACCGACAGCCTCGCCGTTAAAATTGGACAGATGCTCATGATCGGCTTTCGGGGAGTCAGCCTTGCCGATGCTCCCCAAATCGCGGCAGACATTTGTGAGCGCGATATCGGCGGAGTGGTGCTTTTCGACTACGACGTCCCCTCGCACTCTCCATCAAGGAACATCAGCAACCCGGAGCAGCTCGCCCGCCTGACGCAGGAGTTGCAGAAGATGAGCAAGATTCCGCTCCTGATTGCCATCGACCAGGAGGGCGGAAAAGTCAACCGCCTGAAACCGGCCAGAGGATTTCCTCCCAGCATGTCGGCACAACATCTTGGAGAACTCAACAATCCGGACAGCACTCGCACCGCAGCCCTGCAATGCGCCCGAACGCTGAAGGCGATGCACATCAACCTCAATCTTGCCCCCGTGGCCGACCTGAACGTCAACCCTGACAATCCGGTCATCGGCAAACTTGGCCGCAGCTTTTCAGCCGACCCCGTCGTCGTCATCAGCAACATCGCCCTCACTTGCAGTGCATACCGTGAGGAGGGCATTATTGCGACGCTGAAACACTTTCCCGGCCATGGCAGTTCTACCACCGACACCCATCGCGACTTTACCGACATCACCGGAAGCTGGACGGAAAAAGAGCTGGAGCCCTACCTCGCCCTCATTGCTGCAGGCTATCACGACCCCGTCATGACCGCACATGTCTTCAATGGCAAGCTCGACCCCCTCTATCCGGCAACACTTTCGAAGTCAATTCTCGACGGGATGCTCCGTGGAAAGCTCGGCTTCACGGGAGTGATTATAAGCGATGACATGCAGATGAAAGCCATTGCCGACCATTACGGCCTTGAAACCGCCATCCAGTTGGCCATTGAGGCGGGTGTCGATATACTGCTCTTTGGAAACAACACCGCTTATGATCCAGAGATTGCCTCAAAAGCGACCACCATCATTCGTTCGCTACTGCAAAAAAAGATTATTACCGAAAAGCGCATTGACCGCTCATACCACAGAATCATGGAACTCAAAAAACGTTACCAGATCGACCAAACATGAAAACCATCTACCTTGTCCGTCACGCCAAATCAGACTGGGGAAACGCCAATACCGGCGATTTCGACCGGACGCTGAACGCTCGTGGCATGAAAGCAGCACCCTTCATGGCTGCCCTGCTGAAGAAAAAAGGGATTCTCCCTGATCTGATTATTTCAAGCCCCGCAACAAGGGCGCTCACTACGGCAGAGCTTTTCTGTGATACGCTCGACTACCCGGCGGAGAAAATCAAGCCGCGCATTGAGGTCTACCGGGGAGGAGTGCTTGACCTGCTCAAAATCGTCCAGCAGATCCCCGACACCTGCGAGTCAGCCATGCTTTTCGGCCACAACCCGACGCTGACTGAGTTTTCAAACCTGCTTGCCGGAAGTTACATCGAAAATGTGGCAACCTGCGGAGTGGTCAAAATTGAGCTTGATATCGAGTCGTGGAAGAGTGCAAATCCTGATGGTGGCAAACTGGCCTGGTACGATTTTCCCAAAAAGCACCAGTAGAGGCTCAGTCGCGCTCCTGTTTCGGGTCGCGGGTCATAAGATCAAAAATCGCCTGCTGGACCGGCTTTTGCTGAAAAAGCATCTCGTAGACGGCCCGGGTGATGGGCATATCGACGCCGACAGAGCAGCTCAGCTCATAAACAGCCCTCGAACTGTGCACACCTTCGGCAATCATGTTCATCTGACTGATAACCTCATCAAGCGAGCGACCCCGCCCGATCTCCTCACCAACATAGCGGTTTCGGCTGTGACGGCTCAGGCAGGTGACCACAAGATCACCAATCCCGGCAAGACCGGAGATAGTAAGGGCCTCGCCCCCAAGCTTGATGCAGAGCCTTGAAATTTCAGCCATCCCGCGGGTAATGATTGCCGCCTTGGCATTGTCGCCGAATCCTATGCCGTCCGAGATTCCCGCCGCAATGGCAATAATATTCTTGACCGAACCGGCAATTTCAACCCCGATGATATCGGTATTGACATAGACGCGGAACATGCTTGTATGAAAAACCTCCTGCACCTGTTCAGCCGTAGCAAGCGAGAAAGAGGATGCCACAACGGTGGTAGGTTGCTCCTTTGAGACCTCCTCGGCATGACTCGGGCCGTAGAGCGCCGCAACCTGTGATGGTAACAGGCCGGGAAGCACTTCAAGCAGCACCTCCGACATACGCTTGCCCGTCCCGATCTCAATCCCCTTGGCCACATTAACCAGAATTTTTCCGCTCAAATCAAGAACACGAAAACCGAGTATGGTTTCCCGCAACGCCTGAGACGGCACAGCAGTAACAATCATCTCAGACCAGCAGACAAGCTCCTCCAGATGGGGAGCTATCTGCAAGCTCGCAGGAAAAGGAACTCCCTTAAGATAACGGCGGTTTTCACGCTCAAGGCTGAGCGTTGCGGCAAATTCTGGGCGATGTGCCCAGAGACGAACCTCATGCCCTTTTTTCGCAAGCAGCACCGCAAGGGTGGTTCCCCAGCTTCCCGCCCCCAGTACAGCAATATTCATGGATGTATGAAGTGGCTCAATGCTTTTTTCCGAAGGTAATACGACTCTCTGTACCTGAAATCAATCTTCTGATGTTGGTACGGTGCGTATAGAGAATTCCAAGCGCAACAACAAGCCCGAAAATCATGAGGTGATAATCGAGACTGTCGTGAATGGAGAACGGTTGCCCGAAGAGCCCGACATAGTAATCGAGACCGGCGCCAAGCTCAAAAATATATTTACGAACGGCAATAATCAGCGGAAAGGCGATGGCCGCAAGCATAGAGGCAACAGAGACGTGGCGCGAAAGATAGACCGTCAGCAAAAAAATACCCACAACCATCAACATGCTTACCGGGGCAATCCCGATCAGCATACCGGCGGCGGTACTCACCCCCTTGCCTCCCTTGAATCCGGCAAAGAGGGTAAAGACGTGGCCAATCACCGCGCTCATACCCGCAAGCAGACGCAAGGCAACCTCATTCATGTCAGGAAAGGCGCCAATCGGGTGGTGGCGAAAAAAGGCAACAACCGATACCGCCGCAACAACGCCCTTGACAATATCAATCAGGGTTACAATAAGGCCGGGCTTCCAGCCAAGCACCCTGAAGGCATTGGTGCCCCCGGCATTGCCGCTGCCAAAGTTCCGGATGTCAATCCCCTTGAGCATCTTTCCCGCCATGAGGCTGGTAGGAATAGATCCGATGATGTAGCTCACCGCCAAAATGGCCAGTAACGTCAGCATAAGCACCCCTGATTATTGCTCTGTTTCAACAAAAAAAGAAGATCAAACTCTGGAGACAACCCCTATAATGTACGCATTTTCCTGTCTGGATTTCAAGGTTGCGACCACCCGATCAGCCGCATTTTTTTCCACAACCATCACCAACCCCAACCCAAGATTAAAGGTTCTCCGCATATCCTCTTCAGGCACGCCCCCTGCCTGACGAATGATATCAAAAATCAGCGATTCCGGCCATGCATCCCACGCAACATCAAGCCTCAGCCCTTCAGGCACAATGCGCATGGTATTGCCCATCAGCCCGCCACCGGTAATGTGAGAAAGCCCCCTGATATCGGGCGAACCAAAGAAAGGCTCAATCAAAGAGAGATAGGAGCGATGCACCTTCAGCAGCTCCTCGCCAATGGTTCCCTCAAGGCCCGAAACCCTCTCCTGCATTCTCCCCTCAAGCACTTTCCGAGCCAGCGAGTAGCCGTTGGTATGCAGGCCGCTGGACGCAATCCCGATGAGCACATCGCCCTCCCGGATGGCCGAGCCGTTGATGATTTTTTCATGATCCACAACCCCGACAATAGAGCCTGCAAGGTCAAAATCCCGTTCCTGATAGAGGCCCGGCATCTCCGCCGTTTCACCGCCAATCAAGGCACAGCCATTTTCACGGCAGGCATTGACCATACCGGTCACCACCGCAGCGGCAATGGCAGGAGTCAATTTTCCACAGGCATAGTAATCCAGAAAGAAGAGCGGTTTTGCGCCGCAGACCAGAATATCGTTCACACAATGGTTGACCAGACAGGAACCGACCGTCTCATACTGGCCCAGCTCAATGGCAATCTTCAGTTTTGTGCCAACACCGTCAATGCTGCTGACCAGCACCGGTTTTTTGTATGCAGAAAAATCAGGCAGAAAAAAACCGCCGAACGCGCCAATATCGGTGATGACGCCGGGAGTAAATGTCTGGCGAACCTGGGGCTTGATCATGCGGACAAACTCTTCACCCGCACCAATATCAACTCCAGCTTTTTTATAGTCCATGGGTACAGTACCTTTTTATTATCGACAATTAAAACTTGCAGACACTACCGACTCCCTGCCGGTGTTTCAAAAATACCCTCATCCTGCCTGTTGGAAAAAAACTCCCGGTGCAGATTGTTGACCGCTGTAACCACCTCGGGCTCCTCAACCACAAAGCCGACATTGATCTCCGACGCGCCCTGTGAAATCATGCGGAGATTGACATCCTTCAAGGCGCTGAAAATCCGCCCCGCAACCCCGCGCGACATGCGAAGATTATCACCGACAACGCTGATAGTGGCCACACCATGCTCCAGATCAACCTCGCCAAGCCCCTTCAGCTCCCCGATAAGCTCATCACTGAAGCTCTTTTCATCAACCGTCAACGAAACCGAAACCTCGCTGGTGGCAATCATCTCAACCGATACACCGTAACGGGCATAAACATCAAACAACTCCTTCATAAAGCCATGCCGACCGAACATCCGGTTTGAGCGCACATTGATAATGCACTGCCCCTTTTTGACCGCAATCGACTTCACCAGCCCCTCATAACTCATCCCCGAAAGCCGCTCGGCATCATTGGTGATAATAGTGCCTTTGGCATCAGGATGCAATGAATTGAGCACATAGACCGGAATATTTTTCTGCACCGCCGGAGCAATGGTATCAGGGTGGAGCACCTTTGCGCCAAGGTAGGCAAGCTCCGCCGCCTCCGAAAAGGTCATCACCCTGATGCTTCTCGCTTCGGGCACCAGACGCGGATCGCAGGTCATGACGCCATCAACGTCCGTCCAGATCTCTATCGCCTCCTCATTGAGCCATGAACCAAGCAGCGCCGCCGAAAAATCGGAACCACCCCGGCCAAGCGTCGTCGTCCGGCCATCCTGCGTTGAACCAATATAACCCTGCGTCACAACGGTCGTGCCGCCTTCAAGCAGCGGGCGGATAATGCGACTCACGCGCGCTTCGCACACCTCCTGCAGGGGACGGGCAAACCCAAAATTGTCATCAGTAATCATCACCGTCCGAACATCCACCCACGCAGCCTTGTGCCCCAGCTCCTTCATGGCCGCAGCAAAGACAGTGGTAGAAAAGAGTTCACCGAAGGAGCAGAACATATCCCTCGAACGCTCCGTCAACTCGCCAACAATATCAACACCCTTGATCAGCATTTCAAGCCGACCGGCAAGCTCTTCTATTTTAACCGCAAGTTCCACCTTCAGCTCCCCATCCTTGATCAGCTCATCGAGCAGATCGAGGTGAAAGTGGCGCACCTCACCAGCAAGAGCCATCGCCTCATCAAGAGCACTGCGCCCGGAGGCATCGGCAATGCGCACCAGTTTGTTGGTAATGCCACTGCACGCGCTCAGCACCACCAGAGGCACCCGCGTCTGCTCTTTTCTCGCCACAATGGAGATAGCCTGCCGCATGGCCTGGGCTGTGCCCACGGAAGTTCCCCCGAATTTCATCACCGCCATATCTTCACTCGAATAATTTAATGTAGTATCTTGACTCTTGAGTTGTTTCGCCCGCTTCTTTTCAACGGAAGCCCGGCATTGGTTTTTCTTCTCAAAAAAAACAGAACAATGACTCTCATGCAGCAACAATCCCGCCCGCCTTCATCACGGAGCCCGCAGGGCAGAACGGCCCTGCTCCTCTGCACCATCATCGGAATGGTAATCGGCGTTACCGGCTGCCAAAGCTACTGGAGCGACTCGGCAGGATACCGTATGGAGAGCAAATATAGTTTAAAAAACAGAAAATCGCATATCTCCTGCCGCCCGGAAGGCCGCAACTCAGCCCTCACCTGCGCCCTGCCGCTGAAGGTGACGCCGCAGTCGCTCGACCAGCTCTTTTCATCCATAGAAGAATCCCTCGGCACCCGCTACCGCTACGGCGGAGCCTCACCGGATGGGTTCGACTGCTCAGGGCTGGTACTCTACCTCTACGGGAAAAACTTCCGGATGATTTTGCCACGCACCGCCAGCGAACTTGCCACGCTCGGCACCATTGTACCCAAAAACAACCTGCTCCCCGGTGACCTTGTTTTTTTCAGCAACGCAGGGAGCACCATCGACCACGTCGGCATCGTTACCAGCCACGAGAGCTTTGCCCATGCGGCACGAAACGGCGTCAAGCTCAGCCACCTCTACGAAAGCTACTACGACAGCCATTTCGCCTTTGCCGAACGCCTCATCACAACCGAGTAAGCACACTGCGTGGCATCCATCTCAACTTTGCCGGAGGAAATCAGTATATTATGGGACAAACCATTTACATAACTGCCAGACCCATTTTATGCCTCAACCCGGAACACACCACTTTATTGAACTGGCTTTTCAAATAGCCCCTGACCTCCATGAGCTCTACATCGGCCTGCTTGCCGCCGAAGGAATCGACTCCTTTCTCGAAGAGGATCACCAACTCCTCGCCTACCTGCCCGAAACCGAATGGAACGATGAAAAAGAGCAGAGTCTCCGCACCATGCTGCAGGAAAGGGTGGGCACGCTTCCCCTCTACACGGCAACCTTCATCGCCGACCGGAACTGGAACGCCGATTGGGAGGCAACCCTGCAACCCATCGAAATTTCCGACCGCCTGCTGATTATCCAGAAAAGCAGCGACGTCACACCAAAACCCGGCCAGATCGTCATCGAAATCAACCCGAAAATGTCGTTCGGCACCGGCTACCACGCCACAACACGCCTGATGCTGCGTCAAATGGAGCATCTCGACCTGATAGACAAAAAAATGATGGACATCGGCACCGGCACCGGCGTCCTTGCCATAGCCGCCCGCAAACTCGGCAACAACCGCCCCATCCTCGCCTTCGACAACAACTCCTGGGCCGCCGAAAACGCCATCGAAAACATTGCCGAAAACCACGCAGATGATATCAAGGTCGAACTCCTCGACGCAGAAGAAGATCTTGTGGTCAATCTCAAAGAGGGGTACGACCTGATTCTGGCCAACATCAACAAAAACGTCATCGACCGCATTCTCCCGGTCATCCGCAAATACGCCCCTGCGGCACCGGTGCTGCTCTCAGGCATTCTTGTCTATGACGAACCGTGGCTGAACAAGCTGCTCAAACGGCTTGGCTATACCGCCGTGCAGACGATTTATGAAGACGAATGGCTTTCGATCTTTATTAAGCCTGTATAGCAAATCATTGAGCTTGGCATCCCCGATTGGAGGGGATGACGTCACACTTGACAAGCTCACTTAGCTCTTACGAATCAGCGCTCAGACAGACAGCTTTCTGGTGACAAGAACGCTGTTCAGCCATTGCCCATAACGACAGCTCCTGCAACGATGAAACTACATGGCAAAAGCAGCGAGATCATTCACTCACCGCGATGCAAGCAGCGCAGAAATACTTGATTGCTGTAAATTTTTTTCCAGTGGTTTATTTTGTTCCGAAGATAACTGTCACCGCAAACAAAACATCAAACGAGGAGGAGTTGACGCAGAGTATATCAAGAATTTCATGCACCGACTCTAATTATTGTAGTTTTTGCCTAAAATTTATATATGATTATGGTTAAATAGAAATGAAATAACGATAATATACCTACACCATCTTCGGTTGTTAACAACTTATACATAATAATTTTATTTATCATGTCTTTGAATTGCGACAACTTACCGAACATAGCGACATCATCCGCCAAAAGCAATGCACTATACTGGCGTATCGAATACGACGAACAGGGTCGTATCGCTCGCGGTATTGATCCCGCAGAGCGAGCGACATGCTACACCTACACATCATCATTCAACGGTTCATTACGGGCAGTAACCGAAACTCCGCCCGATAGCTCACCTGTCACAAGGACATTTGATGCCGAAGGAAAGATTGAGGGCATGATAGATCGCGAGGGCGAGGTGGTTTACCACTACAACAACCGTAAGCAGTTGGAGTCCATCAATCGGACAAACACTCCAACTATTCGCTATAGCTACGACGATGCTGATCGTGTTATAGCACTTAACGTTGGAGATTTCTACCGCATTGCTTGGACATACGATTTCCTTGGACGAATTTCGAAGATTGACACTCCAGCAGGAGCCATTACCTACGAGTATCAGACTGGCATGAACACTGTTGTGCGCTCACTGCCAAATGGGGTAAAGACATTCTCAAAACGTCAACCAAACGGAGAGTTGGATGAGATCACTCATGGCTATTTTAAAAAGCCCGACGACAGAAGTTACTCTGTACTTGCCCGATATACCTATGGACATGGTTTAGACGGGCGAATCACAGGTATCTCCGAACTCTCGCGGGGTGAAGTTACTCGACGTTATTCCTACGACACCATGGAGCACCTGACCCGAGCTACAGCTCACGGAGGTCGAGAGTATAGATACGAATACGATCAGCTTGGCAACCGGACGAAAGCCTCCTCCATAGGTGCACCAGACCAGTTGTGCTGCTACGATTGGGCTGGACGGTTGATCACTGTAGATGGTAAGTCAGTTCAGTACGACAACTGCGGAAACCTCTCTGAAGTCACACTCGACGGAGTTACACGTGACTACCGCTACCATCCCGATGGTCACCTCGCTGAGGTAAAGATTGGAAATGAAGCTGTCCAGTATCGCTACGATGGCAATGGCAGACTCATTGTCCGTAAAGAGGTCAAAGGTGAGACGCACTTTATCCCCGATCCTCTCTCATCGTACTGGCAGCCACTCGTCATTGAGGAGGAAAACGGCACGCGAACTCTGGTTATTTGGGATGGCAACTCACCTCTTGCTCTTGTGCGTGAAGACAAGGTTGAGTGGCTTTTGCAGGATCACTTGGGCTCTGTGCGATTGGTAACAGACAGTAAGGGCAATGTAACCCACACCTGCGATTACGATCCCTTCGGAGTGCCAATAACAGAATCACAACAAGGAAGACTATACCCTGGATTTGCCGGATTATTCCGGGATGACCAAGCAGGTGGATATCTGACTCTTGCTCGTCTCTTTTTGCCAAAATTGGGAAGCTTTCTCCAGCCTGATCCGCAGAAAAATATTCCTTCAGAATCTGAATTGGATTATTCTCTCTATTCCTATTGCCAGAGTGAGCCAGTTAATCTTGTTGACCTTGACGGAGCCAGCCCTGAACCACCTCTTGGGTTCTGGAAAGCTTTAGAGAACGGAAGATTTTTCGGAACACGATTTGGAGATGAGGCCACCGCTTATTGGGCTCAACAATTGGTTCAGACTGGAAACCCTCTTTATGTTGTACCAGGTCTCATCACAGCACTGTGGACAACTGAAACTTGGACAGCAACATTTTTAGCAGCCACCACAATCGCAGAAACATTATTGACCGGTGGTGCTAATCTTTTATTATTGACCAATCCACAATCATTATTGAGTATATTCAGCAATCCCCAAACATTGCGAAATTTTTTCTATAACCCCGCAAATTTCAAAAATGGAATTAGCAAGATTTGGCATACGGCCGAAACAACAGGAAAATTCGATATAGATCATTTGTTTTTATCGCAAGACTTACCAAAAAACTTAATCCCGAACATAAATAAGTTTATCGAGCGATTTAATTTGCCACTTCCTTCTCTTCCTCCTCTTTCTCAAACTTGGTCTAAACATTTAACGGGGTTACTCAATGGTGGCTGGAATCACCTTATAATGCCTACCATTCCAGTCTATAAAAGTTTATCGCTGAATACATGGATGGGTTTTGTTAAAAATTGGAATAATCCCTTAATGACTGCAAAAGCCATCAGAGCGCATAGGGCCGTTCGTGCATATGTTATTGCAACAGTGGCTGCAGCTTGGCGTGTTAGCACACAAATAGGCACGGCTTTAAATGAGAATTTGAAACAAATCGACACTCCACTTCATGGATTTCAACAAGGGTTAGAAAACTTTTGGAATATAATCGATTCTAAAGCTGAAGCCGCTGAGATACCTGAAATTTATCGACAAAGTAACGGAAACACCACTAGCTCACAAACTCAAAATTCACCTACGGATTCCAGTGTGACTTCGGGTGGTGCCTTTGTTCACACGATCTCAGCACGTGCAACACCTCAACAGATCGCTGACTACAAAGCCGCTGGCCAATACAAAGCACTCGAACCCTCTTCCGTTGGTGGCGTTTACCTCGGAGGTGCTGGCGGAACCATTGCGGGGTTTGGTGTAATAAAGGGAATCTGCACTGATGCCAACGGCAACTTGATTCTTATCGGTGAAGATGAAAACAATATCAAACTTCCGCCGCTACGTTTGGACGATGTGGTCACCGTTTTTCGCTCAGTCTATCATAATGGTGAGGGACCTACAGTAACAATTGATCCCAATCCTGAGAACCCTGAACACTCCGCGATGATTATCCGGCACAGCAAGGCAACAGAAGATACCTATGTCGGATGGATTCTTTACCAGGCAGACCGACTGATGAAAAGTTACACGCTTGGCAAGGACAACAAGACAGAGCTGGATGTTGTAAGTAACGTCCCTGGCTACTCCGATGTGTTGGAGACCATGTACTTTGGTGGAGGTGACCAACGAAAATCACAGAAGGCTGGCAACTGGGAACGATTCTGGATTGTCCCGGCTGAAACGAACCGTTACGAAGGTTTGCGCCATGAATTGACACTTTTTGATGTTCCGTTGAAAGTGAAGACACAAAAAATGAGATGGGAGAAAAACAAACTGGTGGACGACCTGACAGGCAGATCGTCGCCGGGTGCACTTGCTTTCACAACATGGTTCACAGGTAACTATGATGCCGTTGGGGCCGAACAGTATCTTGTGCCTCCAAAAGAGTCTGGTATCACTGAACCGGTTCCAGTGTTCACGGAGTTGCGCCGGATTGCCTTGATGACTGCAATTGCCGAAAAGCTTCGCGATCAAGGAGTGCCTATGCCCTTCTGGATGCATGATTACGATGTTCACAAAGTACCATTCGAGCATTTCACGCCGGGCATGGAAGTGCTTCGGGGGCGGACTTCGGGAAATTCGATCCAAACAGCACGCATCTTTGGTGGAGTAGAACTATCACCTGAAAGCAAAGCAGTGAAAACCTACTCCTCCCCTGCTGATGTAGGCAAAGTTCCTGCGGCTATTCGCGCTGAGGTGGAACAAAGCATCAAACTGGCTGAGCGTCTTGAACAGGCAATCGCGGACACCGCGCCACTCCCGCTCACGATCAATCGGGTGTCTGATGGGAACAGAGAGTATAAGGTTGTCTCAATTCCCGGTACCGAAACGCAGGCATTGGGCCCTTGTCTGCTGGATGAAATTGACCTTTCCATTCCGGTCGCTGGCGGTAGTAACATCCAACTCCCGCGCAGTTTCAATTCATTCTTTAATCCAAAAGGAATATTTGGCCAAGGCTGGACAATGGACCTCCCTCGCTTGCAGGAGCTTCACATTCCAAGCTCCCGCGAGGGAGGCAAAGTATCATACACAATTGGGTATGAACTCTTGACACCTCTGAACAGCTTTTATGCCCGTTTCAAGGATGTGCAACCAGTAAAGGAACTCGGTGGAAGCAGATTACAGGTTCCAGACACCAACGGACTTTTCCTTGGATTGGGCAACGCTCGACCAGAGTTTTTGGAGAACGTTGAGACGATTGTTCTTTTTTTGAAAGATGGTCAGGAGTGGCATTTTACCAAAAATGGCAATCTTAATGCTGTCAAAAATGGCCCAAACATCACAGTGTACGAACAGAAAGCTGACGGGCTGGTGTTTCGGATCATCAGTATGCTTGGCGGTCATATTGGTGGCGAGATTGTGCTCGAATATGATGAAATGCAGAAGTTAATAAAGGCAGTTGGCACTTCGTTTGACAACCATGTATCGATGCCTGTCGAAGTTACGTACACCTATGATGATATGGGTCGGTTAACCGGTGTCACTTCTGGAGATGAAACCTTTATATATTGCTATGAAGGCTCATGGGTGACCGCTATCGCATGGAAAACCAGTGTTGCGGGCAGCCAGCCAGAAACTCTTCGTTCGTTTCAGTATAACGCCCAGGGCCAGTTGCTTTCTGAGAAAGCCGATAATGTTACTACCGTTCACACCGTTTCACAGACATCCAACGGGATGATCGCATCATCGAGTGAATCCCTGAATAATGGCAAGCAAAGTACGTCCGATGTAATGACGACGGAATACGACCGGCAAATGCGCCCTACCAAGTCCATAGCACCCGATGGCTCTATCACAACGTGGTCTTATCCAGTAGACGGTGGTGTCGAAATGACGGTTACCACTCAGGATGAACAAACTATAAAAGTTAGCGATGCAGCAGATGGCAAGAGCCGAAGCCTTGAACAGAACGGGGTGTCTCTGGCAACAGCACAATTCAATGACAGTGGAAAGCTTACACAGTTATCAGAATATGGGCGTTCCGTTTTGAACCAGGAATGGCGACAAGATGGCCAACTTTCCCGTGTAGACACTCCTGCCCAGAGTGCTTCGCTTGAATATGATGATAAAGGCATACTCTCAGCAATCATGTTGCATCCGCACAGAGTACCTCAGGAACCAAAACAAAATAAAACATTGTCGAATAGCTTATTTCGATTTATGAAACACCACGAACATGCATCGTCAAGCGACAGCTTTTCAGAGTGGCAAAACACCAAGCTCGATCTTGAAGGGCGACCAACTGAGATCACAGACTACACAGGCGCTCATCACCAGCTCAGTTATGATAAATGGGGTGGTCTTGCCGCTGTTGTTCAACAGACGACAGACGGCAAAGGAGTTCTTGGTTACCAAGTCAAACGCGACAGGAACGGTCGTATTGAAGCCATAAATTCATCATGGGAAAACACTGCCTACACCTACAGTGATGAAGGAAACCTGCAAAAAATTATCACGACTCGTGGAGACCGTTCAGCCAAAGTAGATTTTACAGATGGGAAACTTCATGTCATGACCGGATTTGACGGAGGAGAGACAACGTTCGAAAATCATCAGGATGGTGACCTTGCTGGAAAGCCCAAATTAATTACTTGCCCGAATGGGTTGGAGCTGAAACATGAATATGACGGCAGTAATCGTCTTTCTGCCGTTAAAGTCGGAACTGAACAGTGCGTAAGGGTTGGATATGATCCGCAAAATCGGTTAATAAGTTATGCACTGGAGCCATATAATTTATAAACAGCCCGCAAAAAGTAATCCCACAATCCCAAGTTATCAGGTCGTTAATTCTTTAGTGTCTGTCCTTATTTTATTGCTGAGTCAATTCTTGTAGAAGCGTTTATATACGACAAGTTATCAACAATTTTTACATTTTTTAGTTGCAATTCGCCAAAAAATTCCTGCCAATATGTTTTAAGTTTTACTCTATCAATATTATTAGAATTACTTTTCATAACCAGCACAATTTCCGGATTCAATCCTCCGTTTATTTTTGTTTTTAAAATACAATAAATATCCGGATCTATTAAACGAGTAATTGAATTTTTAATATCTACTTTTGTTGATGGAATTTGTCTATAAAAACTGATATATTGATCATTTTCAATCAGATCGGAAAATAAAAAGATTGTATTAATATTATTTTTATCGCAGGTATTTATCGCTTTTGCCAATACATTTGCGATATAACTTTTTGAGGTAACTTCCGGACTATTTGATAGCGAAGTATAGGACAACACGTTACCTTTTATCAAAGATATTATTGGCGCCAGATTACTTTGCTCTCGCTCCATCCTGCGGCTTTGATATTTTTTTTCTATACGTATAGTTTCTTTTTTGATATCAAGAGCATCATCAGAACAAATTTTCGCTATTGACAAGCTATATTCCTCACAAGCGTTTAGACTGTTTACGCCTGTTACAGCAAATAAATTGCTCGAATTTTTTTCCAGATCACTTTTTATCGCATTAAGCAATTGATTATCAGATATATCAACAAGCAGTATAATATTCTTATTTTTCACATTATCACAATCATCAAAGCATCCTCCAAAAAACATCACGATACCGATTAAGGAGACAATGTTTAACAATATGAGCATTTTTTGCTTCATTATGCAATCTGTTTTATAGGTTCTAAAATCTTTTTTATGATATCAGAATTATCACTGATATCATAATAACTCAAAATGTCATTTTTTAAGTGCGATTGTATCTGTGCACACCCATTATTCTGATTAAGCAAATGCTGGAGAGTAGAGTTATAATAAAATAATTCAGCCTCCAATATATTTGCAAATCGATTACGTTCTTCGACAAGAGAACACAACTGCTTTATCAATAAAAAAATATGATCCTTTTTCTGGGTCACAACAAGTAAAAGTTGATCTAGTTCTATTTTAATTTTTTTGATGCTACCAGCGTTCGACTGCATCAAATTATTAACACCAAGGTCTAATTCAGAAATTTCTTCATCGATAAATATTTTTTTCTCATACAAATCATTTCCGCCTTCATGAGTTTCTTTTTTCTGCTTTGTATCATTTGTTTCCGCAATTACCTCTGAAGGCTTTATTTTGTCTTTACTAATAAAATAAATGATACCAAAAACCAATGTACTTATCAAAAACGGACCAATCTCAATAAACTTTAATATAAATTCGAATGATTTTTCTGGCCGGATACTTGGTAAAGGGACATTCATTGGCTCATTAAATGACAGCTTGGGAATACTGACAGCAGCCTTATACTGTATATTAAGTAGCAAGAAAATCAACGGCATCAACATTGTTAAAGCACCTAATAAAACATTCAGTATAATATAACTACTATAAAGTTTATGATTTGTGATCAATTTAAATTCCGTCATCATATGCATAAACGCTATAATTACCAAAAGACACAATGACCTTAAAACAATTTCCATTACACCCATTTGATCACGAAGTATACCATAAGAAACAAAAAAAACAATAAGTTCAATTATCATTGCTGGTATTGCTATTTTAAAAAAATTCTTTAACCCCCCATAGCTATCTTTTCCTTTAAGACTAGGGCCGCCATTTGTGACATCTTTTTTCTTTTTCGGAAAGAAGTGACCATCTATCATTAGGCTAACTAAATTTTCCTTTTTTTTTGCCAATTCTGTCAATATATTATTTTGAGTATCAACACTCCGCTTCGATTCTGATTTTATCGTAATATATTTGGTTTTGATTTCAGTCAATATGTCGTTATACGATACAATACTTTTTACAATTACAAGTAATTCATTAATAATATTTCTTGTTAATGTGTCGTTCTTTTTAAAAACAGCGTATAGAGGCTGGTTTAATATTTCTCTTTGGCCATTGCTCCAAAAATATCCTTCACTTGAATTTCTTGATGGCAGACAATCCAAACCAGCATCCCTCGTAGCCAAAACTATATATTCATTAGTGTCCATTATTTTAGCGATTTATTTTATTAATAAAATCAGTTGAAAATAAAATAATTTCTTCGACTTGCTTTATAAGAACATCAATGTTTTTTTCGGTATCTTGGATATCAGCTCTTTCTGATTTAAAATTATTATTTAATATATCATTCGTTTGATTTATTGATTTATTATTTTTTATTTTCAAAATCGTCTGAGTTGAGTTGCACTTGGGGCAAGAGTTTCCATTTTTTTTAAATTCGCTCTTTTCGCTCATATAGCCACAACGCTCACATTCTATGCCTGAAAACCATACACCACAATGTGGACATTTGTCGTATGGCCTATCCATTGAACTACCACATTTTTGACATTTGAACATTTCAATAAAAATTAAAATCTGAATAGAGTTCTATGCTTAACGCATCGCTGGTTCCCATGCATATCCAGTCATCCTTCCCTGATTATCATATTCTAACCTTACACTGCGCAATGATCCAACATTGACAGCAACAAGACGATTATTGGCTTCATAGTTTTGTGCCAACCCCAGACCATTCGCACAGGTAATCAAGCGCGGCATCCCGGCAAGCACACCATCCTTGTAATTCTCAAAGGATGTCTGACCACCATCAAATCCAGTCATGCTCTGAATCCTGCCATTGTATAGATTAACTGTTGCGGTTGTGGTGGCAATCTTTTGAATATTTCCACCGTTATCGTAGTTGTAAAGAGTATTACCCCAAGATGAATTCACCGCATCAATACGATCGTATCCGTTACGCTTGATGTTGTAACCATGTACGCTTCCCGACAACTTTACACTGGTTGATTACTCGTACTGCAGGTGTCGGCGGGGCCAACTGACGGCACAGTGGGTTCTGCAAAGAACAATTAAATTCCGTGACTTCACGTCGCACCTGCTTATCTACAGCGCACTAAATTAGTTAGTTACGAATTCTACTAGTACAACTTAGAACACCTATACCTCTAACCATCTACATTTATTTAACTTATAACCAAAAAGTAGTGACACAAACTGCTAAAACCCTTGAAGAAGATGTCTGCAAAATCTTGGATGGTTTTGATACGGATTACGTAATGACTTTTTGATAACTATTAAGTGTCCTTATGTCAAAATTCATCAATCTTGCTTCTATTTTATACTATTTACCTCTAATCACTTCAATCACCTGTGAATTATCTTTTGCATCTGGCCACCGTCCCAACACTACTCCCTCTGTCAAATTATTGTTTGCCACAGAAAAAGCCTTAATCTCGAAGTGTTTTCCAACATCAATTGAACCTGGCCGCCCTATATATATTTGGGCACTCCAGTTCGTTCCATTAACTGTAGATATTGGTTGTACCCAATAATTGGATGTCTTCACTGGATGAACTATTACCCATACTGGCGCACTTGGATTTATAGTTCCTCTAACTATAGGCCTCTCCTCTACATAATTATTATCAGATGGAGTCGTAATAACTATTTCAGCACGAGCATCTCCGAATGCTTGTACAATAAAAAAAATAATGATCCACATCCACTTATTCATATTATTCTCCTGTTTCTAAATAATTGTTATGACGAGTTACAATGGGCATCTTTATTTATCCATAAATGGGGTCGCCTCAGGATTGATAGTATAAAACCTGTTAATATATCTTTTAATTCCGCTAGCTACATCAATATAATACATTAAAAGCGAATAGGCATCTTCCGACACATCAGACTCTTTTCTTATATTTTAAGGTGCAAATGCCTTATATCAGTGTCAAAAGTTTTTGTTTTAAATTAATATTAAACAATACCTTGAGGTATCAGATAAGTTTTTGCATAAAAGAATCTATTCCGATAAAAACGCTTAACGGATTTTAAGACCTTTTTTATGAGGCTACCCCAAAATGTGCTTCACACATTTTTCCCAGTTTATTTCTTATCAATTATTCATTTTGTAGCTCAAGTCGACAAGCATTTCCGACAATCCGATCCATGATTTCATATACAATTGCATGTTCTCCAAGTTTAAATCGGTTTTTCGATGTGTTCTATTTTTTTATGTTTATACTAATTGTTTTTGATTTAACGATATATTCTGGCAATTTATCAAGAGCAAAATCTTTACCGCTGGTTAATTTTTCATCACGGACCAAAACATAGACTATATATCTGGTATTTCCATCGTGCGGTTTTCCAAAAGTAATATTACTAATTGCCATTTCGCCATTATCCAATAAATCAGTGGGTTGGGGATTTCCGTTTACCCAAAATTTATTTCCTCCAGCGACTGAGGTTAATACATGGATATACTTCCCATTTGGAAGATTCTTTCCGATTACGCGAATGGACGTAAAAATAAGCTCATCACCATTTTCTGCCATCCTCTTTTCGAAGTTGGTAATAGTTGATTGATTTTTCGGATAATTAATTTCAATTGAGGATTGTAGTATAAAACAAGGTAAGACGCACAAAAAAATGCCGACGACAGTAATGACAACAGAAATGATTATGGCAATAAATCTTCTTTTTATTGCCGATAAGACCGCAATAACAATGCCAATGATTGCTAATGAAAGGCCCAGATACAAATAGTATTTATCCATTTTATTCGAAAATTAATAATTAGCAGATTTCGGAAATTAGCAATTCATCCAACGTATTCAGGTTAGGTGTCGCTTCAGATCAACGCTTTACCGGTTCCCAAGCATATGCAATTACACGACCCTGTTTATCATATTCAAGTCGAACACGGTACGTGTTTCCAACATTGACAGCAAGAAGACGATTATTGGCGTCATAGTTGTGTGCCAACTCCAGGCCATTCGCGCAGGTAATCAAACGAGGCATCCCCGCAAGTGCTCCATCCTTGTGACTATCAAAAGAAGTCTGACCACCATCAAATCCGGTCATGCTCCTCATTCTGCCATTATCAAGATTAACCGTTGCTGATTGTCCTCCTCGAGTGGTGACAATCTTTTGGATATTTCCAGCGTTATCGTAGTTGTACAGAGTATTACCCCAAGATGAATTCACCGCATCAATACGACCGTCTCCGTTACGCTTGATGTTGTATCCATAGTTTCCATTTGGCATCTGCTGAATAAGAGCAGATAGTCCGTTCCATTCGTCATAACTCATCTGAAGGTGTGCGCCGGTATAATCTTTCACCTCAATCGGGCGACCTTGCCGATCAACTTTTGTCTCTTGCCACTCGGTAAGCTTTGTACCAGCCCCGGCTGGATGCAGCATAATGGATGAGAGCGAACCCTGTGCATCGTATTGGAGAGACGCGCCCTGTGCAGGAGTCTCTACGCGGGAAAGTTGCCCATCCTGACGCCATTGCTGAGTCAACACCGAACGGCCAAGCTCAGACAAACTGGACAACTTGCCGCTGTTATTGAATTGTGCAGCTATCCATGGCACTCCATTTCGCGCCAAAGTTCTGCTTTTGCCATCAGGCGATTCGACGACCTTCAGAGTCTGTTTGTCCGGCGTTGTCATGGTCATTTGAACACCGCCAGCGGCAGGATACAACCACGTCGTGCTGGTTCCATCGGCTACTGCACTGGTTGGCCGCATGTATCGATCATATTGCATAACCCTCTTACTGCCGCTCTCTTTTCCACCATTCAGTGACTCTTGTGATGATGCCGTCATGCCATCGGGAGAGTGAGTGATGGTATGAGCAACCACGACATTACCTGCCTTCTCGGCAACCATCTGCCCCAGAGTGTTATACTGGAACGAACGAAGGATTTCAGGTTTGCTGTTACCGTCTTTGCCTGACCATGTGACAGCGGTGACCAGTGAACCGGCGTAATTGTATCCAACAGTTCCCGCGTTAGAAGTCACTCCTGCTAACCTGCCCATAGTGTCGTACGTGTAGGTTACTTCGACAGGTTTAGCATGTTTGTTGTCAAACGAGCTCCCTATCGCTTTTATCAGTTTGCCATTTCCGTCGTATCCAAGCTTGATCTCGCCTGCAAGCTGTCCACCGATCAGACTTGCAATCCGTGAAACCCGACCTTCAGCATCTCGCTCGTAAGCTGTTACCTGGCCTCCAACTTTGATTGCAATGAGATCGCCAGCCTTGGTAAAGTACCACTCCTGACCATTCTTCAAAAGGAGCTTGTGTGTTTCTGCATTTTTGAAGAAATCCGGTCTTCCTGTGGCTAATCCATAGAATGGCCCTTCAGCATCAGGTACCTGCAAAGTGCTTCCCGGCAAATCCATTACCGGACGAATATCCTTAAAGCGGGCATAGACGCTGTTGAGCGGAGTCAACAGTTCGTATCCCATGGTGTATGATACTTTCCCACCCTCACGGTTACCTGGAATGCGCACCCCCTGTAGGCGAGGTAAATCCATCGTCCAGCCTTGGCCCAATACCCCTTTTGGAGAAAAGAAAGAATTGAAACTACGCGAAAGTTGTAGCTCACTGCCGCCAGCGACGGGAACTGCAAGATCAACGTCACCAAGCCGACAAGGGCCTAATGCCTGCGTTTCGGTACCGGGAATAGAGACAACCTTATACTCTTTGTTTCCATCAGATACCCGATTGACCGTAAGCGGAACCGGCGCGGCATCCGTGATTGCTCGCTCAAGACGTTCTGCAAGCTTGACACTGCGATCCACCTCATTGCGAATATCAGCAGGCGCTTTGGCCACATCACCAACAGTTGAGTATGTTTTAACGGATCTGCTTTCAGGTGAGAGCTCTACCCCACCGAAAACTCTTGCCGTATGGATAGTGCTGCCCGAAGATCGCTGCCGAGTTACTTCCATGGCTGGCGTAACGTGCTCAAAAGGTACTTTGCGAACATCGTAGTCGTGCATCCAGAACGGCATGGGAACACCCTGATCGCGGAGCTTTTCGGCCACTGCCGTCAACAGCGCGATTCGGCGCAACTCTGTGAAGACCGGCACCGGTTTTGTCATCCCAGACTCCTTGGGAGGCGTGAGATACTGCTCCCCACCGATGGCATCATAGTTGGTAGTAAACCAGGAGGTGAACGCCTGTGCGCCCGGAGAGGAGTTGCCAGTGAGATCGTCCACCAGTTTGCCGTTCTGCCACCGCATCTTCTGCGTCTTGACTTTGAGAGGAACGTCAAAGAGCGTCAATTCCTTGCGTGTCCCTTCGTAGCGGCGTGATTCAGCCGGAACAATCCAGAACCGTTCCCAAATACCCATTTTCTGAGCATCTTGCGGGTTGCCACCGCCGAAGTACGTCGTTTCCAGAACATTGGCATAACCAGGCACACGACTTGCGATATCCTTTTGGGTGATATTGTCCACTCCTTGGCCATATCCTTTCATCAGGCGGTCAGCCTCATACAAAACCCAGCCAACATAGGTATCTTCTGTCGCCTTGCTATGCCGGATAACCATAGGTGATGCTTGAGGGTTTTTCGGGTTGGGATCAATCGTCACCGTTGGGCCCTCACCATTCAGATAGACGGAGCGAAATACCGTGACCACATCATCCAGACGCAAAGGAGGTAGCTTAATGTTTCCACCCTCTTCGCCGACAAGAACAAGGTTGCCGTTGGCATCAATACGTACACCTTTCAGTTCTCCCATTCCTTCGAGCATTCTGCCTGAGCCACCGAGATAGACACCACCGACTTTGGAAGGAGAGACTTCCGAAGAAGCACGATTTTTTTGTGAACTGTTTACTTGTGACCAAGCCTTTTGTAATACATTACGCATACCATAAGAAGGATCAATTGCTTTGTAAATAGGCGTAACTCCAAATGGCGTACCTCCCATAATACGCACTACCGCAGCGTTCGATGTAACGCTGGATAGCTGTGGTGCTTGAAAAACCTTTCTATTTGGTATATTTTTTTCTCTAAAACTGGCATCTGAAGACCATAGCCCAGGTCGTTATATGGCGTCTCGTTTGGCAAGTTCAGTCCATTTTACTTCTTGCTTGGTTGAAGGAAGAAAGCGGTTTGGACCATATTTAACCTCATAATGTTCATGTTTGTCTATGATTCTATTCAGCATAGTCTGGAAACTTGGGAGTTTTATTTCCTTTATTGCAATCTGAATCTCTTTACTATCTATGATGGGGAAGTGTTCACCTAAATAATGAAGAATCGCCCAACCAGGTATATCTTCATGTTCCACAACTTTTAATGCTGGATAACCAATTGGCACTTTATCACGGATAAGAGTTGTACCACTTTCTATTCTCTGTCTTACTACTAAATAGTGCTCGGCAGTTCTCCACTCATCATCAGATCCAATTTCTCTGGAATTTCCATATTTGGCTCGGTATATTGAAGCCTCGTTTTTCATATCTTTTTGCCACTGAAAAAACAGTTGGTGTGCACGCACGGCATGGCTTTGCAATTCACCGTTTTCTGTTGCTTCCCATGCCTTCTTGAATATATTTTTACGATCTTTCTGCCAAAATAAAAGTAATTCGTGAGCACGTTCAGCATGACCTGTTGGCCTACCTATTTCAGTTTCTCTCCATGCATCATCAATTAGTTGTGAAATAACTTCATCACGTTCATTTCCAGGTTGTAACATTTGATTGTAGAGATAAGTCCATGAATGCGGAACAGTCTCCTCAAGCCTAACAATAAGAAGAGATAAAGGCGTGATCATTCCGGCAACAGATTCTGCCCATTCTGGATCTGCACCATTTCGATCAACAAAATCGACTGGATTACTGCCACAGTATGAAAAAAGTGATATATCATTTGAATCATTCGTTGGCAGACGTTTTAGAGGGTCAGGCTGTAGAAAGCTGCCAAGTATTGGAGCATAAGCCCGCGCCGTTGTCAGATACCCCCCCGCCTGATCATCCCGAAAAAGCCCGGCAAATCCAGGTGTCACCGACGCGGATCGCTTCGCATCGACCGGTACACCAAAAGGATTGTAATCACAGGTACGGCTCACCTTGCCTTGGGCATCCGTCACCAACCGTACAGAGCCCAAGTGATCGTGCAGCAGCCACTCCACCTTGCCGTTACGCACAAGCGCAAGGGGAGTATCACCTTCCCATATCACCAGCGTACGCACACCACCTTCATCAATCAACAGCGGGTGGCCATTGCCCGACAACGGATCAGGGATAAATCGCATCTCTCCTGATGTGCTCTTGCGAACAACAAGTTGTCCATTGCCATCATAACGGTACTCGGCAGATTCATTGCCCGACTCCGCCTTTGCCAGGCGACCATCAGGGCGATAGGCATATTTCCGTGCGACACCATCCATGGTGGCGCTTATCAGATTGCCACAGGCATCGTATTGAACTGGCTTCCCATCCACACTTGTCAGCCGTCCCGCCCAATCGTAAGTGCAAAGCTGTGCAGTGCTGCCGGTTGTCGTTGCCTTGATGCGGTTGCCTGCCTGATCATACTCGTATCCATATTCCCGTCCACCGGGGCCTGTTGCGCGAACAAGCCTGCCCATAGTATCGTATGCGTACTGCCTCGTAAATTTACCCTGCCCACCAGAGTATTCATTAATAGCTGCAATCCGACCATCAGGGCCATGCGAATATTGATATTGCGCAAGTACAGAATATTGTTTGGCATTGAGCTGTTTTGAAAAGCCGTGAGTAATCTCGTCCAACTCTCCATTCAACTGACGTTTCCAGATAGTTTTTACCCCATTAGGCAGAGAACGTACAACAGTATTCTGACCAGTCTGGTAATTGTATGAGATAATGCCAGCAGGAGTTTGAATGTTCGCGATACGACCAATGAAATCGTACGTCCAAGCAATGCGATAAAAATTCCCGATTTTGAGTTCGACAAGTCTCCCTGCATCATCATAGCTGTAATTGATCGGGGAAGATCCCTTGCGATCAACAGCATTCAACTGCCCACGATTATCGTAGTGATAAGCAACCTCGCCCTCACCATCTTTCATGGTCTCCATTTTTCCGTCGGCATCGAACTGCCATGTAACGGGTGAGCCCTCTGGCGGAGTTTCAGTTACGGCCCGTAATGAACCGTCTGATGATGGAGCATAGGCGTACTGAGTCGCCCTGCCTGCAGGATCAAGGCTGCGGGCAACCTGACCCTGATCGTTGTATTCTACTCGCCAGCTCAGACCCTCACCGAAAGCAGAAGGCATCACAGTACCTGACTTATTTACGACAAAGAACCACACAGCAAATACTCCGACTGCAAGAGTAATTCCTATGGTAACTTTGCGCAAAACCGTAACTCGCCAAAGTTTTGCAAACATAGTGGTAATCCCCGGTATTGCAAACAACACGCACGCACTCACGTGGTGGTTTTCATGTTTTACACGTGGCCCTTTCCATTACAAACTCCACATTTTACAACACCAGAACCATTACAGTTATTACACTGGTGCGATCCACCTAAAAGGTCTTGAATCCGCCCACGACCTTTGCATTTTGGACATTTTACAGACCCTTTGCCATTACAAGTTTTACAAGTAGCCATTGTCAAATCTTTATTTATGGTTGAATGATGCTGTATAGTACCTTGATATACTCGCGGCACAACTATACTCAAAAGCGCCATAAAATATACACGACATATATCAACACTGATACGAAATAATCACACGAAAAGGACTAATACAAGGAGAATAATGGACCTGAGCGATAAAAAAAACTTTGAAGCGGCGGACTTTGGGTGGGTGTATGTGGCGTTTTTGTATATATAATTTGCAATTACTGACCGCCATCACGTACTACAAATAACTCACTCTCAATGTATTCAACATTTTCAACTATAAAAACGATTAGTGTAAATTTTTATTCAAAATCACCGAAAAAGATCAGTTTTACAGCATAGCTACCAGTCTGTTATTGGTCGCACTTTGTGTATCTGTTGTGCTGCGCACCTGGCAATCAGACTCATGATAAGCTCACCGCGGCATTCTTCACTTTCAAAAATCTCACTTTGCACCACATCACGTTGAGTGAATACTCTCAAAACCCATATATTTGCGATACCTTAACGGAACCAAAATTTTACGTACGAGTTAACCCCTGACACACAGGTACCTGTTGGCCGATTGATCGCCAACAGAGCCCGCATACATCGGAGAATCGGATATGGTTTTGCTTCTATCAGTTATGAACCGGCAACCTGAACAAAAACTTTTTCGGGAAGTAGCGCTTCTCGATAACAATAACGCACTCAAATGAGTAGAAGAGTTTCATGTATCGACATCGGCACCAACACCGCCCTGCTGCTTATTGCCGACCTTGATCCGGCTGCAGGCACCATTCAGCCGGTCTACCACAAACAGACCATCGTGCGGCTTGGCAAGAATGTAGATGCTGCAAAAACCATAGACCCGCAAGGAGTGCAGCGCCTCGTCGACTGCATGACCGACTATCGCCAGCTCAGCGATGAGCATGCGGTCGAAACCATTATTGCGGCAGGCACCAGCGCCCTGAGAGATGCCAAAAACCGTGCGGAGGTGATCGAGGCGGTTGAGCGTGCTGCGGGAATAACTATTGAGTGCATCTCCGGCAAAGAGGAGGCCGACCTCACCTTCAGCGGCGCTGTTGCCGGTATGAGCGATATCCCCGAACTTTTCACCGTCATCGACATTGGCGGCGGCAGTACGGAGATCTCTATGGGATCTCCCGGAGCCATCACGGAGAGCGTCAGCCTCGACATCGGTTCAGTGAGGCTCACCGAGCGCTTTTTCACCACACTTCCCCCGTCGGCAAGTGAAATTGAGGCTGCCAAAAGCTGCATCGACCAGCTCCTTACGGCAAACATCATTCCCTTTTTTGCCTCCAGAGAGCACGTCTACGGCGTTGCCGGCACCATCACCACCATCGCCCAGGTCGACCAGGGGCTGAAACACTTCGACGCACTGAAAGTGCACAACTACCCCCTCACCTACGAGGAGGTGCACGCCTTTCTCGAAAGGCTCAAAAAAAGCACCCTTGAGCAGATCATCAAGCTTGGCATCCCTGCGGGAAGGGCAGACGTCATCACCATGGGCATGCTTATCCTGCACCAGTTCATGCGCCTGCTCGGCGTTGGCGTGATCCGCGTCAGCATTCAGGGGCTGCGCTTCGGACTTGCCCAGAGGGAACTGCTTCGTCTTCAGGGGAACACTTAAGTGTGTAGATGCAGAGCGGGAGCCCTGTTTACTTTTTGCCGGGGAACCATAGAGGTTGATGTTTGCGACAAAATACCGTTACCATTAATTTTTAAATGGTTCTAC
>CAIMHT010000046.1 GCA_903840935.1 uncultured Chlorobiaceae bacterium
AGACTCTTAATTGCATCCTTCCAGTTTTGCCGGGTATTTGTATTCAACGTTTTATCGGCGAGCTGTCCGCAATAGGAGAGGAAATCACCGCTGTCATACTCTGCCGGTGATATTTTCAAACCGGTGGACAATCCCTTCAGCTCAAGCTGGCGCTTGGCCATAACATCCTGACAGAATTGAATCGTCTGCCGGTAATTGGCCTTGTCTTTTGGATCTGCAACAATATCCAGAGGCTCATATGAGCGCTTCCCATTATGATAAATCTCAAGATAGAATGAATGGCAACCTGGCTGCTGCCTGCCAGTCATAACCCGATGTCTTAAAACAAGTCTCATAATAGCCCCCATGAGGTTAGAGGTACATTTTCGCGTGGCAATGGCGTAACAAAAACAATATAAAAAAGGCTAAACAACGATCAAAAACGATAAAAAAGAAGTGATATTGAGGGCTCAAAGAGGAAAAACAAAAGCCTGCAAGTTGTTATTTTGCAGGCTTTTAAGTGCGGTGTGGACGATAGAAGATTCGAACTTCTGACCTCTACAGTGTCAATGTAGCGCTCTAACCAACTGAGCTAATCGTCCTCTCTGAAAGGCTGTTAATATAACCTTTCAATCATGAAATGCAAAGCTTATGCAGCCTTGTTATGCAATTTTTTTCTTTTTGCGCTCGCCGGTAAAATATTCCGGTTCCGCCTTGTTTTCGATAGTGTCGGCTGTGATGACACATTTATGGGTGCCTTTCATTGAAGGGATTTCGAACATGATGTCGATCATGACGTTTTCGAGCACTGAACGCAGGGCACGCGCCCCTGTTCCCCGCTCAATGGCGATTTTGACCACCTTATCGAGCGCCTCTTCGGTAAACTCAAGTTCAACGCCATCCATTTCAAAGAGCTTTTTGTACTGCTTGGTGATGGCATTTTTGGGCTCAACGAGGATGTTGCGCAAAGCATGTTCGTCAAGCATTTCAAGGGTTGAAATGACGGGAAGACGACCAATAAATTCGGGGATAAGACCGTACTCGTGCAAATCATCCTGCATGACGAGCTTGAGGATTTCGGGGTCGTAGCCGACATGGGTGGTTTTGACCTTTGCGCCAAAGCCCATGGAAGATTTTGAAACCCTTTTGGCAATGAGCTTATCGAGCCCCTCAAAGGCACCGCCGCAGATGAAGAGGATGTTCTTGGTATTGACGTTGATCAGTTGCTGCTCAGGATGTTTGCGCCCCCCTTTTGGCGGAACACCGACCACGGCACCTTCAAGAATTTTCAGCAACGCCTGCTGCACTCCTTCGCCCGATACGTCACGGGTAATGGAGACGTTGGCCGATTTTCGGGCAATTTTATCGATCTCGTCTACATAGATGATACCGCGCTCTGCCCGTTCGAGGTTGAAATCGGAGGCGTGGAGCAGGCGGGCAAGAATGGTTTCGACATCGTCGCCAACGTAGCCTGCTTCGGTGAGCGAGGTGGCGTCAACGATGGAGAAGGGCACTTCGAGCAGGTTGGCCAGCGTCTGGGCAAGGAGGGTTTTACCTGTGCCGGTGGGGCCGATGAGGAGGATATTGCTTTTTTCGATGACCACTTCATCACCCTCGTGCTGCTGCACCTGTGAGTCGATTCTCTTGTAGTGGTTATAGACCGCTACGGCCAGCGATTTTTTGGCTCTCTCCTGGCCGACCACATACTGGTCAAGCGAATCCATAATCGCCTTGGGGCTTGCAAGCCTAGGCTGAAAGGGCTTCTCCGCAACCCGTTCAACCGGGGCTGCGGGTGCACCAACCTCTTTGCGCAGGATGTCGAAGGATGTTTTGATACAGCGATCGCATATAAAGGCTTTAGGGCCGGCAATCATGCTGTTGACCTCATGGGAACTTCTGCCGCAGAACGAGCAGAAAACCTGGTCTGTCGTGTCGTTGCCGCTTTTTGTTTTACCTCTTCCCGGTTCTCGTTCTCTCGTCATGAAACAATCACACTTTCCGTCAAGTTAATAAGCTTATACTTCTCTAAAATCCCATTTTTGCCAGGCTTTCCAGCAGGAGCTGGAGAGTAAGACTCAGTTTGGGATGTCCTTCCTCAAAATGGTCGAGAGCCTCTTTCATCCGTTCCATCAGGGATTCATCCTCGTTGGCTGTCCCGGCTTTTTCGTCGAGCAGTCGCTGCATATCCGTCCTGAGGTTCGACAGCACATCTTCAGTGGTTGCATCGACGGAGTCTACCTGTTCAAGCTCCTGGTGAAGCTGCTGAAGAAGCTCCCTGAGTTTTTGCTGTTCCATAATTCTCCCTCGTTAAATAAATTTCAGGGCAGACAGGTGCCACCCATCAAAAACCGGTCACATTCACGCGCGGCAGCTCTGCCCTCATGAATGGCCCAGACCACAAGGCTCTGACCACGGCGGGCATCGCCCGCAGCAAAGATTCCGTCGCGGTTGGTACGATAGTTTTTTTCTGTTGCCTTGATGTTTGAGCGCTCGTCCTGAACAACCTGCAGTTGCTGTAAAAGGTGCTCCTCGGGGCCGATAAAGCCCATGGCGAGCAGCACAAGATCGGCAGGAATGATCTCCTCTGTTCCTGGAACCGGCCGTGGCACAAAGCGCCCTTCCTCTTTAACCCAATCCACTTTGGAGACCTCAACAGCCTGCACTGCACCGGTGTCGGCAGCAAGAAATTTCTTGGTCATCATGGAGTATTGGCGAGGATCCTCTCCCTGCACAACGGCCGCCTCTTCCTGTCCGTAGTCAACCTTGAAGGTTTTCGGCCATTCGGGCCAAGGATTGTTGAGCTGGCGATCGAGAGGAGGTTTTGGCATAATTTCGAGCTGCAGCACACTCTTGCACCCCTGGCGCAGTGAGGTTGCGACGCAGTCGGTACCGGTATCACCGCCACCAATAACGACCACATGTTTGCCTTCTGCTGAAAGGAACGGTGCACTCTGGTCGAGCAGTGCTTTGGTACCTGAACGCAAAAAGTCCATGGCAAAGTAAATGCCCCCAAACTTGCGTCCATCGGCATCAAGGTCGCGGGGCTTTGTGGCGCCTGTACAAAGTACAACGGCGTCAAACTCTTCAAGGAGCTTGTCTGCCGGATAGTCGCGACCAACCTCGGTGTTTTCCACAAAGGTAACGCCTTCGCTCTTCATCAAATTGATACGGCGCTCAACCACAAGCTTTTTGTCGAGCTTCATGTTGGGTATGCCGTACATCATCAAACCACCGAAACGATCGTCCCGCTCAAACACGGTGACGCTGTGGCCTGCCTTGTTGAGCTGGTCAGCGCAGGCAAGTCCCGAAGGGCCGGAGCCAACAACGACCACCCGTTTTCCGGTTCTGTGGTTTATTATTTTTGGTTCTACCCACCCTTCAGCAAAGGCGTGCTCTATAATGGAACACTCAATATTTTTGATGGTGACCGGCGGCTCAATGAGGCCAAGCACACAGGAGCCTTCACACGGAGCGGGGCAAACCCTTCCCGTAAACTCCGGAAAGTTGTTGGTTTTTGCCAGCCGGTCGTAGGCTTCGTGCCAAAATCCGTTGTAGACATAATCATTCCATTCAGGCACAAGGTTGTGGATAGGGCAGCCACTTGTCATGCCGCTCAGCATGAACCCGGTGTGGCAGTAGGGTGTGCCGCAATCCATGCAGCGAGCACCCTGCTTCTGCAGCTCCGTGGCCTCCATCTCCTTGTGAAACTCCTGCCAGTCTTTTATCCTCTCCAGAGGCGCCCTGTCGACGGGCAATGCTCTCTGGAACTCCATGAAACCTTTAACTTTACCCATATCAATGATTTAATCTTTTTCCAACCAGGCTATGCTACCCTTTTCCGGTATTAATTCCCTGAAACTCGTGCCGGGTCATGAATATTTTTATGAAAGGCGGCCATCACCGCTTCATCTCCACTCAGCCCTGCGGCCTCAACCTCTCTCATCGCTTCAAGCGCACGACGGTAATCCTGCGGCATCACTTTAACGAAATGCTGGCGGAGCGCATCGCGGTCATCAAGAATTGCCTGACCGAGGTCGCTTCCGGTATAGTCGACATGCCGCTCAATCAGTGACTGAAGAGCTACGAGCTCCATCACGTCTTCAATCGGGGAAAGATCAACCATCTCACGGTTACAGTTGCTGGCAAAGGTGCCATCGGCATCATAAACATAAGCAACGCCACCCGACATGCCGGCAGCAAAGTTTCTGCCTGTTTTGCCGAGAATAACCACGGTACCACCGGTCATATATTCACAGCCATGATCACCAATTGCCTCTACCACGGCGGTCAAACCGCTGTTGCGAACGCAGAAGCGCTCTCCGGCCATCCCGCGGATAAAGGCCTCTCCGGAGGTAGCGCCATAAAAACCGACGTTACCGATGATAATATTATCTTCCGGAAGGAAAGAGGAACCTTGCGACTGATAGACAATAATCCTGCCCCCAGAGAGCCCCTTGCCGACATAGTCGTTGGCATCGCCCTCAAGCTCAAGGGTCATGCCGTTGGGGATAAAGGCGCCGAAACTCTGACCGGCAGTACCGATAAATTTCAGGTGAATGGTATTGTCCGGCAATCCGGCGGAACCGTAGGCCTTCGTCACTTCATAGCCGACAATAGTGCCGACAACCCTGTTCGTATTGCGAATCGGAAGCGTAGAGACAACCTTCTCTTTTCTTTTGATGGCTGGCTCGCAGATTGAGAGGAGCGTGGTACGATCCAAACTGTCGTCAAGGCCGTGCTCCTGCTTAATGGTACAGTAGCGTGTTTCATGCTCGCCAACTTCAGCCTGGTAGAGAATCTTTGAAAGATCAATACCTTGCGCTTTCCAGTGATCGACCGATTTTTTCATGCTGAGCAATTCAGGACGACCGACAAGTTCGTTCAGTGTACGTACACCAAGTCGTGACATATATTCCCTGACACCCTCTGCAAGGAAGCGCATGAAGTTTTCAACATGCTCCGGCTTCCCTTTAAAGTGCTTGCGCAGCTCAGGGTTCTGTGTGGCAACACCAACCGGACAGGAGTCGTCCTGGCAACAGCGCATCATGATACATCCCATCACCACAAGTGTGGTTGTAGCAAACCCGAACTCTTCGGCACCAAGAAGCGCGGCAATAACAATATCGCGGGCGGTCTTCAACTGACCGTCGGCCTCAACCACAATACGGCTGCGCAGGTTGTTGAGCACAAGGGTCTGGTGCGCTTCGGCCAGGCCAAGTTCCCACGGCATACCCGCATGCATGATACTCGAAACAGGCGATGCGCCGGTTCCGCCATCGTGGCCACTGATAAGGACAACATCAGCATGGGCCTTGGCAACTCCGGCAGCGATGGTACCAACACCAACGGTGGAGACCAGCTTGACGTTGATGCGCGCCTCATGATTGGCGTTTTTAAGATCATGAATAAGCTGCGCCAGATCCTCAATTGAATAGATATCGTGATGGGGTGGCGGAGAAATCAGGCCGACACCGGGTGTTGAATGGCGCACCTTGGCAACCCACGGATAGACTTTCGATCCCGGAAGCTGTCCACCCTCACCAGGCTTTGCACCCTGGGCCATCTTGATCTGGATCTCGTTGGCACTGGCAAGGTACTCGCTGGTCACGCCGAACCGGCCCGAAGCAACCTGCTTTATGGCCGACATTCTCGAATCGCCATTAGCATCTTTTTTGAAGCGTGCAGGATCTTCGCCGCCTTCACCAGTATTGCTCCGGCCACCCAGCCTGTTCATGGCTATAGCAAGGGTTTCATGCGCCTCCTGACTGATGGAACCGTACGACATGGCACCGGTCTTGAACCGTTTCAGGATTGCATCAACCGACTCAACCTCATCAATCGGCAATGCATGCTCGCTGAACCTGATATCCATCAGGCCACGGATGGTGCAGAGATGCTCGCTCTGGTCATCAATGAGGTTCTCATATTTCTTGAACAACTCATAGTTTCCGGTTCTGCAGGAGTGCTGCAAAAAGTGGATCGCTTCGGGGCTGAAGAGGTGATATTCACCGCTTTGCCGCCATTTGCGCTCACCGCCAGCCTCAAGACCTCGATCAACCTTGTTGCCCGAAGGTGGAAAGACCGCTTCATGGCGTCGGCGTACCTCTTCAGCGACAATATCAAGACCAATACCCTCAATACGGGTCGGCGTCCGGGTAAAGTAAGCATCAACAAGCTGGGTATTGAGACCGACAGCCTCAAAAATCTGGGCACCGCGATAGCTCTGAATGGTTGAAATGCCCATTTTCGCCATCGTCTTTACAACGCCCTTGACGGCGGCCTTGACATAGTTCTTTTTGGCTACCTTCACATTGAGTTTGATATGGCCCGCTTCAACCATTGATTTGACCGTCTCAAGCGCCAAATAGGGGTTGACTGCACCAACACCATAGCTGATGAGCATGGCAAAATGATGAACCGTCCTCGGCTCTGCCGATTCAAGAACAAGACCAATCTGTGTTCTGATACCGGCATTGATCAGGAAGTTGTGCAGCCCGGAAACCGCCAGGAGCGCCGGAATCGGTGCACGGTCACTGTTAAGTTCTCCCTTGTCGGAAAGTATAATAATATTGACACCCTTGCTCGCCGCCTGCTCGGACTGGCGGTAAAGGTCATGCATTGCAGATTCAATACCCTTGCCACCCTCTGCTACCGCATAAAAGATAGGGAGAGTCACGGCCCTGAAACCGGGCTTATCGATATGGCGAATTTTTTCCAAATCCTGGTTGGTCAAAATCGGATGAGGCAGCCGAATGCGACGGCAGTTCACCTCTGAGGGCTCAAGCAACTCACCCTCTGTACCAAGCATCACCGTCGTCGAGGTAATAAGCTCCTCGCGGATTGAATCAATAGGAGGATTGGTCACCTGGGCAAAAAGCTGCTTGAAATAGTCGTACAGCAGTTTCGGTTTATTGGAAAGCGCCGCAAGGGGGGTATCGTTACCCATGGAGCCGATCAGCTCCACCCCTTTTTCACTCATCGCTTTTATCTGCAGGGCCAGATCTTCCTGGGTATAGCCGAAGACCTTCTGGCGGGCAGTAATACTGTACTTCTCCTCATCAGGATTTTTCAATGGCGCATGATCGGTCAACGCCTCCAGATCGATAATGTTCCGCTCAATCCATTCGCCATAAGGCTGCTCGCAGGCAATGCTCTGCTTGATCTCTTCATCAGAGATAATGCGCCCCTGGGCAGTATCGACCAGAAACATGCGGCCCGGCTGCAGACGATCTTTTTTCAAAATCCGCTCTGGTGCAATATCAAGCACACCAACCTCGGAGGCCATGATAACAAGATCGTCCTTTGTAATATAGTAGCGCGAAGGACGAAGTCCGTTACGGTCGAGCACGGCACCAATCTGGACGCCGTCGGTAAAGGCTACAGAGGCAGGTCCGTCCCAAGGCTCCATAAGACAACTATGATACTCGTAAAAAGCTTTTTTCTCTGCCGAAATCCCGTCATTGCCTGTCCAGGGTTCAGGAATAATCATCATGGCGGCATGAGCCAGCGAACGACCGGAAAGCACAAGAAACTCAAAGGCATTATCAAGAATGGCCGAATCGCTGCCATCTTCCATAATAATCGGTTTGATATTCTCGATCGCATTGCCGAACACTTTCGACTGGATATTTTGCTCCCTTGCCTTCATCCAGTTGACGTTGCCCTTGAGCGTATTGATCTCGCCATTATGACTGAGATAACGGTAGGGATGCGCCCTGTCCCAGCTCGGGAAGGTATTGGTGCTGAAACGGGAATGTACCATGGCAATGGCACTTTCCATATCCTTATCGTGCAGTTCGGGATAGAACTCTCCTACCTGCTCGGGAAGAAGCATTCCCTTATAAACAATTGTACGACCGGAAAGACTCGATATATAGAAGTAACTGCTGCCAAGAAGGCCGGCGGTATATTTCACCCTTTTGGTGATACGGCGGCGGATGATATAGAGCTTTCTTTCAAATTCCAGCTCGGTGGTAATCTCCTTACCCCAACCGACAAAAAGCTGCTTGACAACGGGCTCCTGGGAGCGGGCAGTATCACCAAGCGTGTCGTTACAGGTATTCACTTTTCTGAAGCCAAGAAACTTCTGACCCTCAGCCTGGATCATCTGGCGGCAAATATCTTCAATAGCACGCCTCTGGGAGATATCCGGCGGCAAAAAAATCATACCTACCCCATACTGTTTCTCTGGTGGAAGCTCAATATTGGTTTCACTACAAACCCTGCGCAGAAACTTGTCGGGAACCTGAAGAAGAATTCCAGCTCCGTCACCAGTATTTTTTTCACATCCACATGCACCGCGGTGTTTCAGATTTTCATTGATCTGCAAACCCTGCTCTACTATTTCATGGGATTTGACGCCTTTGATATGGGCAACAAACCCTACACCGCAAGCATCATGCTCAAACTGAGGATCATAGAGCCCAGTATTTAACGTAACGTTCATATTTTCAGGCACAACTTTTCAAACAGTTTCAAAAAAAAGGCAACCGAAGGATCTCAGCGCAAAATATAAATGTTTTTTAATAATATACCCTACCACGGCGAAAAGCGCCGGACTATGCTTTCCCTTGGCTGGCAACGGCTTCAACAGCCTTTTTCAAGGCCTCCTGATCACCGAGGTAATAGCTTCTCAAAGCTTTAAGGTTTTCATCAAGCTCATAGACAAGAGGAATTCCTGTTGGAATATTCAGACCAACAATGTCCTCTTCGGAAATATTATCAAGATATTTGACCAGCGCACGAAGAGAGTTGCCATGGGCTGCAATAATAACCTTTTTCCCCTTGCGGAGTTCAGGTGCTATCGTCTCATGCCAAATCGGCAGAAAGCGCTCCACCGTATCCTTGAGACATTCGCTAACGGGAATCTCCTCATCACGCAAAGCTGCATAACGAGGATCAGAACCTGGATAGCGTTCATCACGCTTTTCAAGCGCTGGCGGGGGGGTATCGTAACTTCTCCGCCAGACAAGCACCTGCTCCTCGCCATACTTCTGCGACGTTTCAGACTTGTTAAGTCCCTGCAATGCGCCGTAATGGCGCTCGTTGAGCCTCCAGCTCTTGAAGACAGGAATCCACATCAGATCCATTTCATCCAGCACACTCCATAACGTCCTGATGGCACGCTTCAGTACCGAGGTATAGGCCACGTCAAAAACGAACCCTCCCTCCCGAAGCAGTTTACCGGCATTGGAAGCCTCTCCTCTTCCTTGCTCGGTAAGGTCGATATCATACCATCCAGTAAAGCGATTTTCGCGATTCCACTGACTTTCTCCGTGCCGCAACAAGACCAGTTTGATCATATCGACTCCCCTTTTTCAGGATTTTTTTCAGAAAAATTCTTTTTCTCCGTTAGTTGGCCGGTAATTTAATATTCTCTGCACCTTTTCTCAAACTTCATGCACTCAAGGGCGATAAAGTTTTCCTCAGAATGGTGCGAATAGTTGAAAAGGAAGGGTTTTTCCAAGAATTGTCTGTAGATTTATAAATCGAAATATGATATCTTAGGTAATTTTTGGCGCAGGGTGGTTGCCGGGGCACAGTGCCTCATACCCTCTCCTCATTGGTAATGATGATCTGTAAATGCCCTTATACTGATAAAAACGACAATGAACGTAGACAATTTCAGGTTACAAATAGGCGGAAAAGAGTATGTACCCATCATTATTGGGGGCATGGGTGTTAACATTTCGACAACCGAACTTGCCCTTGCTGCAGCAAAACTGGGTGGAATTGGCCACATTTCTGATGCCATCGCCGGCTATGTCTGCGACAGGCTGTTCAATACCTCCTTTGTAAGCCGAAAAAGGAAAAAGTATGCCGAGTACAGCAACAATCCCGATAAATCGGCAGTACTGTTTGACCTTGAAGAGGTAGCCGCAGCACAGAAAAAATACATTGAGTACACCATGTCCCAGAAAACGGGCAACGGCGATATTTTTCTGAACTGCATGGAGAAACTGACCATGAACAGCAGTATCGAAACACTGAAGGTACGGCTTACGGCCGCAATGGATGCCGGCATTGACGGCTTGACTCTTGCGGCTGGTCTCAACCTCAGGACACTTGACCTCATACAGGATCATCCACGCTTTCGCGATGTCAAAATCGGTATTATTATCTCTTCAGTCAGGGCGCTTGCCATCTTTCTGAAGCGCGCGACACGCCTTAACCGCCTGCCCGACTACATTGTTGTTGAAGGGCCTCTTGCCGGTGGACACCTTGGCTTTGGTCCAAGCGACTGGCACACTTTCGATCTTAAAACCATTTTTACTGAAGTACTCGCATTTCTGAAAAAAGAGGGGCTGAGCATTCCGGTCATTCCTGCCGGTGGCATTTTTACCGGCACCGATGCAGTTGACTACCTGCAACTGGGAGCGGCAGGGGTACAGGTGGCAACCCGCTTTACCATCAGCAAAGAGGCTGGCCTTCCGGCTGAAGTCAAGCAAAACTATATCAATGCAAAAGAGGAGGAGATCGTCGTCAACATGGCCTCCACCACCGGGTACCCCATGCGGATGCTCACCTCCTCACCAACTCTCCGCTATGCAATCAGGCCAAACTGCGAGGGACTCGGCTATCTGCTTGAAAATGGCGGGAAATGTACCTATATCGCAGAATACTATCAAGCCATTGCAGAAAGAAAACCGGGTGAAGCTCTTGTTATCAAAGAAAAAACCTGTCTCTGTACCGGCATGGCCAATTACGACTGCTGGACATGCGGCCACACCACCTACCGCCTCAAGGAGACCACAAACCGGCTTCCAAACGGGAAATGGCAGCTTCCAAATGCAGAAGATATCTTTCTTGACTATCAGTTCAGCACCGACCAAACCATCAGACTCCCGAAACCAGAGGCTGGCCAAACAACCAGGCTGAACCTATGAAACAAAAAACAATCCTGTTTCTCTCTGCCGCACTTATAGCAATCACTTTTGTTCTGGTTGTTTTTACCGTAAACCAGTTAAGTGCGGCTGCCGGGCTGCTCACCTCTTTGCACCCTTACGCAGGGAAACTCTTTCTTCTTTGCAGCTCAGCCATCATCCTCTTCGCCCTGTACCGTGGGATCCTGCTCTTTTCTCTCCCTAAAAGTGCGCTACTGCCTGAACATGAGAATTCCAAAGAGATGACCGCATACCGGGAGTATTTAAACTCCCGTTTACCGGTTCACCCCAAACACCCGGAGTTGACGAAAAAGGAAAAAGATCAGAGATGGTTGCGCACCAACCTCACCTTTCTCGAAGCAGACGCAATCAATACAACCCGGCAGTTCGCCACAAAAAACTTTTTTGTGGGGGCGTTTGCCCAGGGCACATCGTATGGAACAACCACCTCCCTTTTTAACATCCTCAAGGTGGTCTGGAGGATTTACGCCATACACCACAGCGAACAGCATCTCAGGGAGTTCATCACCCTGCTTCGCTCCGTTTACGGCTGCCTGCCTCTTGCAGACTTCAAAAAAGAGGATATAGCGGTACACATCAAGCCGATCATACAATCTTCGTTCAGCAATACCCTCTCGACGCTGCTGCCTGCAGGAAACCTGCTTAGCCCGTTTTTTCTCAACCTCTTTATGGCTGGTTCAACCAACGCCTATCTCACCTGCCTTGCCGGTATTATTACAACACGACACTGCCAGATCATAACGAAAGAGGACAGAAATGAAATTATTCAGCAAAGCTTGTTTGAAGCATCATTTATGCTCAAGGAGATTGTCAGGGAGTGTAATCCGATTCTCTCAGTCACCATCAGCCAGGCCGTAAAAAAGGCGGGCGTCGAAAGCCTCAACACCATCCAGCCTCCTACTGCAGGGAGCGGCATGGCCCAGGACATTGTTTCACATCTTGCAAGCTCACTGAAACATATCCTTAAAGACAATGGATAACTGACAATTGACCGTTATCCATTGTTCTGACGAAGCTCCCTGAAAAAGTCCTGAATCAGATTGCTGCACTTGTTCTCCATAATACCCCCGAAAACCTCCGGCTGATGGTTGAGCTGGCGGGAGCCGGTAACATTCAAGACGGTGCCTGAAGCACCCATTTTTGGATCATAGGCCCCAAAAATAACCCTTCCTACCTTGGCATTGATAATGGCACCAGCACACATCGGACAGGGTTCAAGGGTCACGGCAAGAGTGCAATCGTTGAGATACTTGCTCCCGATTGTCGCCATAGCGGAGGTCAACGCAATCATTTCAGCATGTGCTGTCGCATCACACAGCGCCTCCACCTGATTATACCCCCGACCGATAACATGTCCATTGCCGTCAAGAACAACCGCCCCAACAGGTACCTCCTTACGTTCAAACGCCTTGATTGCCTCCCTGAAGGCAAGTTCCATGAAATACGTAAAATCCATCATACTTAAAAAAAAATAGTGTTAACCCAGCGACAAGAGGTTTTACCGTAATCGTAATTTTTACTATACTAAGCTCTTCGCACAATTCAGCGTCTTACCGGCATTATAAGTGCAAATTATCGTCAGTAACCCAAGACACAAAAATATGAACATTCATGAATATCAAGGCAAGGATATCCTGAGAAAATTCGGGGTTGCCGTGCCAAGAGGAATTGTTGCCTATTCGCCTGATGAAGCGAAACAGGCGGCTGAGCAGCTCTTTGAAGAACTTGGCTGTCCGGTTGTGGTTGTAAAAGCGCAGATTCATGCTGGCGGAAGAGGAAAAGCCGGAGGGGTAAAACTCGCTAAATCCCCAGCCGAAGCCCACGAGATTGCCCATCAAATGATTGGCCTGACGCTTGTTACCCACCAGACCGGTCCTGAAGGCAAAGAGGTCAGACGGTTGCTTGTCGAAGAGGGAATGAATATTGAAAAAGAATTTTATGTAGGCATTACCCTTGATCGGTCAACATCGAAGAATGTGTTGATGATTTCGACCGAAGGCGGCATGGAAATTGAAAAAGTTGCGGAGGAGAGTCCGGAACGGCTCCTTAAAATCCAGATTGACCCACTGTTCGGCATTCAGGGCTTCCAGGCACGCGAAGCGGCATTCTTCCTCCAGCTCAAGGGTGAGCAGTTCCGCAACGCCGTAAGCTTTATCACCGCACTGTACAACGCCTATACTTCTATTGATGCGTCACTGGCTGAAATCAACCCGCTTGTTATCACCAAAGAGGGGAAAGTGCTTGCACTCGACGCCAAAATCAATTTTGACGACAACGCTCTCTACCGCCACAAGGATTTCCTTGAACTGCGCGATACCCATGAAGAGGATCCTTTTGAAGTCGAGGCCTCTAAATCCAATCTTAACTATGTCCGACTTGACGGCAATGTCGGCTGTATGGTCAACGGCGCAGGGCTGGCCATGGGCACCATGGATATCATTCAGCTCGCAGGCGGCAAACCGGCCAACTTCCTGGATGGCGGCGGTTCAGCAAGCCCACAGACGGTCGAAGAGGGATTCAAGATCATTTTGAGCGATAAAAACGTCAAGGCAATCCTTGTCAATATTTTTGGCGGTATTGTTCGCTGCGACCGTGTAGCAGGTGGCATTATCGAAGCCGCAAAAAAAATCGGCCTTCACCTGCCGGTTATTGTCCGCCTTGAAGGAACCAATGCCCCAATTGCACAAAAAATGCTTGATGAATCAGGCTTGAACCTCATCGCCGCCAAAGGGCTGCGTGATGCAGCCCAGAAAGTACAGGAAGCATTGGCCGCCTGCTGAACAGAATCATTGCTTACCACTAAAAAAAAGACCCCGCAAGAGAAAACCTTCGGGGTCTTTTTTTTAGCTAAAAAGTACGCACGGCTCTGGCACGATAGCCTTGCGACTTGCTGTAGTCGTGCTGATACCCATCACCAAAAAACTGCCTCCATGCGTTACTTGCATCGCGCTCGGTGGAGCTCCAGTAAAATTTGTCCACAAAATCGCCGACAGCGCTTTCATTAAGATAAAGCTGGTTCAGTTGATCCTTGTTTGGTAAAAACCAGTCGCTGTAACCATTGCTCACTAAATTATGACATGCTGTTTTAGCATCAGCCCAGGTAAAGCAACCCTCCTCTTTGCCATCAGAGTGACCCTGTATATCTGCTTTCGCCGCAATAAGGCCGTGCTGCCCTGAATTATTGAGATAAAAAACAATACCGCCGCAATAATATTCACCAATCTTGACCTTGACTGCAGGCGGTACCTGGGAAACAGAATCACCCTGATTTTCAGCAAGAATCTGTTGACTCAATGGCCGTTCTCCGCGAGCATCCCTCAAATTGATGGATGATTGCATCTGGTTGAACAACAGTTGGAAATCGTACCCAGGTTCAGAACCGGCAAGAGCAAAGATCTTCCTGAGAAAACCACTAAGGCCATCTGGCGATACACGTAATGCTGTTGAAATGAGACTCTGGGTTAGTGCAGGATCATCAAGCAACTTACCAGACTTGGCAAACGCCAGCAACTGCTCCTCAGCCTCCATAAGCTCTTCACCAAATCGCATGATCAGACCTCCATGGGGAACAAAGAACGTAACATCCTTCATACCACGTCTGCGCCGAATCGCCTCATTAAGAGCCTTGACACCAAGTTCATCTCCTTTCTGTGCCAGTGCCATTGCCTCACGCAGTGCCTCAAGAAAAGTTGACTCATCCTGATAGGAAACCAACCGGCCCACAAGGCGATTAAGGGCGTCATCCTGTTTGGGTGCAAAGATGTTCTTTAACAAACCCATCTATCTCCTCCTCTATTTTACTTTTTACAGATCATTATGTCATTTCCAAAAAGAGTTACAGCACGCGCGAGCTTAAAAAGCCCGAATGGCCCGAACACGACTGACATATACTTTATTGCTATGACTCTGGTACCCATTGATAAAGAGCTGTAACCATGCGTTCGTTACACTGGATTCTGACGAACTCCAGTAACCGGTGCTGTAATCGGCAAAACCACCAACAACATCTTTCTGCAGATAGAGCTGATTCAGTTGCTCCTTGTTCGGCAAAAACCAGTCGCAGTAACCATTGCTCACAAAATCATGACAAACCGATTTGGCATCAGACCAGATATAACGCCCATCCTCACTTTCTGCAGAATGACCCTGCATATCTGCTTTGGCGGCAACAAGGCCATGCTCCCTTGTTCCATCTAAAGAAAAAACAATGCCGCCACCATACTCATCACCAATATTCATGATGGTCGTTATTAAAAGTTAAAAAGTCCTGACAGCCCGGACACAACTTCCGTTTGCCTTACTTCCAGCAAGCTGCTTTCCACTGGTAAAGTTATAAACCCATGCATTACTGGCATTACTCTCTGAAGAACTCCAGTAGTACGTGTCCAGAATATTGCCAACAGCACTTCTGTTTAAATAGAGCTGGTTCAACTGTTCCCTGTTCGGCAAAAACCAGTCACCGTAACCCTCCAGAAAAGCATTGGCCGCAACGTTGGCATCATACCAGTTCATGACGCCTTCCTCCTTACCTTCAGAGTGGCCCGTCACATCCGCTTTAGCGGCAATCAGGCCATGCTGACCGGTGCCATCAACATAAAAAACAATGCCTCCACCATAGCTCTCACCAATCTTTGGCATGGCCGCAAAAGATCGTGCTGAAAGAGAAATAAGGATGAGCCCGGTAAACAAAAACATCATCCAGTGCCGCGAGATGCTTCTTTTTGTAATGAGTTTCATGATCGTTGTTGTTAAAGTTTATTGTTTCCTGATACGATAATGCAGCGGTAAAACGCAGGGAATAATCAGGCGATAGCACGCAAATTGAAGATAAAAAAAGATCATGAGATTATCACAGAATCATCGGAGATGAGGTTGAGGAGGAGGCCGCATTGCTTTTTCAGTAGTAAACAAAAAAAGGCAACAGAAAGGAAATCACTCCCCTCCGCTGCCCAAAGCAAACAACCCGACCAGTCTCACAACCTATCAATCATCATGCAACACACACAAGAGACCCAGTCAGTCATTCCTCAATACATTTGACGTGTTTCACGGTAAAATCTTGCACAAAAAAAATTTTACTTTCTGCATTTACTCAAAGCGGAGTGCCTCAACCGGTTTGAGTGACGCTGCTTTTCTGGCAGGCCAAAGACCGAAAAAAATACCGATAAGTGCCGAAAATGTCGTTGCAAGCAGAACCGATACAAGCGAAGTCTTTACCGCCCATCCAGCAAACAAGGCAAGAATCAGGGAGATACCGATACCGGCAAGAATACCGATAAACCCTCCACTGATGGTCATGCCAACCGATTCAATAAGAAACTGCAACATGATATCGTTTTTTCTCGCGCCAATGGCCTTGCGCAAACCAATCTCGCGGGTTCGTTCAGTCACGGAAACAAGCATGATATTCATGATACCGATCCCTCCTACCAGCAGGGAAATGGCCGCAATGGAACCGAGCAGGAGGCTCATGGTCTGCGTGGTGCTGCTGAGCATCTTCTGTATCTCTGTCATATCCCTGATATTGAAGGAGTCATCATCCGCTTTCAGCCGATGGCGTTTACGGATAAGCTCACTGATACCGCTTTTGGCTTGTTCAATCAAGTTGGGCGAAGCGACCTCAACAAAAATTCCGCTGAGATAATCCTTACCGAGCACCCGATACATGGCCGTTGTTACCGGTATGATCACCACGTCATCCTCATCTTGCGGACCTGAAAAGCCTTTTGCAGGAGCAATTCCGATAACCTTGAAATTAATTCTGTTGATCTTGATGGTCTTGCCGAGAGGATTGCTACTGCCAAACAACTCCTTGACCACCGTTACACCAATAATGGCCGACTTTTCACGCGTCTGAATCTCTTCACGGGTAAACCACCGTCCCACTGTGGGTACCACCGCACGCATGGTACCGTAATCGAATCCCACCCCTGTCAACTGTGAGCTCCAGTTTTTGTTGCCATACACCATCCTGCCGTTGCCATTAACAACTCCGCTCGCATTCTTGACCAGCGTTCGAAGCGAGGCAATATCATCGACATCTATGAAGGTAAAGCGTGCAACGGCACCCGCCCCTTGAGCCGCACCATGAATCTTGGCCGATCCTCCCCTGATGGAGAGCATGTTCGACCCCATGGATTTCAACTGCTCCTGCATGGACGCTTTTGCTCCTTCGCCAAGCGCCATCATGGCAATCACCGAGGCAACCCCCACAAAAATTCCAAGTACAGAGAGAAAGGAGCGCATCTTATTGGCAAGAATGGACTGAAAGGCCTGCGCCAAAAATCCGGCATAACGGCCATCCTGCCATAACGAACCCTTTCCGGAAACAGTTATTTCAAAACCGGTCTCCCCTGCTGCCGCCTCCGAGGGTTGCATCCCCGCGCGGCGTTCATCGGAAACAATACGACCGTCTTTCATAATAATGACCCGCCCCGCATAAGCCGCAATATCGTTTTCATGCGTAACCATAATCACGGTCTTTCCCTCGTCATGAAGCCCCTTGAGAATCTTCATGATCTCAGCGGAGTTTTTTGAA
>CAIMHT010000047.1 GCA_903840935.1 uncultured Chlorobiaceae bacterium
GAAGGTACAGTCAAGAACATTACCGACTTCGGTATCTTCGTCGATCTTGGCGGTCTGGATGGTCTGGTACACATTACCGACATTACCTGGGGCAGAATCAACCATCCTTCCGAGGTTGTTGATCTTGACCAGCCGATCAAGGTTGTGGTTGTCGGCTTTGACGAGAACACCAAGCGTGTTTCGCTCGGCATGAAGCAGCTTGAGTCTCACCCTTGGGAAAATATCGAGGTCAAGTATCCCGTTAGTTCGAAAGCACAGGGTCGTGTTGTCTCCATTACCGATTACGGCGCTTTTGTCGAAATCGAGAAGGGTATTGAGGGGCTTGTCCACATCTCCGAGATGAGCTGGACACAGCACATCAAGCATCCGGGTCAGTTTGTCACTCTTGGCCAGGAGGTCGAATGTGTGATCCTCAATATCGACAAGGATCATACCAAGCTCTCCCTCTCCATGAAACGGGTGAACGAGGATCCATGGATTGCTCTTTCTGAAAAATATATTGAAGGCTCCCTGCACAAGGGCAGTGTCAGCAATATCACTGATTTCGGTGTTTTTGTTGAGCTTGAGCCAGGTGTTGATGGTCTGGTTCATATTTCTGACCTTTCATGGACAAAGAAAATCCGCCATCCAAGTGAGCTGGTTAAAAAGAACCAGGAACTGGAAGTCAAGGTTCTCAAGTTTGACGTCCATGCCCGCCGCATCGCTCTTGGTCACAAACAGATCAACCAGGATCCCTGGGACGAGTTTGAGCAGAAGTATGCCGTAGGTGCAGAGACTCCAGGAGAGATCTCACAGATCATCGAGAAGGGCGTTATTGTCATTCTGCCTGGTGATGTTGATGGTTTTGTTCCGGTATCACACCTGCTTCAGGGCGGGGTAAAAGATATCCATTCATCGTTCAGCATTGGTGATGCACTGCCGCTTCGCGTCATTGAATTTGACAAGGAGAACAAGCGCATCATTCTCTCTGCTCTTGAATATTTCAAGGACAAGAACAAGGAAGAGATCGAAGCCTACCTGGCAGCTCATCCCAATGAGAAAAAGGAGATTGAGGCGGCTACGGCTGAACTCGAGCCTCCGGTCAAATCCTCCGAGAAAAAAGTCAGCGAAAGAGTGTAAGATAAAGAGCTGTCTCTGGTTACATGCAGTAATGAAAAAAGCCTTCCCTGTTCAGTCAGGGGAGGCTTTTTTTCTAATAACCGTAACTCTTAAGAAGGTTGTTTTTCTTGCGCCAGTCAGGCCGTACCTTGATGAAGAGTTCCAAAAATACCGGACGACCGAGCATCTCCTCAATATCTTTTCGTGCTGTCTGGCCAAGTTTTTTCAGAGCGGCTCCCTTGCTTCCAATTAAAATCTGTTTCTGGGTATCACGCTCAACAATCACCGAGCAACGGATCAGATCTTTTCTTGTTGGATCGTTTTCGTGCTGCTCCTTGAACTCGTCAATGACCACTTCTGTAGAGTAGGGTACCTCACGGCCGTAGAGCAGAAATATTTTTTCGCGGATGATTTCACTAACAAAAAAACGTTCCGGCGCAGTACTGAGCGTATCTTCGGGATAAAGTGGATAGTTGAGAGGAAGAAACGGACGGATGGTGTCGATGAGCTGGGGGAGGTTACTCGATTTCAATGCTGAAACGGAGAGAACAGCCGCTGGGTTCCAGGTGTTTCTGACAAACTCTTCAGCTTGCTGTTGACGCTCTGCGGTCACAAGGTCGCATTTGTTGAGCACCGCAATAACCGGTTTTCCTGTCGGTTTCAGCCACTCACTGAAGAGTTCCTCGGCGAAAGGGCGGTCAAAAAAATCTTTTTTGCCAGAAAAGGGGAGGAGCGCAATAACGACATCGGCATCTTTAAGGGTATCGCGGATGACTCCAAGCATGGATTCATGAAGCTTCTGTTGCGGCTTCATGATTCCGGGTGTATCAAGAAAGATAATCTGGCACTTGTCGTTGTGGTAGATGCCGGTAATTTTTTTTCTCGTAGTTTGCGGCTTATGTGTTACAATAGAGAGCTTGTAGTCGAGCAGTTCGTTCAGCAGGGTTGACTTGCCTGCATTGGGCGGTCCGATAATCATCGCGAAACCGCAGGAAAAAGGAGAGGATGCCATGGAACTTTTTTTGTGAAAGGTTCAGTCTGTTGATACAACACTGACTATACTAAATTAAGCTCTCTCATGATAATAAAAAAGGGGTAACTCAATACTCGAATGGAAAAACAATCCAGTCACGACCCGTGGCTTATGGTTCCGATGGCAGGACTTCTTGTTTTTGGACTGATGGCCATCTACAGCGCAACCAATGGAACCGGTGACCCTTCGCTCTTTTATCGCCAGTTTGCATGGGCTTTTTTTAGTCTTGTTATGTTAGTGTTTGTCTACTTTAGTGATGTTCGTTTTATCAAAGATAACGCCTATATTTTTTACGCGGTTGGAATTTTTCTCCTTGTGGCGGTGCTGATATTTGGTAAAAAAATAGCAGGACAGACCAGTTGGATGAAAATTGGATCCTTCAGTTTTCAGCCGTCCGAAATAGCCAAGATGGCCACCATTCTTGCACTTGCACGATTTCTTTCTGATGACGAAACCGATATCCGTTCAATAAAACATCTGCTGGTTGCACTGGCAATTTCATTTACTCCTGTTCTGCTTATTATGCTGCAACCGGACATGGGGACCATGCTCACTTTTCTGCCCTTGATTGCCGCCATGCTTCTTATGGCAGGGTTTGATATCTATATTCTTATGCTGCTTGTTTTTCCGGTCATTCTCATCATCTCCGGTTTTTTTAATATTTATTTTATTATTGCTCTTGCACTGATTTTAATGACCGTGCTGATTGTCCAGCATAAAAAATTTAAATTTCATCAACTTGTTGTTATCGGTTCAGCTCTTGCAGCCAGCATCTTTACCCATCAATTTGCAAGTGAGTTTCTCAAGCCGCATCAAATAAAAAGGATCCAGACGTTTATTGATCCCATGTCGGACCCCAGGGGAGCAGGATATAATGTTCTCCAGGCTAAAATAGCGATAAGTTCGGGTGGTTTTTTGGGGAAAGGTTTTCTTGAAGGCACACAAACTCAACTGCGTTTTATTCCTGCCCAGTGGACGGATTTTATTTTTTGTGTTATTGCCGAAGAACTTGGCTTTATTGGGGCATCACTGTTGATTGCCCTCTATCTCACACTGATTCTCAGAATAATCTGGGCAATTTATTCGATAAACAACAAGTTTGTTGAGCTGACACTTTCAGGATATGTTTCACTGCTTTTTATACATGTTTTTATCAATATCGGTATGACGCTTGGCCTTATTCCCGTTATTGGTGTTCCTCTGCCGTTTGTCTCTTACGGAGGTTCTTCCCTGATCGGTAACATGATTATGGTTGGATTGGCGATGAATTTTTATCGGAACAGGAGGAGTCTTGGCTATTCCGGGAGATTGGAGTGACCACTTCTCTTTTTGCCAATAACGGGAAACAACAGGAATATGAACAACCATATAAAAAAAAGAGTTGCTGCGGTGACTCTTGGATGCAAACTGAACTATTCGGAAACGTCCGCTATTCTTGACGATTTATGCAAACAAGGATGGCGACTGTCGTCGATAGAGGAAGGAGCAGATCTTATTCTGATTCATACCTGTGCCGTGACAAAACAGGCAGAACAGAAATGTCGTCAGAAAATAAGGGGAATAATAAGAAAAAATCCTGACAGCCGGATAGCTGTTATCGGCTGTTATTCCCAGTATAATCCAGATGCCCTCTCTGAAATAAATGGAGTAGATGCCATACTCGGCAGCAACGATAAATTTGACATACAATCCTATAACAATATCGCTTCCGGAATCATACCACTTCCTCTTGTCAAGGTTTCTCCGGCATGTACGTTTAAGGAAGTCTATTCGGGATATTCGCTTAATGCCGCAGAGAGCGCGGAAAGAACCCGTGCATTTTTGAAAATCCAGGATGGCTGTGATTACGGATGTTCATACTGTGCGATTCCTCTCTTCAGAGGCAGGTCGCGCTCAATACCTGCTGACCGTATTGTCGAGCGGGCTCACCTGCTTGCATCATCCGGTTACCGGGAAATTGTGCTTACCGGTGTCAATACAGGCGATTATCGTTCCGCTGGACTCAAGCTGTGCGATCTATTACGCAAGCTTGAAGAGGTCAGTGTCAGCCGTATCCGTATCAGTTCCATTGAGCCGGATATTGTTGATAATGAGCTCATATCGCTGGTTGCCGGATCAAAAAAAATTGTTCCCCATTTTCATATTCCTCTTCAAAGTGGTTCTGACACTATTCTTCGGGCCATGCGCCGCCGTTATGATACCGCCATGTATCTCGACAGGGTATGGCAGTCGGTTCAGCGCATTGCAGATTGTGCCATTGGTGCTGATGTGATTGTTGGTTACCCTGGTGAAACAGAGGAGGATTTTCTTCAGATGTACCATTTTATTGAGAAACTTCCCCTCGCCTCTCTTCATGTGTTCAGTTGTTCAGTTCGCCCAGACACCTCCCTTGCCGTTCAGATTGCAAACCAGGAGCGCAAGCCTGTTGATCCCGTGGAAATCGCACGACGCTACAATGAGCTGACCGGTCTTGGACGGAGGCTTGAAGCTCATTTTAAGGAACGTTTTACAGGAAAAGAGTGCATGGTGCTTTTTGAGCGCTCAAAGCCTGCAGAAGCGAGTATACTGCAATGCAGCGGCTATACGCGCAACTATCTCAGAGTCATGGTTGAGTGTATCGATGTTCAGCAGCAACAACTCTTCGCTGGCAATGAATTGCCGGTTTTGATAGTCTCTCTGGACAATGATTTGAATTTAAAAGGGAGAGTGCTATCTTAAATTTCAAGTCTGCTCTTATCTCTCTTATCAACGAAATCATTGTAATCCATGCCTATTAAATCCCGTATCCGTTCGATTCCCGATTATCCGAAAAAAGGGATTCTTTTTCGTGATATTACCACACTCCTCAAGGACCCGGTAGGTTTCAGGCTGGTTATTGACAGTCTGACGCAGCACTACCTGCAGGCAGGCATGGATTTTGATGTTATTGTCGGTATTGAGGCAAGAGGATTTATTATCGGCGGTGCCCTCTCCTATGCCCTTGGCAAAGGGTTTGTGCCCGTCAGAAAGCCAGGAAAACTGCCTGCAGAGGTTGTTTCACAAGAATACCAGCTTGAGTACGGAAGCGACAAGATCGAAATCCATGTTGACGCACTTGTTGCGGGTCAAAAAATACTTCTTGTTGATGATCTTCTTGCCACCGGAGGCACGGCCCTTGCTGCAGCAGCCCTGGTTGAAAAAGTCGGCGGGATTGTTGCCGAGATGGCTTTCATTGTGAACCTGCCCGATATCGGAGGCGAGAGAAAACTTCTCGAAAAGGGATACAGTGTCTATTCACTTACCGACTTTGAGGGTGAGTGACCATCAGCTTTTCACTGATGATGATGTAACGCCCAAGTATCGGCATCACACTTCTAAAACGGCAGCTTTGGCTGCCGTTCATTTCTTGCCGTAACACTCTTCTTTGTCACCAGGCTTTCTTCGCAGAATCTATTCGCTTTCGCTTTTCAGGCTTTCACTTACCGCGTGTTTGAATTCCTTCGAAATTTTAAATGTTGGTACGTTTTTCGGCTCGACGGTCACCTTTTCGCCTGTTCGCGGGTTTCTTGCCTGGCGAAAATTTTTATGGCGGATATTGAACGAACCGAACCCCCTGATCTCAATCCGCTTTCCGGTTTTCAGCGAATCAATAATGCTCTCAAACAGGCAATCAACGACAGACTCCGTTTCATTCTTTGTCAGGCCTGTTCTGTGGGCGATAACATTGACAAGGTCAGCTTTTGTGGTCGTTTTTCCCATGGTAAAAAATGGCTTAGGTTGTTATGAAGTATATACTTATTTAAACCAAAGATGAAACGCAACAATTCCCATAAAAACAGCAAAAGCTTTACGGAGTATCTCACCCGAAAGGTGTGTGGCAATTTTCGCACCAAAATAGGCGCCTCCAAAGAGTCCTGCAGCAATGACAAGGCCTATCCAGATGTTCTCCCCGGAAATTTTTCCTGCGCGATAATACTCCATCACGCCAAGAAGGCCGACCGGCAGAAGCAGAGCCATCAGTGATGTAGCAATGGCACTCTGCTGTGTCATGCCGAAAAGCAGTGCCAGAGCAGGAACAATAATGATGCCACCTCCAACACCGAACAGACCTGAAAGAAGGCCGGCAGCAACACCGACAGCAAGTAATCCAATAAGTTGCATGGGATTCATCCTGTTGCCCCGGTTATGGTGTGGCAGGGCCTGGAGTCGCCAGGCCATTTTCTGTAATCTCTTTGATCTCCATTGCGTTGAGCGACTCCTTTTCGATAAGTATTTCGGCAAGTCGGTGTAAAACTGAGCTTTTATCGATGAGAATATTTTTTGCGTTTTGCATACATGCCATAATGATATTGCGAACCTCAACGTCAATCTGAAGGGCAGTCTCCTCACTGTACTCGCGAATATGGGAGTAATCTTTTCCAAGAAAAACCTCCTTGTGACTGTCACCATAGTTAATCGGGCCGAGTGTTTCACTCATACCCCATTGTCGCACCATTCGTCGGGCCAGATCAGTCGCCTTTTCAATGTCGTTTGCCGCGCCAGTGCTGCTCTCACTGAAAACAAGTTCTTCGGCAACCCGACCTCCCAGTGCGTAGGTAATCATGGCAAGCAGATACTCTCTGTTATGGGTATAGCGATCCTCAAGTGGCAGGTAGGCGGTAAGCCCGAGACTTCGTCCCCTTGGAATAATGGTCACCTTGTGGATCGGATCTGACCCCTTTGTATAGATGGAAACCAGCACATGACCCGCTTCGTGATAGGCCGTCAGCTTTTTCTGTTCATCAGAAATAAACATGCTTTTTCTTTCCGGGCCCATCAATATCTTGTCGCGTGCCTGCTCAAAATTGTTTGCTGTAATAAGCTCCTGTTCATTGCGAGCAGCCAGAAGTGCCGCTTCATTGACGAGATTTGCCAGGTCGGCACCGGAGAATCCCGGGGAGCTTTTGGCGAGAACATTGATATCGACACTCCCGTCAAGCGGCGTATTTCTCGTATGGATTTTCAAAATAGCCTCACGTCCGCGGATATCGGGCTTGTCGATCGTGATCTGGCGGTCAAAGCGTCCCGGTCGCAGCAGCGCAGTATCAAGTACATCAGGGCGGTTTGTTGCTGCAATCAGGATCACATTCTCGTTTGTCGTAAAACCGTCCATTTCAACAAGCAATTGGTTCAGTGTCTGCTCCCGTTCATCATGACCACCACCAAGCCCTGCGCCCCGGCTTCGTCCGACCGCATCGATTTCATCAATAAAGACAATGCAGGGCGAATTTTTTTTTGCCTGTTCAAAGAGATCGCGAACTCTCGCGGCACCGACACCGACAAACATTTCCACAAAATCCGCACCTGAAATGGAGAAAAAGGGTACCTTGGCCTCTCCCGCAATGGCTTTGGCAAGCAGGGTTTTACCCGTACCGGGCGGGCCGAGAAGCAGCACCCCTTTTGGAATTTTTCCGCCAATTTTCTGGAATTTCTCAGGATTTGTGAGAAACTCTACCGTTTCCTGCAACTCCTCAACGGCCTCGTCAACACCAGCAACATCCTTGAAGGTTATTTTAACCTCAAATTCGCTGACCATCTTTGCGCGACTTTTACCGAAGCTGAAAATATTTTTTGACTGGGCTCCGTTTTGGCTGCCCATTCGTCTGAAAAGAAAAAAATAGAGGAGAGCGAAGATAATCCATGGGGCAAAGAGTACAATAAAAGTGTTCAGGCCGCCCGAACTCTCCTCAATTTTGATCAGTATACCCTTCTCAGCCAAAAGGTCTGCCTGCTCCAGGCTGAACGAGGGGACCCTCACAGCAAATCGATCACCCTGCAAGCTTGTTTTGTTGATCAACTGAAGTGTTGTTGATGCATTAAGCTTACCGTTCAGGATTGCTGATTTATCGTCGAAAGTTTTCACCGTCACTTCGGTGAGGAGGTTTTTCGAAAGAATCGATTTATACTCGTTATAGGTGATTTCAGGACTATCTGTTCCGGCAAAAAATCGCTGAAACATAAAGAGTATCAACAGTCCACCCACCAGAAAAATGAGAAATCCGGGAAACTTTCCCTGAGCGCTCCCCCCACCCCCCTGAAACCATCCAGAGTTACGCCCCTCTTCATTCACCGGTTTGAATTTATTTCGGGAAGCATCTTTTCCTGACTTCTTTACGGGATTTTCAGGCATAAAACAGGGAGAGTGATGATATAAAATGTAACTTGCTATCTTCAAAGTAATTAAAATTAAAACGACAATCGAAAACAAAAAGTTTTTTTACCATGTTTCATCGACCGAAAAGTTGCCTCCTTTACGCTACGGGATTCAATACTTTCAGGTTAATCTTATATCTTGTGATTGAAAGCAATGAGTTTTTCTTAAATTCACTCCTCTTGCGAGAGTTGCCTGTCAGAAACAATTAACAGTATGACGTTCATTATGGTTGGTCAAAGGGTTAGAACCAGGTTTGCACCTTCTCCAACAGGATATTTACATGTAGGCGGTCTGAGAACCGCCCTGTATAACTACCTGTTTGCAAAAAAAATGTGTGGAGACTTCATAATCAGAATTGAAGACACCGATCAAACCCGGAAGGTTGAGGGGGCGCAGCAGAATCTTGTCAAGGCCTTGGAATGGGCAGGAATTGTGGCTGATGAAAGTCCTGAAAAAGGTGGGAATTTTGGCCCTTATGTCCAGTCCGAAAGGCTCGATATCTATGCGGGCTATTGTCAGCAACTGCTTGACGACCAGCATGCCTACTACTGTTTTGCCTCGCACGAGGAGCTTGAGGAAAACCGTCAGCTTCAGATAAAGCAGGGGCTCCAGCCGAAATACAACAGAAAATGGCTTCCTGAAGAGATGGGTGGCTGCATGCCTCCGAGTGCCATAAGAAAAAAACTTGATGAGGGCGCTCCTTATGTCATCCGCATGAAAGTGCCCGATTACGTATCAGTCTGGTTTGAGGATATTATCAGAGGCCCCGTTGAATTTGATTCAGCGACCATTGATGATCAGGTGTTGATGAAATCCGATGGTTTTCCGACCTATCACTTTGCCAGTGTCATCGACGATCACCTGATGGAGTTTACCCATATCATCCGGGGCGAGGAGTGGCTCTCCTCAATGCCCAAACACCTTCTCCTCTACGAGTTTTTTGGCTGGGAGCCTCCAAAGGTTGCCCATCTGCCGCTTCTGCTTAACGCTGATCGCTCAAAACTCAGCAAACGGCAGGGTGACGTTGCCGTCGAAGATTACATTCGCAAGGGGTACAGCAGTGATGCGATTATCAATTTTGTCGCCATGCTTGGCTGGAATGAAGGAGAGGGGAGTCAGCAGGAGGTCTACAGCATGGAGCAACTGATTGAGAAGTTTTCGCTTGAACGGGTAGGCAAAGCCGGTGCCGTCTTCAATATCGATAAACTCAACTGGCTCGAAAAGCAGTACATAAAGAGTCGTCCAACAGAGAATCTTGTTGCGGTCATAAAGCCGATTCTTCTGGCCGAACTTGAAAGTAAAAAGTCACTGATGTCTATCGAGATCATTACCAGTGATGCTTATCTCGCAAACGTCATAGAACTGATGCGCGAACGCGTTGGGTTTGAGCATGAATTTGTGACCTTCTCCCCCTACTTCTTTTTTGAGCCTGAATCCTACGATGAGGAGGCTGTCAAGAAACGCTGGATGGCCGACACCAACGCCCTTCTTCGTGAGTTTACCGATATTCTTTACGCTCTTGAGGAGTTCACTGCCGGGAATATTGAGGCAAACCTCAAGGAGTTTGTTGCTCCAAAGGCCCTTAAAGCGGCCGTTCTCATTCACCCTTTACGCATAGTTACCTCCGGAGTGAGTTTCGGCCCGAGCCTCTATCACATGCTCGAAGTACTCGGAAAGGAGACGGTGCTGCGTCGCATCCTGAAGGGGATTGAAAATATCGCTGTTCCGGTATAGCACATTCAGCAGAAGCAAGGAGCACACAGACGAGTTCTCCTTGCTGTTGTTTTTTCTTTTGAAGTGAAAGAATTATTCCTATATTTTGCCTCTTGATGGACAGATAGCTCAGTTGGTAGAGCAAAGGACTGAAAATCCTTGTGTCGTGGGTTCGATTCCCTCTCTGTCCACACCGTTTAACGGCAGTACTTCTTTTGCTGCCAGAGTTGCCGAATTGTATTTCTCCGCCTCTTTGTTTACCTGTTCACTCCACACTACCTGACTCCTCGTATCTCATGCAAGTCATCCCGTAATGCTCCCCGTTCTTGAACATCACCAACCGACCGCATGAATATTACCACAAAGCTCGATCATGAACTCTGGCACAAGATGCAGGATCCGGGCGCTTATGAGTGGTGGTATTTTGATGCAGAAGACGCAAAAAGCGGTATCTCTTTTGTGCTTATATGGTTTTCCGGTTTTCCTTTTTCTCCCTATTACACCAGCCATTATGAGAAGTGGAAAAATCACCGTACTTCCGATGCACCTCTTCCTGCCAACTACTCTGGTTTCAGTTTCCAGTTATATGAAAACGGGCAGGAGATTGTCAACTTTATCAAGGAGGGTCGTCAAGAACTTTTCCAAAGCAGTTGCACCGCTATCGGTGTCAGTTTTGAAAAGAGCGGCTTTACTCACGATGCACTGCGGGACGAGTACACCCTTGATATTGACTTTTCCTTTCCTGCCCGCCAAAAAGAGATAAAGGCAACTCTTTTATTTAAGGCATGCCGGAGGCTCATCTACGAAAAAAAAGATACGAACAATAACGGAAGGGTACCTCTTCACCAGTGGCTACTGAGTGTTCCAAAGGCTGATGTTGAAGGGACAATTGCAATTACGGAACAAGGGAGTTGCTCTGTTCGTACGATTCCAGTCAGAGCGACCGGATACCATGACCATAACCTTGGAGCGGTACCCATGCAGGAATATATCTCCCGTTGGTACTGGGGCAGGGCTTTTTCCAGGCAACTCGATCTCATCTATTATGTGGTGTTTTTTAAAAACAACGACTATCAGCCTCTCGCACTTCTGGTTCTTCACGACAACCTGAGTCAAAAAGTTATCATTCACGATGCTGTGCGTTTTCAGGAAAGTAATTTTCGGCGCGGCCTCTTTTCGCCCCACCACAGTCGTGATCTTGATTTGCACTATGAAGATATCACACTGAAGATCCACCACGACAGAGTGCTTGACGCCGGACCGTTTTATCTTCGTTTTTCCTCTGCCATCTCATTACAGAGAGAGGGGAGGAACCTTGAGGGAATCAGGGGGATATCGGAATTCCTCAATCCCGGTCGCCTGCAATCAAAGTTTATGCGTTTTTTTACCTGCGGACGGATCTGGCGGGATGGAAGATCGTCGATGATGTATAAAAGCTATAATAGTTTTAAGCGCTCTTTGGATTGGAAAAATCGATGAAAAAATTATAAATTCCAATTCTGTTTGGGTTAAAACGGGTTTTATACGCAGAAGATACGGTGTAGCGGAATAGCTCACTGAGAGTATCGGTGACACTGTCTCCTTTTTAACCCATGGGTGGTAGATGCCTTTTGATATTATAAATAATAGATTTAAAAAGGAGACAGGTTGTAATGGCACAACAAGGTAATTTCAAGAGCCCGTCAAGAATGGGTGGACTTGGAGATGGTGCTTCACCCTCTTCCGCTGGTGCAATTTCCGCTGGCAAGCCTCGTGATTTGGGGTTGAAAGAGGTTGATTTTGAACGTCGCAGTTTTCTTGGGAAAATTGTGGGTGGAATTGGCGCAGCAGTCGCCATATCGACTCTTTATCCCGTGATCCGCTTCATTGTTCCTCCCGTCAAAAAGTTTTCAAACCTTAATGAGCTTGTTGTCGGCAAAGCTGCTGAAGTACCTGAAAACACCGGAAAAATTTTCCAGTTCAACAAAGACAAGGTGATCGTCATCAACGATAACGGCCAGCTTACGGCATGCAGCGCAGTCTGTACCCACCTTGGCTGCCTTGTGCATTGGGACAATGCACTGAACCTTATAGCATGCCCCTGCCATGGAGCAAAATACAAACAGACGGGAGAGATCATCTCCGGCCCTCAGCCTTTACCCCTGCCAGCGTTTAAAGCAAGGGTTGAAGGGGAAAATCTCATTATTGCGAAAGCTTAACCTTTAATTCTTGAAAACCAAGGGAGTCAGGAAAGATGGCTGAAAACAATCAGAACGCTATGGCAGGAAGTGCTCCGGCCAAGCAAAACCCCGTTGCGACCAACGGCGGTGTCTATAAACCTCCGGTAGATCGTGCAGACACTAATCCGTACAAGGATTCCCGCGTCACCTCTGTTGGCGCATGGTTCCAGGAGCGCTTTGCTGTCGTCATACCGGTAATCGATTACCTGAAAAAGAAAGAAGTTCCCCTGCACCGTCATTCAGTGTGGTATTATTTTGGCGGTCTTACCCTCTTTTTCTTTATTGTTCAGGTGTTAACCGGCTTGCTTCTTCTGCAGTATTACAAGCCGACGGAAGCTGAGGCCTTTGGTTCATTTGTCTTTATTCAGCAACAGGTACCCTATGGCTGGCTTATCCGTCAGATTCATGCCTGGTCAGCCAACGCGATGATTTTGATGGCCTTCATCCACATGTTCAGCACCTTTTTCATGAAGGCCTACCGGAAACCACGGGAACTTATGTGGGTAAGCGGTTTTGTGCTCTTTGTGCTCAGCCTCGCTTTCGGTTTTACCGGATATCTCCTTCCATGGAATGAGCTCGCTTTCTTTGCTACCCAGGTTGGCACTGAAGTACCAAAAGTTGCTCCTGGCGGCGCTTTTTTTGTCAACATTCTTCGCGGTGGAGAAGAGGTTTCCGGAGAAACGCTGACAAGAATGTTCTCGATGCATGTTGTTCTGCTTCCAGGTATTCTTTTGATCATCCTTGCCGTTCACTTGCTTCTGGTTCAGATTTTGGGTACCTCTGCACCAATCGGCTATAAGGAGACTGGACGTATCAAGGGATATGAAAAGTTTTTCCCAACCTTTCTTGCCAAGGATGCGGTAGGCTGGTTGATCGGTTTTGCAATTATTGTTGTTCTGTCAATAATATCTCCGTGGGAGATAGGGGTTCAGGCTAATCCGCTTGCTCCTGCACCTCTTGGCATCAAGCCGGAGTGGTATTTTTGGGGCCAGTTCCTGCTGCTGAAAGATTTCAGCTTTGCGGGTGGTGAACTGCTTGCCATTGCACTGTTTACAACGGCCGCCATCCTCTGGGTTTGTGTGCCCTTTCTTGACGGTCGTGCATCAAGAGAAGAGAAAAGTCCGTTTTTTACCCTGTTTGGTCTCTTTCTCTTTATTGCTTTTATCGTCTATACGTTTAGAGTGTTTCTTCTCTATTATTGAGGGTGAGTGATACTTTCAGCCACGACAAAAGCCCGGTTCAGCCGGGCTTTTGTCGTGACAGTGTGCCATCTGTTTCTCATGCTCTCTTGAGATTCTTCCCCTGAACCCTTACGCCTTCTCCCGTAATAACTCTCCCATCTCATAGCCGGAAAGGAAAGCCTTCATGTCGAGCTGTTCAGATGCCTCAACCCATTCGGCGATTGATGCTTCCAGCTCAGCCTCGCTTTCCGGTTTCAGGAGTAACTCCTGCAGGATAAGCCAAGCCACAAGGACACTGAAACGGTGCTCACGGAACCAGTATTTCTGGTGCCGCTGCTCCAGAAGCAGCATGCGGCCCAGATGCAGTTGGTTGAGCGTAGAGAGTGACTTTACAAGCGTGAGCAGGCGTACATCCAACGTTTCATTCGCTGCGAGTGCAGGTTTTGGTGTGATCATGCAGACAAGCAGGTCGGGCAGATATTCGCCTGGAATGCCGATCATCCCGGATACAGGATAGATTGCTTTGAGCGCATCGCTCATCAGCCAGTCATCAATAAGGTTTGAGTGGAGCTCTCCGGATGACATCATCATTTGCTGCAGGGCGTCAAGCACAATCCACTGTCTTGCAATGGTCTTATACTCCACCCCCTCTTTGCTTCCCAGACCGAGAGCGGTTTGAAGTTTTCGGGAATTCGGCTCTTTTTTAACAAGAGCTGGAAAAAGGAGCACCTGGCCATAAAGCTCAGTCGCTTGCGAAGCAAGGTTAAGGGGCACAGCAAGCGGTTTATCCATAAGTTCACTGAACTGAAGGGCAACCGTATCGAGCAAAGAGGCGATTGTCGTTTCAAACGTCCGAATTTTCTCATCTTCCAGTTGCTCGTTTTCCAAAGGGCGAAGCGGTTCAGGAGTGAGAGCGGTCGTTATAATGCTGTGCAACGGCGAGAGGCTCATAGTGAGGGCAGCTCGCTCAATTGACAAGGTTCCGCGCCCGTTAAGTTCTGCTGCAAGCCGGTCGTAAGGCTTCAGCCTGGAGGGAACGACCTCCCTGAAGTCCAAAAAGACATTATACTTGTAGCCGTCGAGAGCAACAAGGAGGCCATTATCGGAAATTTCCCGGCAGGAACGGATAAACTCCATACCACTTGCATGATCCCTGAAAATAACAAAGCTGTGCTCAACACGGCTGATGTTGAGCCCTTCAGAGAGTAAGCCCTGGCGGATTTCGCCGTTCTGACGGTAGCCAACCGATGTTTTAATCCAGCCGGCAGTCTGTTCAAAGCAGTTGTTGAAGACCACAAGGACCCTCTCCTGGTCAAGCCGGTTGGAATAGGCAAAAACATTCTCGTTCACCCTCCCATCCTGATAGAGATCATAGAGAAAAAAGTTGCGAACCTCAGCAAAGAGCGGACGCTTTTTCATGATGGGAAAGATCTCATGGTAGTGGCGCCAGACGAGATGCTCGTCCGGCTGCTCATCATAATAGGCTTTGGCATACTCCATGCCATACTTCTCGGTAAAGCCTTCTACCTGTCCGTGGCCGAACATCGGCAGGCCGGGCATGGTCAGCATCATCATGCAGACACCAAAATATTTATCACCCCGTCCAAACTGCGCAATGGCGGTATCTTCATCAGGATTATTCATGAAGTTGACATAGCGCTTGAGAATTTCCGGGTCAAATTCGAGCGTGTTCTTGATCAGGTTGCGATAATCGGCATTATCCTCCTTTTTAAGCATGTGCATGAAGGCGCTGTTATATACCCGGTGCATGCCAAGTGTACGGACAAAATAGCCTTCGAGCATCCAGAACGCTTCCGCAAGCAGCAGGGTATCGGGGACTTCAAGCTGAATACGGTCAACGACCTCGCGCCAGAACTCTTCGGGTATGGCGGCATCAAATTCCGCCATGCTCATGGCATAAGCTGATCGCGAGGGTATGGCGGCGCTGTGGCCATGAAGTGGAAACCAGAGTCGCTGAATGTGCCGTTTAGCCAGCACCATGGCTGCGTCGAAACGGATAATGGGGAACATTCTTGCAACATGCAGAATTTGCTGAATTACTCCCTCGCGTACCTCTGCACTGAGAAAGTTCAACTGTGCCGTATCGTTCCAAGGCATGATGGTTCCGTCATTGCCATGGTAGATGTATCGTGTATCGCCAGTCAGGTAATCAACCCGCTTAAAGGTAACCGCTGCGTCGGAACGGTTCCAGTAGCCATCTTCCAGGTAGATGCCGTAGCGGGAGTCACTGCTGAGGTTCGGCCCGTTATAGGAGTAGTTATAATAGGGTGCGTTACCTGATGAGAGGAACCAGTCAGGATTGTTTCTTACCAGTTCGGAATCCATTGCGGTGTGGTTGGGCACCATGTCACTGGCAAGACGGATGCCGCGCTGCCGGGCCCTCTGCAGAAGGTTCTCATACCCTTCATGGCCACCGATATCATGGGAAATCTCATATTTTTCAAGAGCATAAGCCGAAGCCTTTGCTTCAGGATTGCCCTGGAGCTGCTTGATTTTTTGTGAAGCATAGCTTCGCTGCCAGAGTCCTATAAGCCATAATGCCGTAAAACCGCGTTCGGCGATAAGGTCGAGTTCTGCATCAGGAATATCCTGCAGCCGCGTAATGGAGCGCCGGTAACTTTTGCTGAGCTGGTCGAGCCAGACATAAGTACTCTTGGCCAGCATGACCACTTCAGGCATCCACGAAGAATCCATGGAGTAATTCGCCGGAGCATTGGCATCATCCAAAGAGTTGTACTGTGGGACATGGGCCTCTTTTTCCAACTCATACCCATCATTACGGAGTGCATGCTCACGAGTAATGCGCTCAAAAAAGAGGTACTTGTCTTCATCCTCAATAAAATCAATGGCATCTGCCACCAATCCCCATAAAGGCGACTCTTCAAGCAGCCCGCCCCAGTGCAGACGGATATATCGAAGCTGTTCAAGGATTGAGGTTGGGGCATGTTTTATTGGACGGGTGAGCAGTTCAGCAAGGTCGATATTGCCTTCCCCCACCGGCCCCATTGCCTGCATTGAGCTCCGCATGGTCAAAATCAGCTTCCGGTACGCAACCTCCCGGCTCAGTTTCTCATCGGTCAAAAGATCGGAAAACGGTTCAAGAGCAGGATTCTGATTATTGAGCCAGACAAGGAACGACTCCTCAATGAGATCGAGTTTATTGTTCCGCTGCTTCAGCCACTCCGTTGCTGTTTCTGCTCCGGTATAAATTTTTTGCGTCGGAAAAGTCGTGATAAACCGGGCCAGATACTCTTCCGATTGTTCCACTGAAAGCTCCAGGGCCAGCGTTCCATAGACCCGGTCAAGAAAGTCCGGTTGCCGTAATGCTATGGCTTTCGTGATGAGAGAGTGAAAAAGCGCATGCAGCAGTTTCATGCCGTGGAACTGCGCTGGCAGTACCGGTTTTGCGTCGGCACCCTTTCGCTTTTTCAGAAAATCATTAATGATGGCACTTTGCCGCTCTGTCGTTTTAGTAGATTCCTGACCAGATAATGATAACGAGAGAAACTCAGGGTCTGTCGCTCCGAAAAGCTCTCTGGCATTTCTGTTGACATAAAAGTGCTCTTTGTGTTGCACTGCCGGAAGTTTTTGCTTGATTGTCATAGTAGAGAAGGCAATACCGATGCATTACGCTGGTTGAGATTTTTGTGCAGCCCGGCAGCATTTTCGGGCATGCTTACCTGTTATGGAACAAAAAATACCTGACACTGTTGCCTGGTGGTTTTGTCGGGGCAGAGAGGTGAATGCACTGTTATGTGATTTTTTTTTCAATATATCGCTGAAGACAGGCAAACCCCAGTTCCTTGGCGGATCGGAGCGCCTCAAGCCCGATGGCTGAGAGCGCACTTTCACTGCGTGACGGGGAGCGCTCCTCTTGAGCGCAAGGTACCGGTCTGATTGACGCCGAAGTATTTCCATGGCCCCTCACGACCCTGCCAAGCAGCAACCCGGCCGCAAAAACGGCTGTAGTCACCGCAAAAGGGTGTTTTTCAACCATTTTAACCGGCGAAAGCTCAGCTTCAATCTCCTCTTTCAATTTTAGGGTTCTTGCCTTGATCTGCGCCTCTCTATTCGCAATATGCTTTTGGAGCTCTTCGATACGTGCCTGAATACCGTCTAAAGGTTCATTTGTTGGAGTCATGGAGCGATAAAAGAAGTTTCTGAATCAGGGTTTTCAAAAATAATGGTTTGAATCTGGTGAAAAACAGAAAGCATAAAATAAAAAGCATGCTCACAAGCAGATAACCGAGAAAAGGATGACCCAGAAGTTCGCCTGCAAGCAGTGCTAAAGTTGTGACAAAGTAGCCTGCCCCGATAATAAGGATAACGCCAAGAATGATCGCACTGGCGAGCATCGAAATCTTCTCTGCCAGCTCAATTTTGAGCAGTTCAAACTTGGCCTCAACAATGGCAACCACGTCATCGTAAAGAGAGGTAGCCGTCTCATCAACGAGTTCAGGAATGCCGGTACGTTTGCGTCTCGAAGAGGTTGAGCCCTGCTCCTTTTCTGCCTGGCGCTTCATCATGTTTTTCAAGTGGTCAATGGCTGATTATCGTCCTCTTTTCATAAACAGTCCAAACAGAAAGCCAGCGCCCAGAGAAACAAGCATCGAGCGTGCCGGATTTTTTTTGATATATTGTCTTGTTTTTTCGGTGTTCTCCAGAATCCACTCATAGGAGTCGCTCTCCCTGAAACAGTCAAAAGTCTCCGAGATGACGTCACCCAGCTCTCTGAGTTGGTCCGAAATGTTCTCCTGATTCTGTTGCTCCTCTGCCTTTTCGGCAGGCTCATGGCTATGCATGGTAACCTTTACTTCCTGTTCCATAAAAGATTGAAACCCGTTATGCGTTTTTCCTGCGCGAGCCTGAATTCGAAAGATTCTGTAAGCAATATATAAAAACAATATGGTCTTTGCATGGCCCTCTTACAGCAGAAGCCTTCCTCCCTCTACATTGATAACCTGGCCGGTGATATAGTCACTCTCAAGAAGAAAGATGATGGTTTTGACAATATCAAGCGGATCACCAGGACGGCGGAGCGCTATTTTTTTCATCATCTCCTCCTGCGGCTCCATCTCTTTTTCCGCATTCAGTGTTACTGTTCCCGGAGCCACAGAGTTCACCAGAACCGTCGGAGCAAATTCTTTGGCAAAGATTCTGGTCAAGTGCTGTATACCTGCTTTCGAAACAGTGTAAGGTGCAAAATTTCGCCAGACCAATTCGGCAGAAATATCGGTCATGGTAATGATGCGCGAGACGAACGGCTGTTTCTGCATGATTTTTACCGCCTCCTGCATCGTAAAAAAGGTACCCTTCAGATTGGTATCAACCAGGCTGTCCCACTCCTCTTCACTAACTCCGGGAAGGGGAGTGCGGAAAAAATTCGAAGCGCTGGTGATAAGCAGGTCAAGACGGTTAAACTGTTCACGGAATATTGCAAATGCGCTTATAAGATCAGCGGTTTTCGATACGTCACACCGAACCATCTGCGATTCAGGGCTTACCCAGCGGATTTTTTCAAGGGTTTCGGCAGCCCTCCCTTCCGACGCATGCCAAGTAAAGAAGATGGTATACCCCTGACCCGCCACAGCAAGCGCAATTTCACTACCAAGCACGCCCGAAGCGCCAGTCATAAAACATACTTTCTTGCCTGAAAAAGTCATCTTCTGTACAGTTTAATTTTTTGTTTATTCTAACGTTAAACATGAAGAGAGGCTAAAAAGTTGATTGGAATCATTGATTGCCAGGTCAAAATGAAGTGCTATTTCCTGCCGGAGAGAGGGATTTGTTTAATCCGTTCAAGCGAGTTTTCTGAACGAGGAAGCCTTGATTGCAGCAAAAAGGGTCGAGCCCACGGTAATCATCAGCTCCTCTGCGGCTGAACGGACAATTTCAGCGACAAGTTTTTTGCCCTCGACTGAAAGCACAATGCCGATTCTGCCCTCAGACTCAAACATCTCAGCAACAGTGCATTCAAAAAGGTTTCTTGCACTGATTGCTTCCGGATGCTTTTTGAAAAGGATGATTTCACGTGAAGAGAGTTCAAACAGTGCCTCTCCCGCCTCCTTTCCGTCTGAAACAAGCAAGGTGTTGTTGCTCCACTGGTAAGCAAACAAGCCATGCTGCTTCACCGGAGCGGCAAGAGGGAGCAGATTGAGATAGCCCTTGGGACTCTGTGCCATTCTTTTTCTGGCAAGCTGATCAGGTGTTGTTTCATCAATGCAACGACCATTTTCTATTTCAAGGATATGGTCGGTCATCAGTTGCATCTCCATCATTGAATGCGAGATAAAGAGATAGGGTATTCTGAACTCCTCGCTGACACTTTTCAGATAGGGAATGATCTGGAACCGCAGGGCATCATCAAGAGCGGAAAGAGGCTCATCCATAAGCAGGAGGCGCGGGTTTGCAAGGATAGCCCTCCCGAGAGCGACTCGCTGTTTTTCACCACCGGAAAGATTTATAACACCTCGCTGTAAAAGTGGTTGAAGTTGAAGCAGATTGATGAGTGTTTCAGGCCTGATACGGCGGTTTTCATTGCGGCACCGCTTGAAGCCGTAAAGGAGATTGGCTTTGACGGAGAGGTGTGGAAAAAGCATTGCCTGCTGAAAAACAATGGCAATGCGTCGCCGTTCAGGGGAGAGATTTACTCTCATCGTGGTGCTGAAGAGGCACTCGTCATTCAGGTAGATCTCACCCCTGTCAGGCTGAAGAAGTCCTGAAATGAGATGCATGAGTGTCGACTTGCCGCTACCGGACTGGCCGAAAATCCCGATCCGTTCGCCTGAAACCTCCGCATTCACCTGCAGGAGGAAGCTGCCCTGTTTTTTTTCAGCATCAATTCGGAGGTTCACAATGCGCTCCTCCGATCAAGTTTTTTGCCGAGCAGTTCATGAACGACAAGCACAACGACCGAAATCAGAACGGAGACCAGGCAGAGCGAGAGTGCCAGGGTTACACTTGAGGGTGAACTGGCATAATCGTAGATAGCCAGCGGAATGGTTTGCGTGATACCAGGAATATTGCCGGCAACAATGATGGTTGCTCCAAATTCACCAAGGCTCCGGGCAAACATCAGCGACGAACCGGCCATTATTCCCCGCAGGGAGAGCGGAAGAATAATGGTTGCAAGGGTATCGTACCATGCTGCACCAAGACTTCGGGATGCCTCGATAAGCTGCTGGTCGATCGACTCCATACCAAGCCGGATTGAGCGTACCAGCAGAGGAAACCCGACGGTTGCCGATGCAATCACGGCGGCTTTCCAGGTGAAAATAATCGGGATGCCCGATGCATCAAGCACTTTTCCGATCCATCCGTTTTTGCCAAGCAGCAGCAGCAGAAAAAAACCGATCACCACCGGCGGGAGTGTGAGCGGGAGGTTGACAAGCACCTCGAGCACCACTTTTCCTCTGAATTTCTTGAAGACGATCAGCCAGGCAAGTGCAAAACCGAAAGGAAGCGCAAGAGCAGTTGCCGTAAGCGCCACTTTCAGAGAGAGCCAGATGGCGACAATATCTTCAGGTGTCAGCTTCATAAAGTCTTAAAAGTATTGCGGTTTTTCCTGGTCAATCTTATTTAAGGATAAAGCCGTATTTCTGGAGCACCGATTTTGCCTCAGCACCCAGCAAAAAGAGATAGAATGCCTTTGCCTCCTCATTTTGTGCGGCTTTTACTGTCAATGCCATCGGGTAGGTCACCCTTGGATAAAGTTTTTGCGGTACGTCAAAAAGCAGTTTTGCTTTTTGCGCCAGCAATGCATCGGTACGATAAACAAAAGCACCGTCAACTTCACCAAGTTCGGCATACATGAGGCACTCCCTGACATCCTTGGCCATCACAAGCTTTCCGGCAAGCTGTTTGTCAATGCCGGCATTGGTCATGGCGGTCATGGCATACTCACCTGCAGGGACACTTTTCGGGCTGCCAATGGCAATCTTGTCGAGTTTCAGCAGCTCTTTCATCGAAGCTACCTTTTTTGTAGTTGTTCCGGCAAAAACCAGCGAGTTCCAGGCAAACGTCTTTGCTTTTGCACCGTCCACAAGATTTTTCTCCTTCAGATAATCCATCCACTGATTGTTTGCGGCAATAAAGAGGTCAACCGGTGCTCCGTTTTCAATCTGACCGGCAAGCGTCCCTGATGGGCCGAAATTCTTGATAAAAACCGTTGCCGGATGTTTTGTATTGTAACTCATACTCAGCTCATTGATCACCTCTTTCAGGCTTGCGGCAACAGAGAGGTTCAGCTCCCCTGCCATTGCAGGAGCCGCAATGGTGAGGAGTGCAAAACAGAGAAGAGCGATGCGTTTCATTGATCGTATCATGATTGTGGATGTTTTATTGTTGTTATAGAAGTGATTGAAACAGCGATATCAGAAGGCTTGCCGAAATAGACTGAAGAGAGCACCAGCATGTCAACTCCGGTCGCAGCATAAGCCGATGCATTTTCCCCATTGATGCCTCCTGCGGCTGAAATTTTGACTCCAGGAGCCACGTTGTGCAGTTGCTGAACCAGACCTGAAAGCGCGTCAGGCCGGAACTTGTCAAGCTGAACCACATCAACACCCGCAGCAGCAATGGCAAGCGCCTCTTCCGCGCTCTCGGCCTCAACAATAATTTTTTGTTCAGGTGATTTTGATTTCAGCTCAGCGACAGTTTGAAGAAAACGCTCAAGCCCGCCACAGAATGCGGTATGCTGCCTGAAAACAAGTACCGATTCCGACAGGCCGAGCCGGTGTGGGAGCGCACCTCCAGCCATGATGGCCTTGATTGCAACCTTTTTTGTGCCCGGAAACGATTTGCGGGTGGTGAGAATGGTAATGGATGCTTTACTCTCTTTGACCCGGTTAACGATCTTGTGCGTCCGGGTTGCAATTCCTGAGGCGTACTCAAGCAAATTCAGGGCCACTTTCCATCCGGCATGAAGACAGCCGGCATCTCCGGTGGCCGAGAGGATGGTAACGCCCGCCTCAACCGTTGTGCCGCTGGGCAGCAAAAAGCCAACGGATGCACCGCATCGCTCAAGAACGCGAGCCGCCTCCTCCGTACAGCAGAGTGTTGTCGGTTCACGGCTTGTAAAGGTGATCTCCCCATATAGAGCGCCGATGCCGAGCAGTAAGGTCGTCAGATCACCGTAAGGCATATCCTCTTCGATAAACCGCTCAATATCGCTGTCAGGCAGTTGATAAAGCATGAGTGCGTTGTTTGATCGTTATAACATTGTGTCTATCCCGCTGCTTAAAAAAAAGAGTCTGCCGGTATAAAAAATCTGAATACTCCCTCTTTGTGCAGCTTGTTATCCCCGAGCTGGATGGGGCTCTTTTTTTTTTGCAGACTATCGTTATTGTTGGTTTTTTGTGAAAAATAGTTAATAATTAAGGATTTGCAACTATAATTCCTTAATTATTTAATTTTACAAAGGGTCTTTCGGTAATTTTTGCTACATAATTGGTGTTTCGCCGTGGAGCTATGCACTGAGCTTTTCTATAGAACTCGCTTTTGTTCGTTGTATGGTAATAAATATAGCGTTTTAATTTTTTTCTGGAAATACGGTGATAGGGTGGCTCATATACACACACAATTCCTGGAGATGGAAGGGAATAATAGCGCTCTCTCAAGTCAAGGCTGTTGAACCCAATGCGGAGGATCGGCTGTGAACGGTCGTTGCGTGCTGATGGCAGCAATTGATGATTCTTATTGTGTTCTTTTTTTATTAATCGTATATTTACGATGAACTATAATAAGGGGTAGTCTGTTATGAAGAGAACGTTGTCGGTCGTTGAGTACAGTGGGGACGAGGAGTGTATGGCGTCGATTGCCAAAGCGATCAGCCATCCCGTCAGGATCAGGATTTTGAAACTGCTTACCAGTCAGCAGTGTTGCTTCACGGGGGAGTTGACGGAGATTATTCCCATGGCCCAGTCCACAATTTCGCAGCACCTCAAGGCTCTGCTTGATTCCGGCCTGATTCAGGGAGAAATCAATCCTCCAAAAGTTCGTTACTGCATTCATCGTGAAAACTGGCTGAAAGCCTATTCCATGTTTGGTGGTTTTTTTAACGCAGATCTGGCCTGCAGGTGCGATTGCCGCTGAAAACGGTTTATTTACTTCGAAAGGAGGGTGTCTTGATAGCGCAGGGCGCAAACTCTCAAAAAAAGATTTTTTTTAAAATCGACCATTTACAAATAAACAGATAAACGATAAAACAATGAAAAAGGTAAAAATTCTTGGCAGCGGCTGTGCAACATGCAATCAGCTTGTCGATGCGGTAAAAGCGGTTATTGCCGCCGAAGGTATTGACGCTTCGGTTGAAAAGGTGGAGGACATTCAGCAGATCATGGCCTATAACATCATCTCAACCCCGGCACTCGTTGTCGATGAACAGGTGCTTTGCAAAGGTCGTGTTCCTTCTCGTGAAGAACTCAGGGAACTCTTGATGGCCAAACCGCAGGGGTGTTGCGGAAGCCATGGCACAAAAACTGCTGGCGGCGGTTCAAGCTGCTGTTGTTAACAGTTTTTGTCCCGTTCCTGAAAACAGAGAGAGACGGCAAATCAAGATAAGTGTAAACAGTATGGAAAACTCGAAACAACAAACTCCCAATGCTTTTGGGGCGAGAAGCCTCCAATGGCTCTTCGGTGTTCCTGCGGCCGCGCTGCTGTGGATCATGCTCTACAATAACCTTGAATGGTTTGCTGCACTCTCTCTTCAGTTTGCCGGAATTGCTCGCTCAAACCGTTTCGGCGAAGCGCTTTACTTTTTTCTCTACGAGGTGCCAAAAGTGCTGCTGCTTCTTACGGCGGTAGTCTTTCTGATGGGGGTGGTGCACACCTTTATCTCCGCCGAGCGCACCCGTTCATTGCTTTCCGGGCGGCGTACCGGGGTGGGAAACGTTATGGCGGCCTCGCTCGGCATTGTCACCCCCTTCTGCTCCTGCTCGGCGGTACCGCTTTTCATCGGCTTTCTCCAGGCGGGAGTGCCGCTTGGCGTTACCTTCTCCTTCCTGATTTCAGCACCGATGATCAATGAGGTTGCCCTCGCCCTGCTCTTTGGCATGTTCGGCTGGAAGGTTGCCCTGCTCTATACGGTCATGGGCCTCGCGGTTGCCATCATTGCTGGCATGGTGATCGGAAAACTCCAAATGGAGCGTTTTCTGGAAGAGTGGGTGCAGAAGTTGCAAGAGAGAGTGCTTTCTCCTGAAGTGGGGGGTGTGGCAATGAGCATGCCACTGCGGTTCCGGGAGGGTCTCCACCACGTCCGCGATATTGTCGGCAAGGTGTGGCTCTACATTGTACTCGGCGTAGGTCTTGGTGCCGGAATTCATGGCTACGTCCCTGAAAACTTCATGGCTTCACTAATGGGCAAAAGTGTCTGGTGGTCGGTGCCTGTCGCGGTACTGATCGGCGTCCCAATGTACTCCAACGCAGCAGGTATTCTCCCTGTGGTAGAGGCGCTGCTCGGCAAAGGGGCTGCCCTCGGTACGGTGATGGCCTTCATGATGAGCGTCATCGCCCTCTCTGCCCCGGAGATGATCATCCTCCGCAAGGTGCTGAAGCCCCGTCTTATTGCTGTTTTTGCTGGAGTTGTGGCTGCGGGGATTATGCTGGTTGGCTTTGTCTTCAATCTCGTTTTATGAATAACCCGGCGACATCCTGCGCTATGGTCAGCTCACTCATGGATGTATGAGGGTCTGTTGTCGGTCAACAAATGGATGCATAAAAAAACAATAAACAATGAAAAAATCAATCCTTATTCTCTGTACCGGAAACTCCTGCCGCAGCCAGATGGCCGAAGGGTTTCTCCGTTCATTCGACTCCTCACTTGAGGTCTGTTCTGCGGGGACAAAACCTGCTGCTGCGGTTCATCCGCTTGCCGTGCAGGTGATGCGTGAAGAGTGGGTCGATATCAGTCTGAACATGCCGAAAAGTGTCGATGAATTTCTCGGGAGGCCGTTTGACTATGTGATAACGGTCTGCGAAGGGGCCAATGAATCCTGCCCGGTTTTTATTGGTAACGTGGAACACCGCCTCCACATCGGTTTTGACGACCCGGCAGAGGCCGAGGGCACAAAGGAGGAGCAGCTTGCTGTTTTTCGGCGCGTCCGCAACGAAATCAACCAGCGCTTCCGTCAGTTTTATAACGAGAATTTAAAAGGGAAATAACGATGAGCAATGCCACAAAACAGTTGTCGTTCCTCGACCGCTACCTGACGCTCTGGATTTTTCTTGCCATGGGTCTGGGTGTGCTCTCCGGCTAGCTCTATCCCTCCATTCCGGGTTTCTGGAAGCTCTTTCAGTTGGGCACCACAAACATGCTGATAGCCGCCGGGCTCATCGTCATGATGTACCCGCCTCTGGCAAAGGTAAAATATGAGGAACTTGGTGATGTTTTTCGCAACACAAGGGTGCTTGCCCTCTCGCTGGTTCAGAACTGGGTGATCGGGCCTATACTGATGTTTGTGCTTGCCGTTCTCCTGCTCTCCGATATGCCGCACTACATGGCTGGTCTCATCATGATTGGCCTTGCCCGCTGCATCGCCATGGTTATCGTCTGGAATGAGCTTGCCAAGGGAGATACAGAATATGCCGCCGGGCTTGTCGCCTTCAATTCAATCTTTCAGGTACTCTTCTTCCCCCTCTATGCATGGATTTTTCTGACGGCACTGCCCAAATGGCTTGGTATCAGCTCATTTGTTGTCGACATCTCCATTGCCGATATCGCAGTCTCGGTCTTTATCTACCTTGGCATCCCCTTTCTTGCCGGCTTTCTGACCCGGTTCTTCCTGCTGCGTCTGAAAGGCAAAGAGTGGTACGAAGGCGAGTTCATTCCCCGCATCAGCCCGCTGACGCTGATGGCCCTGCTCTTTACCATTGTCGTGATGTTTTCGCTGAAGGGCAGCTATATCGTCCAGATTCCCCTCGATGTGGTGCGTATTGCCATTCCTCTGCTGATCTATTTTGTGATCATGTTCCTGCTCTCCTTTTACATGGGCCGCAAGTTTGGCGCTGGCTACTCCAAAACCGCAACGCTTGCCTTTACCGCCGCAAGCAATAACTTCGAGCTTGCTATCGCTGTGGCTGTGGCCGTTTTCGGTATTAATTCTGGCGAAGCCTTTGCTGCCGTTATCGGTCCTCTCGTTGAGGTCCCGGCCCTGATTGCATTGGTCAATGTCGCTCTCTGGTTCAGGGGGAAATATTTTGGTGAAACCACGTAAACGAAAATCATCATTGGCCATCATGGGGGCGGGGGTACCCCGCCCTACAACGCAAAACACCATTTTTCGGTTATGGAGGGCGGGTTTTTTGTCCCATAAACGCAAATTTTTGTTTTCGCGTCATGGGGGCGGGGGTACCCCGCCCCTACGGTGAATGCCTTATTTTTTGTATTCCCACTTGATTGCATTTGCCCCTTTGATTTGACTGGACGACTTGATCGTGTCAACTTTTACCGAATTTGATCCCTTCCCCTCAATAACGATTTTGTGCTGGTTGGAGAGCTTGCCCTGCGTTGAATTTCCCTTGGTCTCATTCCATTTTATTGCGTGACTGTCACTGGGTCCAACAATACCGCTGCCGCCACCCTTTATCTCATGTGTCTCCCAGTTTTCTGCCGACTGTGCAACACCGAGCGAAGCACTGAGTGACGTGACTGCAGCGGCCAGTGCAAGGGCTTTTTTCGTGCTTTTGTTCATAATGTTTCTCCGTTTTATGGCTGTTGTATCCAGCATTGCAGCGCATCCTGGTGCATGCGCATTTTTTCCTCAATATCAAGGGGAAACGGGAACTCTCTTTGCTGGCAAAAAATTCTGACAGCCGCATCCATATCCATCCACCCTCCGTTTTCCATCATACTCTTTTCCTCAATCCCCGCAGTGTCGGACTCTTCCGCACCCTCGACTTCTTCTTCGCCCTGTTCAAGGAGTGCCATCATCTCCCAGAGCAGTTTCAGATAGCTGTCCGCAGCAACCAGGTAACGACGCACCTCCTGGTTTTCAAGCCAGTTTTCCACCTTCCCCTCTCCGCCATCGCATTCGCCCCGGCATCCCGTTTCCGGTTCTATTTCCGAAAACCACTCATCACCCTGCTCATTGCGGTGCCTTCCGAGCGGATAGAGCCTGCAGACAAGCGGCCGATCAGCATGTACACGGCACCCCTGGGGGCCAAGAAAGACACAGCGATTCTCGTCATCAAATTTCAGGCAAGAACCGTTGCCAGTGGTGTAACGTTCAATAAAATAAGTCGTTGTAATTCCAAGGTTCCCTGCAAGACGTGCTATTTCATAGGGGTTTACCTGGATTTTTTTTGACTGGCAGCATTGCAGGCAGCGCATGCATGAAAAGCCAAACGGTGTCTGTCTGTCGAGCCCTGTTCTGCGGATTGGCAGAGGCTGTGTCCGATTTGCTTGCGGAGGCAGCATAAGGTAAAATTTATTGAACAAGGGAATATTCTACAACATACAAATAAATTCAATCTCTCTTGTATGGCTCTTGGGAGCAACAGCAAATAGCGCTCCCTCTTTCAGCCCTTTTTTGTTATAATGGTTTTATGTGTGCAGGCGTCGAAACCTTTGGCTGCTGATGGCACTTTCCCCGTGATAATCCTGGAACAATGAATGCGGCAACTGATGGCTGAAACCATACTCAGGCTTGAAAATATTCGAAAGGAGCTTGGACTCTCGAAGGCAATTCGTCAGACCATCATTCCCAACCTCTCTCTGGAAGTTATGGCAGGTGAGTTTGTTGCCATAACAGGGCCCTCCGGCTCGGGCAAGTCAACCCTGCTCTACATCATGGGAGGGCTCGACAGGCCCACTGCCGGCAAGGTCTGGCTTGATGGAGAGGCGATTACCGACAAAAACGAAGCGGAGATGAACCGTATTCGCAATGAAAAAATTGGCTTTATCTATCAGTTTCACTTTTTGCTGCCCGAGTTTAACGCTGTCGAAAATGTCAGCATGCCGATGATGATCAATGGCCGACGCAGCCGAAAAGAGATCCGGGAGCGGGCTATGAAACTGCTCGACATGGTTGACATGCAGAACAAGTACACCAACAAACCAAGCCAACTCTCCGGTGGCCAGCAGCAGCGTGTTGCCATTGCACGGGCACTTGCCAACGAACCAAAAATTTTGCTTGGTGATGAACCGACCGGTAACCTCGACTCCCGTTCGGCCAATAATGTCTATCAACTCTTTGACCGGCTGAACCAGGAGCTGAACCAGACCGTTATTGTGGTAACCCACGATGAAGAGTTTGCCAACCGTGCGCGGCGGCGCCTTCATCTTGTAGACGGTCAAATTGAGAGCGACCGGCAATTGCGTTCGACGCTCAACTCTCCCGCCGACAGGCAAATGCAGGATCAACACTAACATCCCTTATCCATACGCTTCCATGCCCATCTCCCTTGATCACATCCGGCTCACCCATCCCCATCTCTACCGGGCGTTTTCAACGCTTCCGGATGGTGAGCGTCATCTGCATCGTATCAGTGAACTCGATTGTTACTGGGAAAGGCTGAAAAAGCCTGTCCAGCAGGTCATTTTGGCCGCCGACAGCATGCCCAAAGAGGCCCGCATCAGCGGGGAGTATGATTTAATCTATGCGGGCGGCACGCTCAGTCTGCTTCATGCAGCGGTTATGGCTGGAAAGAATGGCCGGAAGGTGATGATTTTTGACCGCCAGACTCCCGCCAAATCGACCAGAGACTGGAACATATCAAGAAATGAACTGCACAATCTCTCTGCTATAGGGCTTTTTTCCGAAAGCGAAATCGATTCAGTCATTGTCCGTCGTTACAAGTCCGGCTGGGTTGAATTTTATCAGCCCGATGGAAGCCAGAAGAGGCTGACCATGGAAAACGTGCTCGATTGCGCCGTTGATGCCGACAAGCTGCTTTCTCTGGCAAAAGAGAAGGTTCTGGCTGCTTCGGGTAGCACCCTTCTTGCCGGAACCAGCTTTACCTGCTGTTACCAGTTTGATGATTATATGGTCGTGCAGGTTGAGGATCGCCAGGGCAAACCTTTCTGGTACAAGGCCAAAGTACTGGTTGATGTGATGGGTATCGTCTCGCCGATTGCCATGCAGCTCAACGAAGGCTTGCCACAGACCCATGTTTGCCCGACCGTCGGCACCATAGCGACCGGTTTTGAAAATATTGATTTCGAAACCGGCGAAATTCTTGCCAGTATAGGGCCTGCCGATACCTCTTCCGGAAAAGGGCGGCAGTTTATCTGGGAAGGCTTTCCCGCCAAAGAGAGGCAGTACATTACCTATCTGTTCTTTTATGATGAAGTCGACTCCCCGAACGATAAATCCCTGCTCAGCCTTTTCGAGACCTACTTCCGAACGCTTCCCGATTACAAAAAGCCCGGTACGGATTTTGTTATTCATCGTCCTGTCTACGGAATCATTCCGGCTTATTGCCATGATGGATTCAACCGTACAAGGGAGATTGCCGATGACCACATCATTCTCTTTGGCGATGCGGCATCACTCGGCTCTCCGCTCACCTTCTGCGGCTTTGGCTCGATGGTGCGCAACCTTCACCATCTTACCGCCGATCTTGATCGGGCGCTTCTCGATAACAACCTCTCCAAAAAGCACCTTGAAACGATCAGCGCCTATGAGCCCAATGTTGCCTCGATGGCCAATCTCATGAAGTACATGTGCTTTAACGCAGCCACCGATGAGCCAAACTTTGTCAACGACCTGATGAACGAGGTAATGATCGTGCTCGACGACCTTCCCCCGCACTACCGTCAGGCCATGTTTCGCGATGAAATGAAAATCGAGGAACTGGCAATGGTCATGCTCCGGCTGGCTTGGCGCTACCCGAAAGTACTGACGGTGACCTGGGATAAACTCGGTGTTCAGGGCTCTCTCGGCTTTTTTAAAAATATGGTCGGATGGGCATTTTCATCCGTCCGATAACCTCTTTTTTTTATTGATGACCGAGATGATAAGCGCCAAAGAGAGAATTACACAGCTTCGCCTGGAGATTGAGCGGCACAACCACCTCTATTACATTGAGGCAAAGCCGGAGCTCTCCGATTTCGACTTTGATCGCCTCCTCCAGCAACTCATCGCTCTTGAGCGGCAGTTCCCGGAGCTCCTTACCCCCGATAGCCCCTCGCAGCGGGTGGGGGGAGCCATTACGAAAGCCTTCTCCCCGGTGCAGCACCGTGACCCGATGCTCAGCCTCTCCAATACCTACTCCACCCTCGAGGTTGAGGAGTTTTACAACCGTGTCAAAAAGCTTCTTTTGCTCGAAGGGGTCGACGAGCAGGAGATGGTGGCCGAACTGAAGTTTGACGGTGTAGCCATCAGCCTTCTCTACCGCGACGGCCTCCTGGTGCGGGGTGCAACACGGGGTGACGGCAGGCAGGGCGACGATATCACGGCAAACCTGCGCACCATCCCGACCATTCCCTTGCGACTCAACACTCTTGCCGAAAGTTGTGAAAGGGAGGTTGAGGTGCGCGGCGAAGTATTCATGCGCAAGGGGGATTTTGAGTTGCTCAACGAAAGCCGCCCGGAAGAAGATCGCTTTGCCAATCCCCGCAATGCCACAGCAGGCAGTCTCAAACTGCAGGATTCAGCCGAAGTCGCCCGTCGCAAAATGTGCTTTGTTGCCTACTACCTCAAAGGGCTTCAAGATGAATCGACCGCACACCTCCGCCGTCTTGAACTGCTCAGCCAGCTCGGCTTCTTTACCGGCGACCATTACCGGCTTTGCCAGGCACTGCCACAAATAAACGATTATATTGCCCGCTGGTCCGAAGAGCGCTGGCAACTCCCCTATGAGACCGATGGGGTAGTGCTGAAACTCAACGATGTGCACTTCCGGGAAAAGCTTGGCGCAACCGCCAAAAGTCCCCGCTGGGCCATCGCCTACAAATATCCTGCACAACAGGCCGGAACCGTATTGCACAACGTTATTTTTCAGGTTGGACGGCTCGGCACCATCACCCCGGTTGCCGAACTTGAGCCGGTACTTCTTGCCGGTTCAACCGTCTCGCGCTCAACCCTCCATAATTTTGACGAAATCGAGCGACTTGGGCTCATGCTTCACGACCGGGTCATTATCGAAAAATCAGGCGAAGTGATTCCCAAAGTGGTGCGCACCATTTCAGAAGAGCGTCCCCCGGATGCCGAGCCCATTCTCCCGCCCTCGCACTGTCCCTCCTGCGGCACGCCACTCGTCAGGCCGGAGAACGAAGTCAGTTACTCCTGCCCGAACGAAGAGGAGTGCCCGGCCCAGATCAAGGGGCGGGTGCTTCACTTTGCCTCGCGCAACGCCATGGATATCCAGACCCTTGGCGACTCACTCGTCGAGCAGCTTGTGGCCAAAGATCTCGTCAAAGGCCCCGCCGATCTCTATTTTCTTGAAGAACAACAGCTTGTGAACCTTGAGCGCATGGGGCCAAAGTCGGCACACAATATCCTGCAAGCCCTTGACAAAAGTCGCGCAAAGAGCTACGAACAGCTTCTCTACGCCCTCGGCATCCGTCACGTCGGACGCGCTACCGCCCGTGAGCTCTCGCAAGCCTGCCCCTCCATTGATACCCTCCAGCAGGCAACCGAGGAGCAACTTGCAACCGTGCCCGATATCGGCCCCGTGGTTGCCCGCAGCATTATCGACTACTTTTCCAGGGGCTCATGGCCCGACACCCTCGAAAAACTGCGCTCTGCCGGCTTGCCGCTCTCGGCCTCAGAACCAAAAAAGCAGGTCAACAGCAACTTCGAAGGGCTTACGGTCCTCTTTACCGGCGGCCTTGAGCGCTACGACCGCCAGAAAGCTGCTGAACTGGTGATGGAACGGGGCGGCAGGGTAGTCGGCTCTGTCAGCAAAAAGACAAGCATGGTTGTCGCCGGAAGTGATGCGGGCAGCAAACTCCAGAAAGCGCTCAAGCTCGGCGTCAGAGTAGCGACGGAGGAGGAATTTGAGGCAATGCTCTGATCCCGCCGCGCAGGTAAAACCCACGTAAGCACCGAACCCCGGCTCCCTCAGCGAAAAAAAATGTAGGGGAGCCCCTTGTGGCTGTCCTCCGAGATGCCCCGCCGCCCTCGGCGCTCCCGGCCACTACTTCTTTGCAACGTAAAGAATCGAGGTCTCAAAGGTCATCGGAAAATAGTCCGCCTTTTTGAAGCCGCTCTTTTTCAGGATGGCGGTAAAAGCCTCAGCCTGCGGAAACTTTTCAACCGAGTGGGGCAGATAGTCGTAGGCAAAGGTGGACTTGCTGAACAACCCGGCAATTTTCGGCAGCACCTGTTTGAAGTAGATCAGGTAGAGCTTTTTCATGATCGTATTGCGTGGTATCATCGGCTCGATAATGAGCGCATGGCCGCCCGGCTTCAAAACGCGGTGAAACTCCCGCATTCCCTCGTTCAGATTTTCAAAATTTCTCACACCGAACCCGGCACTGACCACATCAAAGCTTGCATTGCCGAACGGCAGCTTTTCGGCATACCCCTCAATAAAGGTGATCTGCGGATACTTTTTACGAGCAAGCAGCAGCATTTCAGGCGATAGGTCAAGAGCGGTCACCTTTGCACCCGCTATTTTGGTCATGGCGTTCGCCAGGTCACCGGTGCCGGTAGCGACATCAAGAATCCGGGGAGCCGTATTCCTGCCGAGCAGCTCTTTTGCCCTGCTTGTTGCCTTTGCCCGCCAGTAATTGTCTATTCCAAGACTCAGCAGATGATTCAAAAAATCGTAAGTCGGAGCAACCTCGTCAAACATGCTCTTGATCGAGGCTCTCGATTTTGTCTGATTAAGAGATTTTGCGCTCTCTTTGGCCAGATTGCCCGTCAGGTCAGCTTTTTTTGCCATAAACATCTTCCGGGTTAAACATGAGTGTATCACAGATCTCCATCGAAAGGTCGCTTGTTGCCTTGCGGTAAAAGCAGGAGTGGTAGCCCACGTGGCAGGCACCGCCGGTCTGCGAAACTTTTAAAAGCAGGGTGTCTCCATCGCAGTCGATCAAAATATCGTGCACCACCTGCATATTGCCCGACGATTCACCTTTCAGCCAAAGCTCCTTGCGGCTGCGGCTCCAGTAACAGGCCCTCTTTTTTTCGAGAGTCATCTCAAGACTCTGGCGGTTCATCCAGGCCATCATCAAAACCTTGCCGGTTTCATGATCCTGCACAATTGCCGGCACAAGTCCTTTTTCATCGAACTTTACTGTTTCAAGAAAGCTTTTCTGGATATCTTGATTATGGCCCATTGATGGTGTAGATTAAGTGGTTTTATTCTGGAGCCCCTCGCGCGGGAGGAGCGGGAAAAGAAAAAAGCTTTTAAAGATTGATAAAATTATGGAAAAACCAAGATCAGAATGGATAAAAAGATCAAAACAGGTAACTTCCCAAAGCTGAATTCATTAATAACCAAGGCCCATGCAGCCCCTACAGAAATTTCTTCCAAAATATACCATCGCTCTTGCCATTCTTTTTGTTGCAACCGTCGTTTTTCTGATGACGAGGGGCAACACGGTCGATATTGAGGTCGCTCAGGTGACCAATGCCGAGCTGGTTCAGGCCATCTATGCAACAGGGTTTGTCGAGGCTGATGCCGTGGCCAACCTCAGTGCCGAATCGTCAGGCACGGTCAGCTATGTCGGTGCGCTCGAAGGGCAGCAGGTAACTGCCGGCCAGAAAATCCTGCAATTCAGCAGCCCGCAGCCACAACTGGCCCTCCGTGAAGCGAGGGCTGCCCTGGCTGAACAGCAGGCCCAGACGAGCGACAACCAGCTTCGTCGTGTCCGAAAAAAAAACCTTTTCGCTGAAGGAGCGATATCGCGTCAGGAACTCGATGATGCCGAAAAAATGAGCACCCAGGGCGAAGAGTTGCTCCAGCAGAAGGCTCTCCAGTTGAAGATGCGTGAAGATGACCTGAAAAAATTGACGGTGATCGCCCCATTTGCAGGCACACTCACCTTGCAGAATGTCAAGAAGGGCGACTATGTCACAGCCAACAGCCTCGTTGCACGGGTGGTCGATACCTCAAGCTACATGGTCACCGTTGAGGTTGACGAACTCGATATTCCACGCATACGCAACGGCCAGGCGGCAACCGTTGCCTTTGATGCCTGGCCCGACAAGCGCCTCTCCGCCGTTGTATCGCGTATTGTGCCCCAGACAGACCGGATAACAAAGACGTCAAAGATTTATCTGACGCTCGACCATCCACTCTCCTACATCCAGGCAGGCATGACTGCAACAGCAAACATCATCTACAATATCAGGCCGAATGCCCTTCTGGTTAAAAAAAGCTCAATCGTTGAAGAAAACGCTCAGAGCTATGTCTGGAAAATTGCCAACGGAAAACTGAAAAAACAGCTTATCACTGTCGGGGCCAGTGATATGACCTTTGTTGAAGTGCTGCAGGGGCTTAAAAAAGGGGACAAGATTGCCCTTGCCCCTGAAAAAGGGCTCCATGATGGGATGGAGGTCAACATCATGACAAAAAAGAGGAGATGATGTATGAGCCGTGCGGCTGTATTTATTGATGGAGCAAACCTTTTTTTTACGCAGCGCCATCTGGGGTGGCAGATCGACTTTTCCCGTCTTATGTCATTTTTTATCTCCGCTTATGGCTCCGTGCAGGCAAATTATTACGTTCCTGCATCTGAACCGGTTTCAGAGGAAAATGCGGCATTCACCAGAGTGCTGACAGCCCATGGCTACCGGATCACCTCAAAACCGGTCAAGAAGATTGTCAACAAGGAGACCGGAGTGGTGGTCATGAAAGGTAATCTGGATGTTGAACTTGTTGTTGATGCCCTGAGCGCAGCCGAACAGTACGACACCTTTATCCTCTTCAGTGGCGACAGTGATTTTCTCCCTTTGCTGAGGGCGTTAAAAGATAAGGGCAAAGAGATTATCGTCTACTCCACCCAGGGACTGAGTGCGAGGGAGCTGCTTGCCGAACCGGGAATCACCTATGGTGACCTTGCACTCCTCAAAGAGCGAATTGAACAGGTCAGGCCGGGAGATCCCCTGCGTGTTGAAGGACTGGCTACAGCCAATGAGCTTGACTTTTCGCTTCCTCTGCCCGAAGTCGGGACCATCTTCACCGGCGGTGTCCTGAAGGTACAGCCTTACGGAATTTTTCTCAGCAGCCCCTATCATGTCAAATGCCTTCTTCCCCTGAGTTTTCTCGGTATCAGCCGTCACATCGCCGACCTGACGGCGATTGTGCGCATGACCGATGTTTTTGACGTCGTGGTCTTTCACGTCAATTCCGCGCGTGAAGTTGCCGAAATTACCGTCAAACTGGCCGATAAAAAGATGACCGAGGAGTTGACGTCGCGCATAGAGGGATAATCGTTTAGTGGAATCGGGGTTGGTGTTGTTCATGTATTTCACGAACGTTCGTGAATACATCAGTCCTGGAGACAAAAGATATCGGTATTATGGAAGCAGGTTAACAGTTAATAAACGGAGCAAATCCAATGGATATACTCAGTGATGCGATTGGCGCGGTAACAAATCTTTTTGCCGGCTTGTGGCCACAGCCAACTGAAAATCCTCAACTGGAAAATGGAAAACTGAGGCCCTGTCCCGGAACGCCAAACGGGGTGTGCAGTGAAAGTACCAATATGATTGGCCGAATCGATCCCCTCAGTTTCACTGGTTCAGCAGATAAGGCTTGGCCGCTCCTGAAACGTATTGTCGAGGAAAACGGAGGCGTTGTGCACAAAATTGAGAAAGAGTACCTTTGGGCGACCTTTCTTGTTCCTGTGTTCGGTTTTGTTGATGATGTCGAATTCCGTCTCAGTCCGGAAGAGGGGGTGATACATGTCCGTTCATCATCAAGGCTCGGTTTCTCGGACCTCGGTGTCAACCGTGGGCGGGTCGAGCAACTGCGTGCGGCATTTCGCGATGCCTTGAAGGCATAATACGCAAGAATGAAATTCCGTCTCCTTCCTGAAATGTTTTTTGATATGTGGTAGCATAAATATTATTTTTGTGCTATTAAAGCCATAAAGGAAAAGAGCTGTTCTTGCCGGTTTGACAGCGAGATTTTAATGATTTCGTCTGCCAATAGACTCTGTTCTGTATAGTTTGCAGGGTAAAAAAGGGAAAATATGCACATACCGGACGGATATTTAAGCCCTGCGACTTGCGGGGTCTTTGGCGCAGTGATGATTCCGATATGGACGGCGGCTTCGAAAGCGGTCAGAAAAACATTGAGCGTCAGGCAGGTTCCCTATCTGGCGATTGGTGCAGCGTTCAGTTTTGTGATCATGATGTTTAACGTGCCTATTCCCGGTGGGTCAACCGGTCATGCGGTTGGGGGTGTCCTTGTTGCTATCCTGATAGGGCCATGGGCGGCCTGTATCGCCGTGACGGTTGCTCTGGTGATTCAGGCACTGTTGTTTGGTGATGGCGGTATTACGGCTATTGGAGCGAATTGTTTTAACATGGCATTTGTGCTTCCTTTTGTCGGCTATTATGTTTACAAATTGATCAGCTTGAACAGCCCGGCCGGTTCCAACAGGCGTATAATCGCCGCTGGTGCTGGTGCGTACGCGGGTATTTCTTTGGCCGCTCTCTGTGCCGGAATCGAATTTGGACTTCAACCGTTACTGTATCATAAGGCAAATGGTCAGGCATTATACTCTCCATACGGCCTGAATGTTGCCGTTCCTGCAATGGTTTTGGGGCATCTTCTGGTTTTTGGATGGGTTGAGGTTATTGTGACAGCCCTGGTCGTAAAATATTTGCAGAAGCAGAATTCTGTTTTTTTTGAAGGAGGCAGATCATGACGCTGACCAGAAAATTATGGACAGGGATTGGCGCTTTCATTATTCTCTCCCCTTTGGGGCTGATTTTACCTGATCATTTCAAGGCAGGGTCGGCCTGGGGGGAGTGGGGGGTTGAAGAGATCCAGAAAATGACAGGGTATGTTCCGCAGGGTCTTCAGCGTCTTTCAGAACGCTGGAAAGCTCCGCTGCCCGATTATACTTTTCAGGGATGGGAGGGACAGGATCTCCTTCATTTGAGTTTTGCCTATATCATCTCTGCTGTTGCCGGTATTGCGATCATCGCTGGAATAGCTTTATTCATAGGCAAGGTATTGGCAAAAGAGCATGAGTAACGCCTTGAACAAGAAGCGTAATTTCATAGAGCGTTCAATTTTGAGTGCCCTTGCTTTTTTAAAAGATGCAACACTTTCGGAAGAGTATGCCAATCGCAAAGGTTTTTTGCAGTCGTTGGATCCCCGGCTCAAAACCGTCTCTTTCCTGGCTTTTCTTGTTACGGCAATCTCATTGAAAAGTGCGGTTTTGATTGGTTCTCTCTATGGATTTTGTTTCATCCTTGCCATTTTTTCCCGAATTCCGGTCAGGCACTTCTTGATAAGGACATTGCTCTTCATCCCGTTATTTTCGCTATTTATGGTGCTTCCAACCTTGTTCAGTATCGTAACGCCAGGTGAGCCTGTTTGCTCTTTCCATGTTTTGGGACTCAATGGTATCATAACTCGTCCGGGTCTGGATGGAGCTGTTTTGTTCGTGGTCAGGATTGCAACCTCGGTGTCGCTGGTTGTATTATTGTCTTTGACGACGCGGCACTCGGAGTTGCTGAAGGTTTTAAGGGTATTGGGTGTTCCACAGCTTTTTGTTTTGACGGTATCAATGTGTTTCCGTTATCTCTATCTCTTTGCGACGATGGTCGAGAATATTTTTACTGCTATTAAAAGTCGTGTCGGGGTGGTGTCACATCATCGGCATGGACAGAACGTTGTGGCCTGGAATCTTGCCAATACGTGGAACAGAACGACACAAATGAGTGAAGAGGTCTATATGGCGATGCTTTCGAGGGGGTATACCGGTGAGCCTCGACTCTTGAAGGTATTTCATGCAACGCTGAAAGATTGGGTCTGGCTGTGCTGTGCCGTGATCATCTGTGCAGGCTTATTTTATAGAGGACAAATCTTGTGAGTGATATTATTTTTGAATTGCAGGATGTGCACTACTCATATCCGGGCAAATTTCCGGCTCTGTGCGGTGTCGATATGACCATTCGGTCAGGTGAAAAAATTGCGGTTATTGGTGCCAACGGAACAGGCAAATCAACACTATTGCAACTATTGGATGGACTTATTTTCCCTCATCATGGTCAGGTGAGGGCTTTCGGGGAGCTGTTACGTGAAAATTCGCAGGTTGATGAAAACGCGGCACATCGTTTCAGAAGAAGGGTCGGCCTTGTTTTTCAGAATGCCGATATCCAGTTGTTTTGCCCGTCAGTGAGAGAGGATATTGCTTTTGGTCCGTTGCAGTTGGGCGTTGCTGAGGAAGAAGTCAGGAGGCGTATCCTCGAGGTTGCCCAGGTTTTGGATATTCGCCATTTATTGGAGAGGGTGCCCCATCAATTGAGTATTGGAGAGAAACGGCGGGTTGCGATCGCGTCTGTTCTTGCTATTGATCCTGATGTCTATCTATTTGATGAACCGACTGCCGGGCTCGATCCGTTAACTGTCCGGCATATTATTGATTTTATTGTCAATGCCAACCAGCGAGGGAAGACCATTATTACTGCGACGCATGATTTGCATATTATCGGGGAGATCGCCGATATGGTATATGTGTTTGGCCAGAACAAGCGGATTATTATGGGAGAGCCTCCGGACTCTGTCCTGAATGATCGTTCATTCCTTGAGATAAATAACCTTGTGCACATTCATCGACATCACCATGATGGCCGGGAGCATGTTCATCAGCATCTGCCATGAGGATACCGCCACAAAACAAGGACGATCCCTCTTACCGGCAACAGATGGTCTCTCTCTGGTTTACTCAGCGGAAGAGGAGATACTCAGGCTGAGATGCTTGACTCCGACTTGCACCTTGAGGGTTGTCGCCAGTTTTTCAACGTCGGAGGCCATGCCTTTAACAGCAATGATTTCAAGACAGTGGTGATGATCAAGGTGGATATGCTGTGTTGAAATAATCGTATTCTGAAAGTCATGCTGGATATCAAGCAGCACGCCGACCAGTTCGCGTTTGTGATGGTCATAAGTCATGACGATGGCACCAGCCACGGTGCCGCCCTCTCGCCATTGTTTTCTTATCAGCTCTTCACGGATAAGATCCCGTATCGCTTCAGAACGGCTTTTGTACTGTTGAGCTCCGATATGACAATCAAATGCTTCGATCAGTTTTTTGTCAAGGGAGACGCCGAATCGGTAAAGTCCACTCATAGCTTGTGTCCCGGTTGGTCAAAAAATCGGGCTGGCAGCGCAGCCAGCCCTTTGCTCCTGATTTACAGCTTATGATACTCCGGCAGTGCCCATCAGCTTTTCATGAATTGCCGCCGCCGCAGTTCGTCCTGCGCCCATGGCAAGAATAACCGTAGCTCCTCCGGTAACAATATCGCCGCCAGCATAGACATTCTCTTTTGAGGTTGCCATGGTATTGATATCGACCACAATCGTATCCCGCTTGCTTACCTCAATATCGGGTGTTGTCTGCTTGATAAGCGGGTTGGAACCGTTGCCGATCGAAATGACGGCCATATCGATAGGCAAAATAAATTCAGAATCTTTTATTGGCACCGGGCGTCGTCGTCCAGAGTCGTCCGGCTCGCCCAGCTCCATGCGGAGGCATTTCGCCCCGGTGAGCCACTGCGCCTCATTGCCGATAAATTCCAGAGGGTTCATCAGCATGAGAAATTCAATACCCTCCTCCCTGGCGTGATGCACCTCTTCGAGTCGCGCCGGCATCTCCGCCTCTGAACGGCGATAGACGATATATGCATGTTCAGCTCCAAGGCGCCTGGCCGTACGAACGGCATCCATCGCCGTGTTACCGCCGCCGAAGACCGCCACATTTTTACCCGTGCAATTGAAGACCGGCGTATCATTGTCGGGGAACTGATAAGACTTCATCAGATTAACCCTCGTCAAAAACTCATTGGCCGAATAGACCCCCAGCAGATTTTCTCCGGGGATACCCATGAACCACGGCAGACCGGCTCCTACCCCGATAAAGACGGCATCAAACTCCTCCTCCTTAAGCAACTCATCAACAGTGATCGAACGGCCAGCGACAGCATTGGTGATAAAGTTCACACCAAGCTTTTTCATTCCCTCAATTTCAGCCTTTACAATCTCTTTTGGAAGGCGAAACTCTGGAATACCGTACATCAGCACGCCGCCGAGTTCATGTAAAGCCTCAAAAACCGTAACCGCATGGCCCAACTGCACCAGATCATTGGCACAGCTCAGCCCCGCCGGTCCGCTGCCGATAACCGCAACCTTTTTGCCCGTTGGCCGGGCGACCTGTGGAAGCTCCACCTGTCCGGTTTCGCGCTCATAATCAGCCGCAAACCGCTCGAGATTGCCGATAGCAACCGAAGTATATTTTTTTGTGAGAATGCACATTTTCTCACACTGATCTTCCTGTGGGCAGACCCTCCCGCAGACAGCAGGCAGAACATTATCCTCCTTGATCTTTCTTGCAGCACCCGGAAAATCCCCATCGGCAATAAGCTTGATAAACTGATCAATCTTGATGTTGACCGGACATCCCTTGATGCAGGCCGGATCTTTACACTGAAGGCAACGAAGAGCTTCCCGCTGAGCCAGTTCCTTTGTATAGCCAAGATTGACCTCCTGGAAGTTATGACTTCGCACCTCCGGATTCTGTGACAACATCTCCTGACGTGGAATGGCAAGACGTTCTTTGGTCGTAATAGATTGTGCGTCCATAGTAATGCTTCTTTAAAAAAAGAGAGTTTGATGATGCAAATAAAAAGCCGTTCCCGGCAAAGAACCGTGCAAGAAGGTCATCATTGACCGCGAAATAAAGCCGATGAAGGCCTCAGAGCTGCTTCTGGAGATTGCACTTGTGCGTCAATGTTTCAACGGCCTGCCGTTCCTGGGGCAGGTACATCTTGTTCCGGTCAGAAAGGTTTTTGAAATCGACCAGGTGAGCGTCAAACTCAGGGCCGTCCACGCAGGCAAACTTGAGCTGGTTGTCTACCGTAACCCTGCAACCGCCGCACATGCCGGTGCCATCCACCATAATCGGATTGAGGCTCACAATGGTTTTGATATGGTAAGGACGGGTGACCTCAGCAATGGCCTTCATCATCGGGATTGGTCCGATGGCAAGCACATAATCAATCGCTCTGCCGGAATCAATAAGCTCCTGCAGCTTCTGGGTGACAAAACCGTGAAAGCCGTACGATCCATCATCGGTCGTAATATAGGCCTCATCACTCACCGCACGCATCTCCTCTTCAAGGATCACCAACTCCTTTGAGCGGGCGCCGTTGATCGTAATGACATAATTTCCGGCCTCTTTCAGTGCTACCGCCGTTGGATAGGCAATTGCTGCGCCTAACCCACCGCCGATACTCACCGCTGTACCAAACTTTTCAATATGCGATGGCGCCCCAAGCGGACCAACAATATCGTGGATGCTCTCGCCAGCCTCTTTGCTGTTCAACTCCCTTGTCGATTTACCCATACCCTGCACAATGATGGTAATGGTTCCTTTTTCAGGATCCGAACCAGCAATCGTAAGTGGTATTCTTTCGCCCGTCTCGTTTACCCTGATCATGACAAACTGACCCGCTTTTCTTTTTTTTGCAATACGGGGGGCCTCGATCTCAATTTTTTTGATATTTTCAGCTAAAAATATTGCAGAAACAATTTTGTGCATTGGTTCCTTGATTTCGTATGATAATGGAGAACTACCGGTATTTTTGGTAAGAAGAAAAAGTTATTATAATAAGCATTAATTAGTAATAATAAAAATTGGGCAGGAGAAGGAGTAACCTTTTTACGGTAGTTGTTCTCGCGAATTTCCTGCAATATTAAAGTTTTTTTTATGGTTTTTATTGCCGATTACGGCGCAGGAAATCTTAGATCTGTTCTCAAGGCATTTGACTATCTCGGAGTCAAGGCCATCGTCAGCAGTGATCCAGCCAAGCTTGCTGGCTGCCGAAAAGTCATTCTTCCCGGTGTCGGAGCTTTTGGCTCTGCCATAAAGTCACTTAACGCATCAGGTTTTACCGAAGCAATCCTGGAGCATGTCGATAAAGGTGGCCAACTTCTCGGAATCTGCCTTGGAATGCAGTTGCTGCTTACCGAGAGCGAGGAGATGGGAGTCAACAAAGGAATGGATCTGATACCCGGCAAAGTGGTTCACTTCAGGAGCGAAACCGACAAGATTCCCCAGATCGGGTGGAACTCCGTCGTCCAGCAAAAAGAGAGCGTGTTGTTTCGAGGCATTGCGAACCACTCATTTTTCTATTTTGTACACTCCTACTACTGTGAGCCTGAAAATCCTGACTCCGTGGCGGCGACGACCTGGTTCGCCGGAAAAAACTTTTGTTCAGCCATTGAAAAAAATGGTATTTTCGCTGTTCAGTTTCATCCGGAAAAGAGCTCCGATGCCGGTTTGCAGGTGCTCAAAAACTTTGCCGGGTGCTAAATCCGCTTTTTGTTATTCGTTATGTTGATTATTCCAGCAATAGATATTAAAGAGGGTAAGTGTGTACGACTGACCCGTGGCGACTTCAGCCAGAAAAAAATATATCTCGACAATCCCAGCGACATGGCCATTATATGGCGCAAGCAGAATGCCAAGATGCTCCATATTGTCGATCTCGATGCGGCCCTTACCGGCGATATGGTCAACTTTGAGAAAATCAGGGAGATTGTCATCAACATCGACATCCCGGTTCAGGTCGGTGGTGGAATCCGCTCCGCCGATGCGGTGAGGCGTTATCTGGATATTGGTGTCGGACGCGTTGTTATCGGTTCCGCCGCCGTAACCAATCCCAGGCTGGTCGAAGAGCTCTTGAAAAGCTATACCGCGTCACAGATTGTTGTCGGCATAGACGCCGAAAACGGGATTCCAAAAATCAAAGGGTGGACTGAAAGCAGCACACTCCATGATTACGACCTCGCGCTTCAGATGAAAGAGATGGGCATTGAGCGCGTCATTTATACCGACATAAGCCGCGACGGCATGATGCAGGGCTTTGGTTATGAGAGCACGAAACGGTTTGCCGAAAAAACCGGCATGAAAATTACCGCTTCCGGCGGCGTTACCAATGCCGAAGACCTGAAAAAGCTCAACGACCTTGCCGTTTGTGGAGTTGATTCGGTCATCATCGGCAAGGCGCTCTACGAATGCAATTTTCCCTGTCAGGAACTCTGGTACAGTTTTGAAGAGGGCATCAGCATTGATCATAATTTTTCGACAGCACGGAAAAAATAGCTGTTAACCCCCACAACGTGCAGAAGCAGGAGTTACTGTTACAGCAACAGATTGAGGCGCTCATTTTTGCCTCTGAAGAGCCTCTTACCCTTCAGGCAATCCGGCAACTTACCTCACTGAACCTCAACCTGGAGGAGCTTCAAGCCATTGTCGAGCGGCTTAACCAGGAGTATGAGGCGAGTGAAAGGAGTTTTCAGATAGAGCCTATTGCTGGCGGCTACCGTTTTTTTGCCCGTCCGGAATTCGCCGACATACTCCAAAAACTTCTTGCCCCGAAAATCCGCAAAAGGCTTTCCAACTCTCTGCTTGAAGTTCTTGCCGTTATTGCCTATAATCAGCCTGTTACCAGGGGGGAGATTCAGCAGATTCGCGGTGTGAGTCCCGATTATGCGCTCGACAGGCTTCTGCTCCGCGCGCTCATAGAGGTTCGCGGAAGAGCGGATGCTCCCGGTAAACCCCTGCAATACGGCACCACCACGGAGTTTCTCGATCTCTTCAACCTCTCGACACTGAAAGAGCTCCCTGAACTTCGCGAGATAAAAGAAATTCTTCAGGAGCATGAAGAACAGCAATCCCTTATCCGTGTGCATGGCGACGAGAACGCTGAGTCCGGAAATGAACAGGCAGGAAACGAGACAGAACAATGAAAAACAGCAGTAAAGATGATGAAGTACGAATCAACCGTTATCTTGCTTCATGCGGCATAGCATCACGCAGGGCGGCCGATCAGCTTGTCCTGGATGGAAGGGTTATGGTCAACGGCGTAATCGTGACGACCCCAGGCATTAAGGTCAGCCCCTCACGCGACGAGGTTATTGTGGATGGTGAAAAATTTGCCCAGCCTGAGCACCGCAAGGTCTACATCCTTTTCAACAAACCAAGAAACGTTATCACCACCAATAGCGACGAAAAAAAACGGGAGATGGTGCTCGATTTTATTGACGTCGAAGAGCGCATTTTTCCCGTAGGCCGTCTCGACCGGAAAACGACCGGTGTCATGCTCCTCACCAATGACGGCACGCTGGCGCACAAATTAATGCACCCTTCGTCAAATGTGAAAAAAGAGTATATTGCTGAGCTTGGTGAAAAATTTACCCCAAATCTTCTGTCTCAACTGACCGGCGGAATGCGTTTAAAAGATACTGGCGAAAAAGTCAGTCCCTGCCGCGCAAAAATACTTGACGAGGGGATGCAGGTACTGGTGAGCATTCATGAAGGCAAGAATCACCAGGTCAGAAGAATGTTCGAGACCCTCGGTTTTGAGGTAAAACGGCTTGAACGGGTTGCTTATGCAGGCCTTCAGGCAGGAGAGCTCCGGCGTGGCGAATGGCGCTACCTGAGCCGTAATGAGGTTCAGGCGCTTTACAAGTTGACGGAAAGCCCGTAAGCCATCAGCCGGTTTTGTTAACGGACACAAAACCCTGGATGGTTATGCAGCAACCTCTTTTTTTTCTGAAACGTCATGCCTTGCGCAGGGTCATGGCGTTTTCCTTTCTTATTGCCTCACCGATTTCTCCTTTATGCGCACTCTCAGCCGAAACCGGCGACATGCAGGATCTGCTCGACAATGCCGAATCAGAGTCAAATATCGAGCAGTTGCTCGATTTGTTTGACCGGCTGAAAAGCAGCAAAATCTTGATCAACCAGGCCGATGCCGACGACCTGTGCCAACTGCCCTGGCTCAGGAGAGCCGATGCCGATGCCATCATTATTCATCGGCGCAGCAAAGGGCCCATTCACTCCCTGTCGGAGCTCGAACTCATTATCGGTAAAGAGAAAACAGCGAGTATTGCACCCTATATCCTCTTTACAAAAGAGAGAGCATTCCGTCAGCCACCCGAATCAAAAGCCGCTCTGGTTGATGGCTCGTTCTACAGCCGCATATACTGGGAAACAACGCCGCGCAAAGGTATTCTCGACGGCTCCTACGCAGGAGAGAACTACAGGCTCTACAACCGGTTGCAGTTTTCCGCTCCCCACATCAAAGCCAGTTTGGTACAGGAAAAGGATATCGGCGAGCCTGATGTAGCCGACTTCAATGCAATCAGCATCAATGCCTTTGATCTTGGTCACCTGAAAAGTGCGGTTCTCGGCAACTACAAACTCAATTTTGCCCAAGGGCTGCTCATCGGTCAGGGACGCTATTTTACCAAAGGGAGCGACCCCTCCGGCAGCGTCAGGCTTCCCTCAAAGCAACTTTTGCCCTCCTCCTCAAGCACCGAATCCGGTTTTCTCCAGGGAGCGGCAGCGACCGTGAAGCTCGATCCTTTTGAAGTGACCCTCTTTTACTCCTCCAACCATCGTGACGCGGTTATCAACAACGATGGTATCATCACCAGTTTCAGCTCGTCAGGTTACCATCGCACCGAGCTTGAAATTGAAAGAAAAGATAACGTAACCGAAATCATCTCCGGAGCAAACCTTCTCTATCGCTACCAGAACGGCCTCCTCAACGGCAGGGTCGGGGGAAGTGTACTCAACTACCATTATCCTGTTCCCCTCAAAGAGCTTGACCCCTCTGCAGCAGCAAGCACGCTCTCTTCGGCAACCCTCTACAGCCTTGAAAGCGATCTCTCCGTTGGCAAGGTCAACCTCTTTGCCGAAGCGGCATTTTCACGCCATCCCACTGACGCTTCATGGACCGCCGGGGCGGAGTATGAGATGCTTAAAGGCATCAGCACGGTTGCCGCAATCCGGCGCTATGGAACTGGCTACTTTTCCCCTTTTGCCGGTGCCTTTGCCGAACGGGGGAGCGGCGCCTCAAATGAGCAAGGTTATTATGTCGGCCTCAACGCAAAAATAAGCACCCGACTTGCCCTTGCCGCCTATTATGACCGCTTCACCTTTCCACTGCTTGACGATCATTGCCCATACCCTTCCAGCGGCAACGATTCAAGATTGATCATCACCTGGAAACCCTCGCCCCTGTTCACCTGGAACCTGCAACTCCAGCACAAATACAAGGAGGAGCAGTCAAATCAAGGGACTTCAAGCGATCCTCTCTGGATGGCGCTTCCTCAAATCACCAATCGCTGCCGACTCGATTGCGATGTTGCCCTTTCGCGCCGCGTGCAACTCAGAAGCCGCGGAGAGGTAAAAAAAGTGGTCAAGGAATATCTTGCCGGAGATCAGCAATTTTACGGATGGCTGGCCTACCAGCAGGCAGGGTACACGGCCGGAAAATTTGGCATGAAAGGGCGTTTTACTGCTTTCAATACAGACGATTACGACGCAGCGCTCTATGCTTATGAGGACGACCTGCCCCTCACCTCCTCCCTCGGTATGTACAATGGACGGGGCAAATCCCTCTTTCTGGTGGCAACATGGCAGGCTCTGCCACAACTGAAGCTTGGTGCCCGATATGAGGTCACCTGGTACAGCGACAGGGAGGTTTACAGCAGCGGTTACGACGAGCGGGCAACCAGCGCGCCAGGCTCATTCCATTTGGGCTGCTTTTTTACATTCTGAGAGGTTGCCAGGGCGGTCAGGCGAACCCGGCAGCTCGCATAAGCCGATCCCTGATCGCCCGGCCAAATCCCTCTTCAGAAGGCAGTTCGCAGTAGATGAGGCCGATATTTTTTGCGTCGCAAAGCCGAAAAAAACCGAAAAGCTCCCGGCCGTACTCCTCAAGGGTCGAGCACACCTTCTGCAGCGAAACGCCTTCAGGGGGCTCCGAGATGCCGATATAGGCCGCAGCACTCTCTTTTTGTGTGATTTTTTCGACCTCAGTACAGAGAATAATCGACGCTTTTGGTGCATAATGGGGATACTTCAGCCCCGGGCACTTCGGCCTTACCTTTGTTTCCGTAACAGCAATGGTTGTTATTTCCGGCACCACGGTTCGCAATTGTTCCAGTGTGATCGCCCCGGCCCTGAGCAGAACCGGCTTCACTCCTGAACAGTCGACAATGGTCGATTCAAGGCCGATAGCGCTCGGCGTTCCCCGCAGCAGGCAGTCTATTTTTCCATCAAGATCCTCCATGACTGCCTCCCAGCTTGTCGCACTCGGCAGTCCCGAACGATTTGCCGAAGGAGCGGCAACAGGGCAGCAAGCAAGACGAAGAAACTCCCGGGCAACCGGATTTGCCGGGCAGCGTACCCCGACCGTCTCAAGACCCGCAGTAACGCTGTAAGGAACCGATGGATTTTTTTTGAGCACCAGTGTCAAAGGGCCGGGAAAATAGTGTTCAATCAGCTTTGCTGCCTGCACACTCACTTCACAGGCAACCTCCGCAACCTGCCCAATGCGGTAAAGATGAACAATCAACGGGTTATCCGCCGGTCGCCCTTTTGCCCGAAAGAGTTGCAGGAGTGCTTCAGGGTGGCAGATAGCCGCACCAAGGCCATAGACCGTTTCAGTTGGAAACGCCACTACTCCGCCCGAATTCAGTATAACGGCGGCCTCTTCAACTGAATCGGTAAGTTTTGTTTGCATGATCGTGCTGAAGGGGGAAAAGCTACCGGAAAATGGGGAGGAGCGTACAGAGTGTTCCTGCTATTGCGCTTGAGAGAGGAATCGAGAGGTTATCGTCAATCTTGAACTCCCCGATACGCACCATAAACGCCTCGGTCAACGTTGCTGTTATTGCCATGACAATACCGATAAAGAAGTTAAGCCCCGGTACGATGCTGACCACAACAAGTGCGGAAAGAAAAAACGCCGCACTGCCCTCCACGCTCTTCTGTCCAAACCGGTGTTTCCCGAAACTTTTTCCCACAATGGCCGCAAGGGTATCTGAAACCGCGACCAGGCTGAAAGCGGTAACCGCAATTATTTTCGGAAAAAAAAGCACCAGAAGAAGTGCCGCCATCACAATATAGGTTGCTCCGTTCAGGTGGTGTTTTGCCCGCTTGAGTTCATGCGCTCTCAGCATCGAATCAAACGTTTTGTGATACCAGACCGAAACCGGCGCGAAAAAATTTTTCAGCAGGTCAATCAGAAAAAAACCTGAAAAAAGCGGGACAAGCAGAAGAAGCGCAAGTTCGCGGCTGATAAACCAGTAAATCACCGGAATAGAGAGCGAAGAGAGATGAATTGCTTTTCGCGCAACTTCATAGCGGAGTTCAAGCCGGTCAATTTCTTCCATAATAAAAAAGCGCTGAGCAAAAATCGTAAATGATCATCGTTCAAACGGCCCTTGCCGCCCCGATTTCAGGTTTGAATATACACCGAAATCTTTTTTTTTTCGTTTATCAATCAAGCCCCTTGAACTCTTTTTCCGTTTCAATTGCAAAACATGTATTTTGCCTCGCTTAATAAAGAGCATTTTGAACCTGCAAGGCATGAAGAGTGAAAAATTGAGAGTTGCGGCCATCGATCTCGGAACCAACTCCTTCCACATGATTATTGTCGAAGAGAGCCCCCAGAAGGGGATTGTTGAGATTGATCGTGTCAAAGATATGATCTGCATCGGACGCGGCAGCATCTCCACAAAAATGCTTGATGAAGAGGCCATGCAGTCAGGTATTGCCGCTTTGAAAAATTTTCTTGTTCTTGCCCGGCAACATGGTGTCGCATCAGAAAATGTGCTTGCCTTCGCCACCAGTGCCATTCGCGAGGCAAAGAACCGGGGCGATTTTCTTCGCCGTGTCCGCGAGGAGAGCGGCCTGAAAGTCAAGGTTATCTCCGGCAAGGAGGAGGCAGAATTTATCTACTATGGAGTTCGTAATGCCGTGAAGATTGGCAAAACAGCCGATCTTCTCTTCGATATCGGCGGCGGATCGGTTGAGTTTGTGCTTGTTAACCAGAAGGGAATTCAACTGCTCGAAAGTCGTAAAATCGGCGTAGCAAGAATGTGCGAGCGCTTCGTTACCTCAGAGCCGATCAGCAAACACGATATCAAAATACTCGAACAGTTTTTTTCGGCTGAGATGGTCTCCGCCGTCGAAAAAGCCGCCCAACTCAAGGTGACCAGGGCCATAGCCTCTTCAGGAACGGCCCAGAATATCGGCCGCATGATCTGCTCCATGAACGGGCGGGAGAGTGACGCGTCGCTCAACAACAGCTCCTTTACCCGAACGGAGTTTGAGGCTCTTTACCGGGCAGTCATTCCGCTCGGAGCCGCCGAACGGAAAAAACTGACAGGCATGGACGAAAAACGGGTTGATCTCATTGTTCCCGGGCTGATTCTTGTCGACATGATTTTCAGACTCTTCAATCTCAAGGAGATCGTGATTTCCGATTCAGCCCTGCGGGAAGGCATGGTACTCCACTATCTGAAGCACCGAATTGCTTCCGGTACAAAGCCGGGAGAGGACGATGAACTCGACATTCGCCGTGAGAGCATTTATGAACTCGGTTTCCGATGTGGCTGGACGCGTGACCATGCCGAGCATATTGCCCGGCTCAGCCTCCAGCTCTTCGACAAGCTCGCAACGCTGCACCATCTCGAAAAGTCCTATCGCGAACTGCTCGAGTACGCAGCACTGCTCCACAACATCGGCTCATTTATCTCGATCTCATCCCATCACAAACATGGCCAGTACATTATTCTCAACGGCGAACTTCGCGGATTTTCCCCTTCGGAGATCGAGATTATAGCCCATGTTGTCCGCTATCATCGCAAATCAGCCCCTTCGGAGCGCCATACAGCCTACAGTCTGCTCAAACCGGCGCATAAACGGGCGGTTGACGTGCTTTCCGGCATTCTGCGTATTGCCAACGGTCTCGAACGCGGCCACAGAAAAAACATTCAGAAAATCATTGTGGAGGTGCAGGAGCGCAACATTACTCTGCGTCTTAAAAGCCGTTTTGAGCCCGATATTGAAATCTGGGCCGCCGACCTGCTGAAACCGTGGCTTGAAACCATCCTCGACAAAACCATTACCATTCTGCCGCTCTGAAATGAAGCGCGAGCCCTCTTGTAAAAGAATTACCGACATCCTTTCGCGTGAGGGGTCGCTCTGGATGGAATCGGCCTTCTGCAAAGAGCATCATGGCGGCGCGCTGCTTTTTTCCGACCCAATGGAGGTGGCAACGCTCACCTCTCTCACCGGGCTGGAGTACTTTTTCCGAAGGCTTGAAGAAAAACTTGATAAAGGCTTTTTTCTTGCCGGATGGCTCGCGTATGAGGCAGGTTACGGTTTTGAAGATTGCCTGGTCAATCGTGCCCATACCCTTCCGCCATCACCGCTCGGCTGGTTCGGCATCTACCGTCAACCGGAACGCTTTTCTGGCGCGGAGGTCAAAGAGCTCTTTGCCGAAGCGAGCGCCCCCTCCGCCCTCACGCTCAATGATCTCAGCTTCAACCTCAGTGAATCAGAATACGCAAAAAAAATCGAAAGCATCAGGGAACAGATTGCCGCAGGAAATGTTTATCAGGTAAACTTTACCGGTCGATACCGTTTTACCTTCAATGGCGCGGCCCCGGCACTTTTTGCTGCACTGCGAAGCGCTCAACCATTCTCATACACGGCATTGCTCAACAGCGGAGAGCGTACCATCCTCTCCTTCTCCCCCGAGCTCTTTTTCCGGCGCAACGGTGCGCTCATCGAAACCATGCCGATGAAAGGGACCGCACCAAGAGGTCGAACAGCAGAAGAAGACAACCGCCTGAAAGAGGGGCTCGGTCGATGCCAGAAAAACAGGGCGGAAAATCTCATGATTGTCGATCTCCTGCGCAACGATCTTGGCCGGATATGCAACCCCGGCTCAGTCGAGGCAAGGGAACTCTTCGCCACCGAAAGCTGGCCGACACTTCACCAAATGCTCTCCACCATCCGGGGTGAGCAACGCCCTGATGTCGGCCTCTACGAACTCTTCAGGGCGCTCTATCCCTCAGGCTCAATAACCGGAGCGCCCAAAATAAACGCCATGAAGCTCATACAAAGCCTTGAACCGGAACCAAGAGGCATCTATACCGGCACCATCGGCTATATCACCCCAAAGCGCGACATGGTTTTCAGCGTAGCAATCCGCACCATTGAGCTTGCGGGAAAGCAGGGTGTCTACGGCTCAGGGGGCGGCATCGTCTGGGACTCCAACCCCGCAGAAGAGTACCGCGAGTGCCAGCTCAAGGCAAAGATTCTTGCCCCAGGCGCAGCTATTGAACGGGACTTAGTTGCACAAAAAGAGTCGTCGCAGATTATTCAGCTCAAGGTCAGCGGGCTTGCTGGCTCGTGCGCCTTGCTCTCACTCTCCGATTCAGAAAAAATGCACCCGGAGCACCACCTTGCGGCAAAGAATCTCGTCAGCACTTGCGGCAAAGAGTTTGGGCTTTTCGAAAGCATCCTCTGGAACGGGAGTTATCTCTGGCTTGAGGAGCATCTCCAGCGGCTTGCCGCATCGGCCGCCACACTCGGCTTTTCCTGCGACATCGCCGCCGCCGCCCTGATGCTTCGCCATCTCGAAAAAGAGCTGCGCCGAAGTGATAATATCAACAGTGACACCCGCTTCAAGGTGCGGCTCAGCCTCTCATCCCGGGGAGACTTCAGTATCAGTTATGAGCCCCTTGAGGTGCAGCATTCCACCACAAAGCTCCGCTTGTGCATTGCCGCAGAGCGAACCACTTCCGCAAACCCCTTGCTTCACCACAAAACCACCGAAAGGGAGCTCTACGACCGCTACCTCACACTTGCCCGACAGAAAGGCTACGATGAAGTGCTTTTTTTGAACGAGCGCGCAGAAGTAACCGAAGGAGCCATCAGCACCCTTTTTATCCGCCATGGCCGCCAACTCCTGACGCCTCCCCTTCACTCCGGTCTGCTCAACGGTATTTTTCGCCGCTACATGCTTGCCACCCGTCCCTTCGCAGCCGAAAAAACCATAACCCTGCACGATCTCGAAACCGCCGCCGCCATTTTCATTGCAAATTCAGTCCGGGGCCTCAGGCCGGCCAAATTATCCACCCGAACATTCAATTGATTGGCGGAGGGCGGGATGACCCCGCCCGTACAATATTGATGGTGCGGTTGTTAATTCCCGTAGGGGCGGGGTCATCCCGCCCATCCTCGTGGACGCGAAATCCACCCCATCCCGCCGCCCCACCCCACCCTGCGTTTATAACGTCAATTCCATTGAATCCCGCCCATCCTCGTGGACGCAATTGATCAGGGCGGGCGGGATGACCCCGCCCATCCCCGTTGACGCGAAATCCACCCCATCCCGCCGCCCCACCCTGCGTTTATAACGTCAATTCCATTGCATCCCGCCCATCCCCGTGGACGCAATAGATCAGGGCGGGCGGGATGACCCCGCCCATCCTCGTGGACGCGAAATCCACCCCATCCCGACGCCCCACCCTGCGTTTATAACGTCAATTCCATTGCATCCCGCCCATCCCCGTGGACGCAATTGATCAGGGCGGGCGGGATGACCCCGCCCCTACGGATTTTGGCGATGGGATCACCCCAGACATATCAACCCTGGCACCTCATACATAACACAAAAAAACTCACTATATTGAACTCATAACCAATACACGCAACACCATAATCATCACCCATCATGCGCGACCACACCCCCGACTTCAAAATGCATGAGCTGACCGACCAGAACAAATCGCTCATCCGCCAAACCGTACAGCAACTGCTTGAAAAACTTGCTGCCGATGGCAAGCTGACCCTGGACACCCTGCTTGAATTCTGGATTGAAGTGCCCGGTATCAAACGCCCAAGGGGAAGCTTCAGGGGCGGCTTTCTGATGCCCGACAGCTTTGTCTACATCAGCGACTATTTTAAGCCTGACGAGCCTCATACCCTCACTCCCGGCGCAGCATATCCCGATGGTGAAGTTGATCTTGAAAAGGTGTGGGACGACCTGCTCGATGAACTCTTCTACCAGATCGAAATTTTCACCTCTCCGCTATCAACGGGAAAAGGGATTACGCTTGAACTGTGGGCAGGTAATCGCCAGCGGCCTGAAGGGGAGTGGCTCTACGCCGTCGATCGTAAAGTGGAACTTGGTTAGTTTTGTGTGTGGTAGTCGCAGATGCTGCTGATGGAACAGTGTGCACAATCAGGCTTTTTCGCCTTGCAGGTGTAGCGGCCGTGCAGCAGCAGGTAGTGGTGAAAGGGGAGCACCCACGCTTCCGCAATAATCTTCATCAGCTCCCGTTCGGTCTCTTCCACTTTTGTTGTCTGAACCAGCCCGATCCGGTTTGAGACCCGGTGTACATGCGTATCGACCGGCATGACCGGAAGGCCAAAAGCGTTGCTCAGCACAACGTTCGCCGTTTTTCTTCCAACTCCCGGAAGGCTTTCGAGTTCCTCCCTCGTTCCGGGAACTTCACCATGAAAGCGATCAACCAGAATCCGGCTCACCTCAAGGATATTTTTCGCCTTGTTGTTACAGTAATTGATGGAGCGAACAAGGTTTCTGACCTCCTCAAGCTCCATTTGGCTCATGCTCCCGCAGTCCGGTGCACGCCGGAAGAGCTCCCGGGTAATGACGTTAACCTGCTTGTCCGTTGCCTGGGCCGCCAGAATAGTAGCCACAAGCAATTGGAAAGGGGAGTTGTAGCAGAGCTCGCTTTTGGGGTTCGGGTATGCTGCGCCAAGCACCTCATGGAGAAAAACAATTTTTTGTTCAGGGCTCTCGTTCATCCTCCCCTCAGCTCCCGATTTCCGGGCTATCTCCCTCACTCCCGGCCTTTTGAAGCTTGGCCACCGACTGGTCGATCAGTCCCCGTCCGTTTTTGTGCACCTTCCCCTCACCCTTGAGATCGTTATAAATCGCATCAAGAATGCCATTGACAAACTTGCTGCTCTTGTCGGTGCTGTTAAATTTCTTTGCAATTTCAATAGCCTCATTGATCGAAACCTTGGGAGGAATATCCTCGCAGTAAAGGATTTCCGTCAGGGCCATGCGGATGATATTCTTGTCAATAATGGCAATACGGCTCATATCCCAGTTAAAGGTATGCTTCACAATATAGAGGTCAATCTCCTCTTTATGTTCCTTGATATTTTTCAGGAGCGTATTGAAAAACTTCATGGCATTGCTGTCCGCCAAAATCTCCTCGGTCAAAAGCCAGCCTGCGGCGGAGTCGATGTCGGTATCACGGATTTCGATGGTATAGAGCGCCTGTAAAATTTTTTCACGTATTTGCCGTCGGTAGGTCTTCATAAAAGAGCAATTAATTGATTGAGGAGTGAAGGATTTCACTGAGCACAACATCCGTTTGTCCGAGGTTTTCATACAAAACATGCGGATGATGCTTTTTCAGCTCCCGGGTTGAAAAGTTGCCGGTCGCCACGGCAATAGACTTTGCGTTCAGAACCCTGGCACAGGCGATATCATGTTCCGTATCGCCGATGATGATAATGTCGTGGTTCACAAACGTTTTTCCTGTCCGTTGGCGCGCTTTTTCGACCGCAACCGCCGGCAGTTCATTGCGAGTTGGTGCGTCATCGGCAAAGGCACCAAAGGGAAAATAATGGTTTATTTCAGGAAGCAGGAGCTTGTGCCGTCCAGAGGCTTCAAAATTTCCGGTCAAAAGAGCAAGCACTACTTCGCAATGGCCAGAAAGCTCCTGAAGCAACTCTCTGATGCCAACCATCAGACGGACGTCCGAGGCTTGGGCGGTACGCCGGAACAGCTCAATATAGCACGCCTTGACGCGCCCGAATTTTTCGGCAATCTCACCCTCACCAAGGCCGGCACTCTGCAAGACCTCATAAATGACAACGCTGTCCATCTTGCCGCAAAAATTATGCGTCGGTGCGCTTCCCGCCGTGCCGTAGACCTCCGTCAGGGCATCAACCAGCACGCTGCGGTTGATCTTGCTCACCGAAAGCAATGTTCCGTCGATATCAAATAACACAAGTTTCTTCAGCATGGCATCTCTTGGAACCTCTCAAATCCTTATTTTTTCGAGTCGTACAGGAATCAGTCTTGATACACCCTCCTCCTCCATAGTGACTCCGTAAAGAGCCTGGCAGGAGGCCATGGTTTTTTTGTTGTGCGTAACAATAATGAATTGGGTGTTATTCTCAAATTTTTTCAGGAGTTTAATAAAGCGGGTCACATTGGCATCATCCAGCGGAGCATCCACTTCATCAAGAATACAGAAAGGGCTCGGCTTTACCAGATAGATGGCAAAAAGAAGCGAAAGTGCTGTCAACGCCTTCTCTCCGCCACTCAACTGCTCAATGGAAAGAGGCTTTTTACCCCTTGGTTTGGCCACAATCTCGATGTGGGCATCAAGAGGATCTTCACCGGAATGAATAAGCAGATCGGCCTCATCCTCCAGATCAAAAAGCTCCCGAAAAAGAGCAATAAAGTTTTTTCTCACCTCGCAAAATGTCGCCTCAAATTTTTGAAGAGCCGCCTTGTTGATCTCCTCGATGGTTGCGCGAAGCTCCCGCTCGGCCTTAAGCAAATCCGCCCGCTGCGTGACCAGAAAATCGAGCCGCTCTTTTTCCGCCTCATACTCATCAAGCGCCAGCTCATTGACCGCGCCAAACTGTGCACGCTGTTTCTTCAGCAGCTCAAGCCGTTCCTTCGCCTCATTGCGGTCATAAGCATCATCAAGAACCGGTTCAGCCATCAAGGCAAGGTCACAGTTATATTTTACCTGCGCCTCCGTAAAGAGATGGTCGAGCGACTGCTCCAGTTGCATACTCTCGTGGATGAGGGTTGCGAGTAACTGCAGCCGCTGGTCGTGTTTCCGTCGCAGCTCCCGCAGCATCGCCTGGCTTTCGTGATGCTGAGCCTGCCGCTCCCGGTAAGCCAGTCCAAGGTCACCAACCCTTTTCTGCTCTCCGGCAGCTTCAAGAAGCAGCTCCTCCAGCTCATTTTTCATCCCTTCAGATGCCTTACGGCCCAAAAGCCGTTTCTTTTCGGCAGCAGCACTCTCCGCCTGGAATCTTTTGATCTCTTCAAGCAGCGCACTCCGGTTCTCTGCCACAGCCGCTATGCTGAAATTGAGCTTTTCAAGATCGCGGAGCGCATCCTTGTAGCGGCTTTGACGGGCCTGCATCTCCCGGCCAAAAAGATGATGACGCGACTCAAGAGCGGTAAGGTTCTCCTGCAAAAGCCTGATTTTTTCACTGAACCGTGCCGCTGCCAACGCCTTGCTGCCTATCGCGGGCAAAAGCGCCTGCAGTTCAGCCTCGCAGGCCGCTTTTTGCGTAACCATTGCCACCCTTTCCGCTTCAGCCTGCTCTCGCTCCCGCTTGCTGGCACTCTCCTCGGCATCCAGCCGGGCCGCCCTCTTCTCAAGCGCCCCAAGTTCCCCCGTAAGCCGCTCAACCTCCCGGCGCTCTTCATTCACCCTGATCAATCCCAGCTCCCTGCGCAATTGCAAAAGAGCCTCCTCCTCCTTTGCGATTGTTTTTTCCAGCGTCACAAGCTCTTTCCTGAGGCGCTCACGCAGCGCCTTCCTCCCGAGCCGCAGCCCCTCGCTGTTTTTTGAGCTGCCACCCAAAAGGAGCCCCCTGCCGGCAAATTTTTCACCCTCACTGGTCACAAACGAGCAGTCCGCATAGCGCAAGGCAAGTGACTCAGCCGTTTTAAGATCCGGGACAACATAGCTCTTGCCGAGCAACAGCAACAGGGCGTGATGCAGTTCCGGAGGGTAGTTGATGAGTTCAGCGGTTTTCTGTGCGCCCGCAATCTCCGGGTAGTCAACCCCATCGCTCTTGCTCACCAGATCGAGCACCAGAAAATGAACCTTACCCTTGTTGGAACTCCTCAGATTGGCAATTCCCTCCTTGGCCTCCTCCAACGACTGGCAGACATAATAGCTCATACTGTCTCCAAGCGCCGCATTGACCGCCTTCTGGCAAGAACTCTCAAGCGAAAGAAGATCCGACAGGCATCCCAGCCCCGGCCTCCCGCTCTTCTGCTTTTCAAGAAATCCGATTCCCTCCGGCATTCCCTCAAAATTATCAAGCACCGAGTTGGCAAGCAGAATCTGGTTGTGCACCTTCTCCCTCTCAGATCGCTTCAAAAGAAGAGCCTCCTGCATCTCCGCGATACGGCCTTTCATCACCTCCAGCCGTTCCCGAGTTATCTCTTCCTGTTTTTTTGCCTCATCGATTTCCTCTTTTTTGCATCTGCTCTCCTGCTGCAACTCCTCCTCAGCGCTACGCGAACCCCGCATCTTCTCCAGGGTTGCCGCCTCTTTTGCTTCAAGCCGCTCAATCGTCGAACGCAGATACTCCCGCTTCGATTCAAGACTGTGTTTCGTCAACGCCAGGTGGTTCGCCTCACTCTGCTCCTCTGCGCAAAGCCTCCGCTCACGGGCAAGCTCCTCGCGCTGCTGACCGAGTGTTGTATTAAGCTGGTCATGCTCCGTAACAAGGCTATGAAAGGCCGCATGAAGCTCCTCGCATGCTGCTTCCCCAGGAGCTTTCTGCCCAAGCAGCTCACGCTCGCGCACCTCTTCTTCGGCGCTTTTCTGCTCTTTATTGCTGATAATTGCCCTGAAGCGCGTCATATCCGTCAAAAGGCTCTTTTGATGCTCCTCATGCTGCAAAAGAGTCTTTTCAAGGGCATGAATCCGCTGATTGCTCTCGTTCAGTCTTTTCTGACTCTCCGTCAAGGCACTCTCCTCCTTCAGCAACAGCAGCTCCCGCTCTTCAGAAGCGCTCTCTTCGGTCGCAATTGCAGTCGCACAGGTATGGTTCAGCCTCTCCTCCTCCCTGATACGGAGCTGCATTGGCTCAAGCTGCTCGCGCAGCTCCTCCATCCGGAGCCAGGAGAGCGCAAGATCAAGATCACGAATCTTCTTTTTCAACTCCCTCAGTTTTTCAGCCTTGCGCACCTGCAGCTTCAGGCTGCGCACCTTCTTCTCAACCTCCGCCACCACATCATCAACGCGGGAGAGGTCGCGCGACGTACTTTCAAGCAGCTTGAAACTCTGTTTCCGACGCTGTTTATAACGGGTTATCCCTGCCGCCTCCTCAAAAAGCTTCAGGCGCTCCTCACTCTTGTTACTGATAATCTCCTCAATCATCTTCAGCTCAATAACCGAATAAGCATCACTGCCCATCCCGGTATCGGTGAAAAGATCAAGAATATCGCGCAGCCGGCAAGGCACCATATTCAGCATGAACTCACTATCGCCGTTGCGGTACAAGCGGCGCGTAACCGTTACCTCGGTATACTCAATCGGCAGCACATTACGCGTATTCTCTATGGTCAGAGAGACTTCCGCAAGACTGAGAGGCTTAAGGTTCCTCGAACCATTAAAAATAATATTCTCCATCTTCGTCGACCGGAGCAGCGACGACTTCTGCTCGCCCAGCACCCAGCGCATGGCATCCACCACATTCGTCTTCCCGCACCCGTTAGGCCCCACAATAGCCGTAAGACCCTTGTCAAATTTGATTCTGACCCGATGCGCAAAGCTCTTGAAGCCCAGGAGCTCAATTTTCGAAAGATACATCTGAAAAATGAAGACAATAAGGGTTTGACAGTCACAATCCAGGCCAAAAACATCAATGTAACAAAAAACAAACCCGCAAAAAACACCCCTTACAGGCGGGGTCAACCCGCCCAAATAATCGACAAAAAACCCCCATCCCCCCGGTCATTGCGCCCGCAATGTGGCCCCGCAAAATTCCCCAACGTCCATCCCGCGCCCCCCCCCCCATCCGCCGTCACCCCAAACCCGTAGGGGCGGGGTCATCCCGCCCAAATAATCGACAAAAAACCCCCATCCCCCGGTCATCGCGCCCGCAATATGGCCCCGCAAAATCCCCCAACGTCCATCCCGCGCCACCCCCCCCAATCCGCCGTCACCCCAAACCCATACGTGCGGGGTCATCCCGACCAAATAATCGACACAAAAACCCCATCCCCCGGTCATCGCGCCCATATTGTGGAAAACGCAACCCCCCCATTGCCCATCCCCCGTAACAATCGATCCTAAAACAGGGTTCGAAATATTCGGAATTTGTAAAATATACGTATATTTTCGCGTTTGATCTGGCCGTGCAACAGAAAACCTGATAGCATTCATCATTTGTCGGATGTACGACCCACAACAACATCACAGGCACTCCATTCGGTTGCAAGGGTATGATTATGCACAATCATGCGCCTGTTTTATTACTATCTGTACCCAAAACCGCCGAATGATGTTTGGCCACATTGCTGGCGGAAAAATGGCATTGAATGATGCAGGTAACATCGTCCAGGATGTTTGGTATCAAATTCAGGGTCATTTTCCACATGTAATCACGGACGAATTTGTCATCATGCCCAATCATATTCATGGAATATTAATGACGGGGTTGGGCGGGATGATTGATGGGGCGGGCGGGATGATTGATGGGGAGGGCGGGATGACCCCGCCCCTACGGTCGTTGAATTCGATTGGTGATAATGAATGGTGCGAAAACCGCGTGCCAACGATTGGACAAATTGTTGGATATTTCAAATATGTGTCAACAAAAAAAATCAATGAAATCCGTAATTCAGGGATTCAAAAAATATGGCAACGCAATTATTACGAACACATTATTCGCAATGAATCCGAATTGGCCAAAATCCATAAATACATACAAAACAACCCATTAAATTGGCAAACAGACAAATTACATCATAACAACCCCCCGTAGGGGCGGGGTCATCCCGCCCTATGTGCGTCAACGCAAACCCTCCCCGGTCATCCCGCCCTATGTGCGTCAACGCAAACCCTCCCCGGTCATCCCGCCCTATGTGCGTCAACGCAAACCCCCCCGGTCATCCCGCCCAAATAATCGACACAAAACCCCCATCCCCCCGGTCATCGCGCCTATATTGTGGAAAACGCAAAATCCCACATCCCGTAACAATCAATAAAAAAAATGAATGGGGCGGCGGGGAAATAAATGGGCGAAACGACGATGGGGAGGGCGGGATGACCCCGCCCCTACGATGATGGGTTATGGGTGGCGCGTATGATGGCGGTGCATGCGGCGGCGGCAGCGACGTCGTGGACACGCAATATGGTGGCGCCACGCATCAGGGCTATCGTTTGTGCTGCGATGGTGGCGGCCAGCCGTTCGGATGGTGGCGGGGTTTCACCGCCGGGCGGGGTAATTGCATGGCCGAGAAACGATTTTCGCGACAAACCCGCCAGGATCGGGCGCCCAAGGGCAAGCAGGGCATCAAGCTGATCGAGCAGTTGGAAATTCTCAGCAACGCTTTTGCCAAAGCCGAAACCCGGATCGATGAAAATATCCTCAATCGAATGCTCTTCAGCAAGTGCTATGGAACGCGCCAAAAAACGGTTCACCCGCGCCACTATATTCTCTCCCTCCTCCTCAGCAGCCGTGCTCCACTGCATTGACTGAGGCCTCACTGCCGTATGCATCAACACCACCGCCGCCTGGTACTTCCGGCATACGTACGGAAGATCGTGGTCGAAAGTAAAGCCCGAAATATCATTAACGATATGTGCCCCGGCCCGCAACGCCTCTTCGGCGACCTCCGCCTTAAAGGTATCGATTGAAATCAGGATATCGCTTTTCTGGCGCAAAAGGGCAACCAGCGGCACCGTACGCCCAATCTCCTCACGGGCAGATACTTTTTCAGCTCCCGGACGCGACGACTCCCCGCCAATATCAATAATCGAGGCCCCCTCCCCGATCATCGCCAGCGCATGATCAAGCGCACGCTCCAAGTTCACGCCGCTGCTGGCGGCGTGCAACACCCCGCCGTCATAAAACGAATCAGGCGTTGTATTCAAAATACCCATGATGAGTGGCCCCCCAGAGAGATCGATCATCAGGTCACCCCGAACGGTACCGGGGTGAAGGTGATAACAAAAATCGCTATGGTAACCCATCCATACAGGGTTCTTCCGGCTGTAAGGGGATGGTCATGCACGGTCGGAGGATGGTTCAGACCGACAACACGCGAAAGAATCAGCGACCACAACATCCAGCCCGGCCATGACCAGCGCAGCATTTCCGGAGGAATAATCAGTGCAATTGCCTCCGGTTTGAGCCACGAGAGCAGCAGCTCCAGAAATGAGGGAAAACCAAGAATCAGGATAAAGAGAAAACATAATCGCGCCAAAGCCACATGTCCTCTCCTGCCGAACAGGGCATAACTGATATGGCCCCCGTCAAGCTGGCCAACCGGAAGAAGGTTCAGTGCCGTCACAAGAGAACCAAGCCAGCCCGCAAAAAGAAAGGGATAATGATACATTTCCGTCATTGGCGGAAGGTTTTTCGGCGCAATCACATACTCCAGCCCCATCCAGAGCAGATTTTTGCCCAAAACAAGGGTACCCGGAGTAACCGGTGCCTCCAAACCGCCCCCGGAAGCAAACTCAGGATGAATGCTATAAATAAAATCGGTCGGAGGAAGATTCAGAAAACCGTAAACCAGAAGCGCTACACAGACGACAAAGCCGCCCATCGGCCCCGAAACCCCGATATCGAAGAGAGAGTTTGTTCCAGGGATTCGATCTCTCACTTTAATCACCGCACCCATCGTCCCGAGGCTCAGAAGGGAGGGCAGTGGAGGCACAGGAATATAATAAGGAAGCGTTGCCCGCACACGATGGTGCCGCGCAGCAAAAAAGTGGCCAAACTCATGAGCCGTCAAAAAAAGAAGGAGCGAGGCCGAGTAAGGAATACCCGGGGCAAGCGAGCTGATAAAAAGTGGAAAAGAGCTGAACGTTACCGCATGGCCACCCCAGAAAGCTCCTGCCCAAAGTGTGGTCACTACGGTCAAAAGAAAGAGGAGGAGATGAAGAGGGTAGTTCTGGCTAACAGAAAGCGGCCGGTTCGAAAAAATCGGAAAACTCATGAAATCAATGCTGAAACAGTTGCGAAGCAGTCAAACCATTGGCCGCCCACAGAATTGAGGGCGGCTCTGACTCAGAGAACTAATCTTTATCGTTATCGCCATCTTTACCCTTGACGGCGCCCTTTTCACCCTCTTTAGCGGCACCCTTTTGGCCACCCGCTTTTTTCTCACCGAAGGTGGCAGCAAGCCCATTGATCAGTTCAACCTTCTCCTCAGCCGTCAACTTTGCTTCAGGATGTGCAGGCAGGTAGATAAACGGAGGCATTTTGCCCTCCCTCACCTCACCGGCAGCCTTGTCGCCCTCATTTTCACCCGTCGTGCGTCCCCACTCCGAAACATTGAAAGCCTTTCGACCAAAAGAGACATCGACCTGGGTCAGCCACGATACCGGTGCCACAGAGCTGTACCACGGCCAGATGGTTTCATTCGAATGGCAGTTCTTGCAGGCACGGCCAAAAAGCTCGCTGGTGCGCGCAGAATCCCATTTCGGCTCCCCACTGACTGGAGGATTTTTGTGGTCACGGCCATAAGGAACAAGCTGAATGGCAGCCAGCGCTATCGCCGCTCCCGCAACGAATTGTAATGGTTTCATAGTATCGATACTCCTTTGGTTGCTGTTATTAAGATTAAAATTTTACGTGAATATACGTGAATTTTTGTTTCACCAATAATATGTATCTTTCTTATCTTTTTCGGCAGAAGTTCAACGACTCAAGTCTCTAATCACTATGGCATATTTTAACCATCTTTGTCTCGTTGAGGCTCCCCAGACCATCATAGCCCCCTTTCCCCGTTTTATTACCGACTGTATCGGCGTCTGCTACCTGGCAGCGGCGATCGAGCAAGACGTTGAAACGATAGTCATGCCCGAAAATTACTACAATGAAGGGATTTTCGACAGCCTCCGCGCACTGCTGAAAAAAAAGCCGGTTGACCTCGTTGCCATCTCCTCCATGACCGGAGCCTTCAACCAGGCTGAGCGGCTTGCAAAAATAGCCAAAGAGGCAGGTGCCTTTGTTGTCATGGGCGGCTTTCACCCCACCGCGCTCCCCGAAGAGGTACTCAAACTCTCCAGCGTGGACGTTGTCGTAATCGGTGAGGGCGAAGAAACCTTCCGCGAACTGGTGCTCAACGGCCCCTCACGAGCGGTCAAGGGACTTGCCTACCGCGAAAATGGCGCCATTGTCTACACCGAACCACGGCCCACCATCCAGAATATCGACTCCATCCGCTTTCCGATGCGCTCCCTCCGCCCCAGCCGATACGGCGAAAAAGGCGACGCCTACTCCATCGACACCATTTACACCTCCCGCGGCTGCCCCTGGAGCTGCTCATTTTGCGCCAACGACCAGATGCACAAAGGGTGGAGGGGCCGCAGCGCCGAAAATGTGGTCGAAGAGATCGCCCTTTTGCACGACCCCAAAAACAAAAAGCTGCTCAAAATCTGGGACGCCAACTTTTTGACCAACATCGGGCGGGCCGAAAAAATCTGCGACCTCATGATCGAAAGGGGACTGACCAACTTCCGCATCATGACCGAAACGAGAGCCAAAGATCTGGTCAGGGCCGAACGGATACTCGATAAACTGCACAAAATCGGGCTCAGCAAGGTTGGCCTCGGCATCGAAAGCCCGAACGAAGCCACTCTCGCCCTCATGAACAAAAAAAACAGCCTTGGCGATGTATCAAAGGCCATTGAACTCTGCCGTGAGCACCACATCGGAGCAGAAGGGTACTTCATCATCGGCCACTACACCGAAACCATCGAAGACACCATTGTCTACCCCGACTTTGCCCGATCGCTCGGTCTCCGCCAGGCACTCTTCATGATCATGACCCCATACCCCGGAACCGGCATCTTCAAAGAGTACAAAGAGGAGGGGAAGATCTGCTCCTTCGACTGGGACTTCTACAACAACTACTGCCCCGTCATCGAAACCCGCACCATGAACAGCGACACCCTTGTCGCCATGCTGGCCTACTGCAACGTCGCCTTCAACCGATACCGCTCGGTCATGAAACGTAACAGCCCGAAAGAGCTGCTGCTCAACTTCCTCATCGACCTCTTCCAGCTCTGCTTTCTGATGCGGGTCAACAAAAACCTCAACACCCCGCAGATCACCGACCTTGTCTTCAACGCCCTCCAGCGCATGCTTGAGCACGAGCAAGGGGAGATCGAGCAGTTAGCGCTTCCCTCATGCAAACCCTTGCCGGAGCCACTCACCCTCCGCATCCGTCGCTCACCCGAAAAAAGCATCACCTTCACCCTGCATGAACGCGGCGTCAACCGCGTACTCACCATGAAAGCTCAGCAAGACGGTGCACCCATACCCGGCATTGACGGCCCGGAGATCAACCTCAACAAACTGGTCGACTGCGCCTGCTCCCTCTCCATGGAGACGCTCATGAGCGCCCTCTACCGCAACGAATGGCTGCGCAACAACCCCGGACGCCTGACCGGCCAGATCCTCTCCATCCTCGCCGACCCCGAAATCCTGCGCTTCGGTGGCCGCCTTGCCGCGCTCTATATCGGAACCTGGCGCAAAAACAAACGCTGACTCTCTCAATCAAATTATGCTCCATACGCTCCGCAAGGTCTTTGGATTCCATGAATTCCGTCCCAACCAGGAGAGTGTTGTGCGTTCACTGCTCGAAAAGCGGGACGTCCTGGCCATCATGCCGACCGGCGGAGGCAAATCACTCTGCTACCAGCTCCCGGCACTCCTGCTCCCCGGCACCTGCATGGTCATCAGTCCGCTCATAGCCCTCATGAAAGACCAGGTCGACGGCGCCCGCGCCAACGGCATCCGCGCCGCCTTTCTCAACAGCTCCCAGAGCCCCGACGAACGCGACGAGGTGATGCGTCACCTCCTCTCCGGCAGCCTCGACCTCCTCTACGTCGCGCCCGAACGCTTCATCCTCAGCCAATTCCGCGAAACCCTCAGCCGGGTACCGCTCAGCATGGCCGTCATCGACGAAGCACACTGCATCTCCGAATGGGGGCACGACTTCCGCCCCGACTACCTCTCGCTCTCCGACCTCGTCACCCTTTTCCCAGGCACCCCGGTTGCCGCCTTCACCGCAACGGCGACCCACAGGGTACAGCAGGAGATTCTCGACAAACTGGCCCTGCGCAACCCCTTCATCGTCCGGGCCTCCTTCGACCGCCCCAACCTCCTCTACGATGTCCGCTTCAAGGAGAATGTCGATGCCCAGCTTGTTTCGCTCCTCAACAGCAACCCCGGAAAGGCCGCCATTATCTACCGCACCAGCCGCAAAAGCGTCAACGACACCACCGCCATACTTCAGGCAAAAGGGTTTCGGGCCCTTCCGTACCACGCCGGCCTCACCGACCTCGACCGCAAAAAAAACCAGGAGGCCTTCATCCGCGACCAGGTGGAGGTCATCGTTGCCACTATCGCCTTCGGCATGGGGATCGACAAATCCAACATCCGCTTGGTCATCCACGCCGACCTCCCCAAAAGCATCGAAAACTACTACCAGGAGACCGGCAGGGCAGGGCGCGACGGCGAACCGGCAGCCTGTACACTGCTCTTCTCACAGGGCGACATACCAAAAATGCGCTTCTTTGTTGACGCCATGACGGATGAACCCGAGCGGGATCGGGCGCTCGCCGCCCTCTCAAGGGTGAGCGCCTTTGCCTCAACCTCCGTCTGTCGCCGCCGCACCCTTCTCGACTACTTCGGCGAGCACTACCCGCATGAAAACTGCAACTCCTGCGACATCTGTCTCGGCACCCGCGAAGTGGTTGACGCCACCCTCGAAGCGCAGATGGTGCTCTCAGCCATTGTCCGCACCGAAGAGCGCTTCGGGGCAACCCACATAACCGATATCCTCACCGGAAGCAGGAACAAAAAAATTTTCGACTTCGGCCACGACCGCCTCAAAACGTACGGTGTCGGCAAGGGTCACGACAAAAAATACTGGCGTCGCCTCATCGACGAACTCCTCGCCCAAAAGGTGATCGAGAAATCGGAAGGGCTCTACCCGACGCTCATCCTTCTGCCCAAGGCATCAAAGGTACTCCGGCGCGAAGAGCCCTTCGACATTGTCCATAGGCTCGAAAAAAAAGCGGTCCTGCCGCTTCCCAAATCGGGCGATGCGCCTTCCGACAACAAGCTCTTCGAACTGCTCTGTACGCAGCGCAAACAAATTGCCGACGAGCAGCAGATTCCGCCCTACGTCGTCTTCTCCGACCGCACCTTGCACGACATGGCCGCAAGCCTCCCCCGAACGGCGGAAGCGATGCTCACCGTATCGGGTGTCGGCGAGGTCAAACTCCAGCGCTACGGGCGGCAGTTTCTCCGCCTTATCGACCGCTACTGCAGCGAGCAGGCCTGAGAAGAATCATGGCTCTACCCTTGCGCCACGATGGCGGCGTGAGATAAGTGCGCTATGGTGATTTTTTACATGGAGTTATGTATATGTTTGAGATGTTTTTGTATGCTTATTATTCATCCATTCTTACCCATAATGTCAGTTTTATTGAAAAATGTGATATATTGACTTCAATTTTTAATGCGAAGAGTCGCAGGATTGCGCTGTCTTTCGGTACTTTACCTTTTGTGTATAAAGACTTCAAATGGGACTGGAGTTTGCGGAGCTTTTTTCTGCCCATGTTTCACCAAACAAGCATTTTTCTATGAGCGCTATAAAAAACCTTGCAGTGATCACGCTTTTTCTGCAAAGCCTTCTCCTCTTCTCCGGCAAAGTTGAGGCAGCGGGAGAGCAGGGAGCAGCGTCGGAACAGGGAGCCGCTTCAGCTCTTTTTTCCGGAAGTCAGCAATCCCGGTACAATCCACTTTCAGGCCCGAACTATCCCCTGGTACAGGACTCCTATTTTACCGACGACAGCGGCAATATCCTCATGATCATCAATGTCCTTGGCCAGGTCAACAAGCAGGGCCAGATTGTGGTTCGAGAAAATGTCGATTTTGCCACCATTCTCGCCCTTGCAGGCGGGCTGGCACCCGAAGCAAACCTGCGCAAAGTGCTGGTTGCACGTCAGGGACCCGACAAAAACGGTGTGCAGGCCTACGTTATAGATCTAAAAGAGTACTACAATCATGGAGACCGCTCAGCATTTATTGCCCTGAAGCCAAACGATACCATTATCTTTCCGGAGAGGAGCTTCAGCTTCGACAAGTTTACTCGTGTCGTTGGTGCGGTCTATCCATGGGCGTATATTTATTCAAGTCTTAAAAAATAACGATCAGGAAGCACCTCATGACGGTTGAACCACAGAGCAAGGGTCAAGTGCAGAAAAACTATACGCCAACCAGGGAGCCCGAAATAAGTCTTGAAGAGATTGTCAAGATTATTCTGCGCCGCAGGTATGGCATTCTGCTTGTTTTTGTGCTCTCCCTTGTTGCGGCCTACTTTTTCCATCAGACACAGACCCCCGAATACCGTGCTGATCTGGTGATGATGATCAATGCGCC